>CANIRG010000183.1 GCA_947469635.1 Rhodospirillales bacterium | reverse complement strand
GGCTCGCCGGTCTCCTCGCAGTAGCCATAGGTGCCCTCCTCGATCGACTTCAGCGCCTGGTCGATCTTGGAGATCAGCTTGCGGAAGCGGTCGCGGGTGCGCAGCTCGAGCGAGCGATCGGTCTCGGCCGTGGCGCGATCCGCGAGATCGGGCTGCGCCAGGCTCTCTTCCTGCATGTTCTGCAAAGTCTGGTTCGATTCGTCGATCAGCTCGCCCTTCCACTTCAGCAGCTTCTGCCGGAAATACTCCTGCTGCAGGCCGTTCATGAAAGGCTCGCGATCGGTCGGCCGATAATTCTGCGGCAACGTAATCGACATCGTCGGCAACTCCACTCGCAGCGACTACTCGCCCGCCCTACGGGGAAGGCGGACCTTCAAGGCGCGCGGAGTATAGGGACGGCCTTCCGGCAGGCAACATCGATGACGCCGCGCAGCGACGGCTTGTCGTGCAGTGCAGCATAGGTTGCGCGACCAAACGACCCAGTATTTGAACCGTCATTGTTGCATCGCAGCAAGCGCGCCAATGCCCAATAGTCGGGCAAATGCCCCTGCCATATCGAAGCTGGCATCGGCGCCGAACGCGGCCCCCGCCGCCACCTCCAACGTCTGCCCCTGGGCCATGGCGGCAACAAAGGCGGCTTCCCCCTCTCCAAGGGCGACGAAACCGGCGTCGTCGGGCCGGCGCAGCACCAGCAGCCCCACGCTTCCGGCGGCAAGGTCGACGGCGTCTCCCGAGGCGCCAGGCTGTGCTGCCGCCCAGATACGGTCGATCGGATAGGCCGATCGGACCAGTACAGTGCCGGGCGCCAAGGCCAGCACCATCGACGGCAGCTGCTCGACCGCGATGCCCGCCAGGTCTGCGGCGCCGAGGCGGCCAGCGAGGGATGTGTGAAAGGCGATGTTCAGGGCCCAGTCGAGACGGGCCACATCGCCGAGATAGGGCAGCCCGCGCGCCGGTGCATGGGCATCGATGAAGGCCGGAAACTCCGCACCATATTCGGCCAACACCGGTTGGACCGGAAGGGTAGCCACCACGAACCCTCGCGCCATCGCAGCGAAGAACGCTTCCCCGACCACCGCCTGCACGGTGGGAAAGGTCGCGGCCAGCGCGACGCCGAGACTGTGGAAGACGTGATGGCGGTAGACGCGCAGCCGCGCCGCGGCCGGAATCGAGTCGCCTGCAACAGCGGCGATCAGCTCGGGCCGGTCATCGGCCACGATGTGGGCCGCGAACGCCGCCTGAAGCTCACGAAGCGTGAGCGACACGCGCGGCCTCCTCAAGCAGGACGGAAAGCGGCGGAATGTCGGTGTCCCATTCGATCAGCGTCGGGCGCGGCCCGAAGCGCCGCACGACATCGGCGAACAGACGCCAGACGTCGTCGCTGACGCGGCTGCCGTGATCGTCGATCAGGATCGGCCTGCCATCGGCGTCGTTGGTCGCATGGCCCGCGAGGTGATACTCGCCGATCGCCTCGCCGGGCAGGCTGGCCAACCAGTCGCCCGGATCGAGCCGCAGATTATGTGCCGTGACGTGGAGGTTGTTGGCGTCGAGCAGCAGGCCGCAGCCGCTGCGTCGCACCAGCTCGCTCAGGAATTCGGGCTCCGACAAGGTCGAGTGCGTGAACGCGAGATAGCAGGAGGGATTCTCGACCAGCACCCGGCGGCCCAATGCCTCCTGCAGACGGCCGACGTTACTCACGACCACTTCGAGCGCCTCCTCCGTATAGGGCAGCGGCAGGAGGTCGCTGAGATATCGCCCGCCGGTCACGCTCCACGACAGATGATCGGAGACATGGGCCGGCTGCAGGCGCTCGACCAGCGACGCGACGCGGGCGAGATGGGCCTCGTCGAGCCCGTCCGCCGATCCCAGCGACAGGCCGACGGCATGGATGGAGAAGGTGTAGTCGGCCCGCAGGCGTTCGACGGTCAGCAATGCCGGCGATCCCGCGAGATAGTTCTCGGCGTGGATCTCGAGGAAGCCGGTCGCCGGCCGGTCGCGCGTGATCTCCGCCAGATGCGGCGCGCGCAGCCCGATGCCCGCGACCGGCGGCATGTTCAGCTTGCGGTGAGCTTGCCGCCGACCAGCTTCTCGCAGACGCCCTTCGGCAGGCTGATCCAGGCATCGGCCTGGGCATCCTTCTTGGAAGTTCCGGCACAGGAGGAGTTGGCGGTCTGGCAGTCGTTCTTGCCGCCCTTCACCACGCCGTAGCACTTCTCCATCGTGCCCTGGGCTTCGGCGGTGACGACCGGCAGGGCGATCGCGGCGGCGAGCGCGGCGGCGATGGCGAGACGAGTGTTGGTCATGCGATGCTCCTTGGCTAAGACGCGGTCCTTATACGCCACTTGGACCCGGCTGGGGTTTGCAGGACAATTGTCACGGAATCTTGACGACCATGGATCAAAGACCCGGCAATGCCATGCTCTCCCCCGGCGACTTCGTGCGTCACCCGCAGCGGCCGGACTGGGGCCTGGGCCAGATCCAGTCGATGATCGGCTCCCGCATCACGGTGAATTTCGAGAATGCCGGCAAGCTGCTCATCGACGGGACCGTGGTCGAGCTCGAGCCAGCCGAGCTTCCGCCGCGCTGAGCTCCTCCGGTGTGTTGACGTTGAGGAACGGCGCCCCGCCGCCTGGCCAGGCCAGCTCGGCGACACGATGGCGATGCGCGAACCCTTCGACCCGGCGTATCCCCTCCTCCAGCACGGCACGCCGGAGATCGGCCGCGAGCTTCACCGACCAGACCGCCAGCGAAGGTTCGCGGCGGCTGCCGTGACGGATCATCAGCACGTCGGGCTCGGGCACGTGCATCTCGCCGCACAGCCGCACCGTGAGGTCGAGCGGCAGGAAGGGCACGTCGGCCGGCACCGTCAGGATCCAGCCGGAGTGTGGGTGATTGGCAATGGACCACTCCATGCCAGCGAGGATGCCGGCCAGCGGCCCCAGCCGTCGTCCCTCACGACGTGCCGCCTCCTGGATATCGGGCGGATCGGCAATCACCGCCGCCTCGAGCGCGCGGAACGCCGGCGCCGGATCGTTGGCCACGACCACCAGGTCCATCACCTGCGGCCGCAGGCGCTCGACGACGTGCGCCACCATCGTTCGACCGCCCAGCAGCCGCAGCGGCTTGGGAACGCCCTCGCCCATGCGCCTGCCCTCGCCGCCCGCCAGCACGACACCCACCAGGGCGCCGGACCGCACAGGTCCGAGATTGCGCAACGCGTTGACCGCCATGGGGACACTATGCGAAGCGCTGGAACGTAAAGCAAAGGGGAGAAACACATGGCGCTCAGCGTTTCCAAGGTCGCGACGTGGCTGCATCAGGTCGACAAGGCGCGGGCCGTCGTCGGCTGGTGGCCGGCGCAGTTCGCGACCGACGACGAACGTCTCGCCTACAAGATCCAGGACGCGTTCCTGAAGAAGCAGGTCGTGAAGCAGGGTCCGCTGGTCGGCTACAAGATCGCGCTGACCTCACCGCAGATCTTCGAGCAGACCGGCCTGCGCGGCCCCGCCTACGGCCCCATCCGCAAGAAGCGCGTGTTCGAGCACAAGGCGTCGGTGCGGGCCGATCGCTGGACCAGGCTCGGCGTCGAGCTCGAGATCATCCTCACCGTGAATGCCGACGTGCCCAAGCCCAGAGGCGCCAAGACCTACGACAAGGAGTCGATCGCCCAGTATGTCGGCGACGCCCGCGCGGGCTTCGAGCTGATCGAGGACCGCGGCGCCGACTACAGCCGCCTCGCCGTCAATCCGCTGATCATGGACGCGGGCTGGAACGGCGGCTCGCTGCTGGCCAAGCCGAACAAGGACTGGAGCAAGCTCGACCTCGGCGACCTCAAGGGCTCGATCGCCTTCGACGGCACCGTGGTGCGCACCGGCCATTCCGGCGACGTGCTCGGCCACTGCTACAATTCGCTGGCCTGGCTCGCCAACAAGCTCGGCGACCACGGCAAGACGCTCAGGAAGGGCATGATCGTGTCGAGCGGCAGCATGGTCGCCTGCCAGTTCGTGCCGCCCGGCAGCACCGCCGTCGGCAGGATCGAAGGGCTGGGCGAGGTGACGCTGAAGTACGAGCTGCCGAAGTAGCTATCTGACCTCGCGCACCCACGCGAACGAGGCCAGGGTGGCGTCGGGCCTGAGCTGACGCCACGACAGGCGACGTACTGCATCCCGCCCGACGATCAGCGCATCGTAATCGTCGGGAAAGAGCTGGGCGATCGCCGGATCGAGCGCGTTGAGGCCGCCGGCGTAGGCGCCGAACGCCGGCAGGATCACCCGCCGCCCATCGGTCAGGAAGCAGCGCCTGCGAAAGCCGCGGCCGCGCACCGTGAGCGCCGCCACCGGGTGGTAGTGGCCCGACACCTCGCCGTCACGCGCGCCGAACTGGGCCTCGTGGCGAAACATCAGCGGCCCATCGCCGATCTCCTCGGCAACTTCGCCCCAGCCGGCCGGCGGTGGCGCGGGATCGTGGTTGCCGGCGATCCACACGAACCGGGCGCGCGCCGTCAGCCGTTCGATCTCGGCCCGCTCGGCGTCCAGGAGCCGCTCGACGGCATCGCGGTCATGGAAGGAATCGCCCAGGCACACCACGGTCTCGGGCTGCAGCGCGTCGATCAGGGCCGAGAGGCCCGCCAGCGTCTGGCGCGTGTCGTGGCGCGGCAGGAGCTTCAGCGCATTGACGGCGTAGGACGAACCCTTCTCCAGATGGAGATCGGCGACCGCAAGCAGGCGGCGCGCCGGCCAGTGCAGCGCGCCCGCGGGCAGCGCCTCCAGCCGCTCGCCGGCGCAGAGGAATTCGAAGGGGATCGGAGCCATCGGCGGAACGGTGCGTTGGAACGGCATGTCCCGCACGATTGACCGACGCCGACCTCCTGCGCAAGGTGCCGCGATGACCCGCCCGATGTGTATCGTTCTCGCCCTCGCGACCCTCCTGTTCCCGGGGATGGCGGCGGCCGAATTGCAGCCGCATCGCGCGGAATATGCCCTTAGGCTGGGCGCCGCGCCCAACGCGCCGCGCATCGGCACGGCCCTGCAGGAACTGACGCAGGACTGCTCGGGCTGGAGGCTCAAGCGCGACATCACCACCGAGATCGCCCTCACGGCGGCGTGGAAGATCAGCGTCGCGTCCAAGCTCGATGGCGAGGAAAGCAAGGGCGGCAACATGTTTCGCTACCGTGCCGTGCAGATACAGAATGGCACGGAGCGCGAAAGCAAAGGCCGCGTGGAACGGACGGGCAAGGAGGTTCGCGCCGAGATCGCCCCCTCCTCCAGCCCGGGACCGCTCATGCTGCCGGCAGCCACGATGATGCCCGTCGCCGCCATGCGCCACCTGATCGAGCGGCTGGGGGCGGGCGCGGCCTCCTTCCCTGCCCTGGCCTTCGACGCCGAGGTGATCGGCGACGTCTTCCTGATCGACGTCACGGCGCTCGATTCCATCCGCGCGGCACGGCCGGCCGACAAGCCGGTGTCGCTCCCCGCCGGCAAATCCTGGCCGGTGTCCATGAGCTTCACCCGCGGACGCCAGCAGGATCAGCGTCCGCTGTTCACCGTGACGGCGCTGGCCTTCGACTCGGGCGTGCTCGACCGCTTCACCGTCGATACCGGGCTGGTCAGCGTGACCGCCGATCTGGTTTCACTGAAGATGCATAGCCCTCCGGTGTGCCCGCGCTCATGAACGCGGCGCGGCGTCTCGGGTTCGGTAAGGCCTCCGTAAGGACACAAGCCTAGGGTACGTCCGGTCGCGTACCCGAGGATCCACCACAATGACCAGCGACGCCCCCGAGGGCCGAATCTATCCACACTCCTTGCGCTTCAGGCTTCTCCTGGCCGTGGCCGTCGTGTGCCTCGCGGCGCTGGTCGCTGCGGGACGCTGAGGCTCCCAAAACACCAACGTCATCCGTCCGGCCGCTCGCACCGTATCTGTAGTCCTCGACAGAACGGTTAAGGTAGCGGACATGAAGATCGCGGTCATCGGCGCCGGCGTGGCGGGCTTGGGCGCGGCGTGGTCGCTCAGCCGACAGCACGACGTCGTGGTTTACGAACGCGAGGCGCGCTTCGGCGGCCACGCCTGCACGGTCGACGTGCCGGCGCAGGAGTGCGCGCAGCCCGTCGATGTCGGCTTCATCGTGTTCAACGAGCGCAACTATCCCAACCTGGTGGCGCTGTTCGAGACGCTCGGCGTGGCGACCGAACCGTCCGACATGTCCTTCGCCGTCAGCCTCGATGGTGGCCGCTTCGAGTACGGCAGCTCCTACACGAGCTACCTGGCCCAGCGACGGAACCTGCTGCGACCTTCCTTCCTGCAAATGACGCGCGATATCCTGCGCTTCAACCGGCTGGCGCCACGCCTGCTTGCGCTCGCGGAAAATCTCGACCTCACCCTGGGCGACTTCATCGCCCAGGCAGGCCTCGGCCAGGCCTTCCGCGACCGCTATCTCGTGCCGATGGCCTCGTGCATCTGGTCCACGCCGCCCCGGCGGATGCTCGACTATCCAGCCCAGACCTTCGCGCGCTTCTTCCACAACCATGGCCTGCTGAGCGTCGGGCCGCAGCTTCACTGGCGCACGGTGTGCGGCGGCAGCCGCACCTATGTCGAGCGCATCGCCGCGCCGCTGCGGCAGCGGGCGAGGCTCGCCACGCCGGCAACGCTGGTCAAGCGCGACGGCGACGGCGTGCTGGTCCGTGATGCGCTGGGCCATTGGGACCGCTTCGACAAGGTCGTGCTCGCCTGCCACGCCGACCAGGCGCTCGCCCTGCTGGCCGACGCCAGCCCGCGGGAACGCGCCCTCCTCGGCAGCTTCGCCTATTCGTCGAACGAGATCTGGCTGCATGCCGACGAAGGTCTGATGCCGAAGCGACGCGCCGTCTGGTCGAGTTGGAACTATGTCGCCGACAGGCGCACCGCGGGCCCGCCCGCCAGCGTCACCTACTGGATGAACCGCCTGCAGAGCCTGGCGGACCCCACGCCGCTTTTCGTGTCGGTCAATCCCTGCCGGCCGCCCCATCCCGACACAACGCTGCGGCGGTTCACCTTCGAGCATCCGATGTTCGACGCCGGAGCCATCCGCGCCCAGCGCGGGTTGCATCAGATCCAGGGCGAGCGCGGTGTCTACTTCGCCGGCAGCTACTGCGGCAACGGCTTTCACGAAGATGCTCTGTCGGCCGGCCTGTCCGTCGCCGCGCAGCTCGGCGCCGCGCCGTCATGGTGGCGCGCTTCCGCCGGGGATCATGCCCACGCCAGCCTGCCGACCGACCTGGTGCCGGCGGAATGACCCTCCACTCCATCGTCGCCGCGATGGTGGTCCATCGCCGGCTGCGGCCGCGCGTCCATGGCTTCCGCTATCGCCTGGCCTATCTGTGCCTCGAGCTCGATACCCTGGAGACGGCGGCCGGCCGCTGGCTCAAGCTCGAACGGCCCGGCCTGCTTGCCTTCCGGCGCGCCGACCATGGCGCGCGCGACGGCGGCGATCTCGCCCCCTGGCTCCGGCGCCTCCTCGCCGACCATGGCCTCGGCGAAGCGTGCGACGGCGCGATCACGCTGATGACCCTGCCGCGGCTTTTCGGCTACGTCTTCAATCCGGTGAGCTTCTGGTTCTGCCGCGACCGCGCCGGCCGCCTGCGCGCGGTGTTGTGCGAGGTGAACAACACCTTCGGCGAAGGCCACTGCTATCTCGTCGGCCACGCCGACGGCCATCCCGTGGCGCCGGACGAATGGTTCGACAGCCGCAAGGTGTTTCACGTCTCGCCCTTCCTGCCGGTCGACGGAAGCTATCGCTTCCGCTTCCGGCTGGAGGATGGGTTGGCCCACGTCGATGTGAATTATCACGACGCCCAGGGCCTGATGCTGGCGACATCCGTCGGCGGCCGGCGCGAGCCCCTCACCGACCGGGCGGTCCTGTGGCGTTTCCTCGCCAACCCGACCATGACCCTCGGAGTCACCGCCCGAATCCATTGGCAGGCCTTGAAACTCTGGCGGAAGCAGGCGAAATTTTATCGGAAACCTGTGCCGCCACTGGAGTTTGTGAGCCGCCCATGACCTTCGCCTCCCGTTTCGTGCTGAAGGCCCTCGATCGTATCCATATCGGGCGACTGACGGTCCAGCTTCCGGACGGCTCGACCCGGACCTTCGGCACCGCCGGCGCCGAGCCGCACGCCGCGATCGAGGTCCGCCACTGGCGCTTCTTCCGCCGGGTGCTGCTCGACGGCGACATGGGCTTCGCCGAAGCCTACATGGACGGAGACTGCGATTCGCCCGATCTTCCGCGGCTGATCGGGCTCCTGGCCGACAACGATCAGGCGCTGGCCGGCATGACGCGCAGCAACCCCTTCCACAATCTGATCCTGAAGCTGCTGCATCGCCGGCGGGACAATTCGCGCGAGGGTGCCAGGAAGAACATCCACGCCCATTACGACCTCGGCAATAATTTCTACCGTCTGTGGCTCGATCCGACGATGACCTATTCGTCGGCCCTGTTCGAGGGCCAGCCAGGCAAGCCGCTGGAGGCGGCGCAGGCCGACAAGTACGACCGCATCCTGACCCAGATCGGGGCCAAGCAGGGCGACAGCATCCTGGAGATCGGCTGCGGCTGGGGCGGCTTCGCCGAGGCGGCGGCGCGGCGCGGCATGCGGGTGACCGGCATCACCATCTCACGCGAGCAGCTCGAGTATGCGCGCGCGCGGCTGGAGCGGGCCGGGCTGGCCGATCGGGTCGATCTGCAACTACGCGATTATCGCGACCTCGAAGGGCGCTATGACCACATCGTCTCCATCGAGATGGTCGAGGCGGTGGGCGAACGCTACTGGCCCGACTATTTCGCCACGCTGAAGCGCCACGTCGCGCCGGGCGGATCGGCCCTGGTCCAGGCCATCGTCATCGCCGACGATTTCTTCGAGACCTACCGGCGGCGGCCGGACTTCATCCAGACCTACATCTTCCCCGGCGGCATGCTGCTGTCGCGCCAGAACCTTGCCGAGAATTGCCGCAAGGCAGGCCTCAAGATCGCCGAACTCTACAGCTTTGGCATGGACTATGCCCATACGCTCGAAACCTGGCTGCGGCGCTTCGACGGCGTTTCCGACCAGGTGGCCGGGCTGGGCTTCGACGAGCGATTCCGGCGGATGTGGCGCTATTATCTCGCATATTGCGCCGCCGGCTTCTCGACCCGGCGCACTGACGTATTGCAGGCGCACTTCCGGCATATATAACGGTTGGTAACAATCGGCCGGCCGGGCAAGGCCTGTCATACAGGAAGGCTTTAGCGGGTGAACCCAGGATCAACCGGACACGGCACTGCCGGGTCCGCGAAAATAAGCTTTGGCCGTCTGGTCGCTTATTCCACGCTGCAATTGCCGCTCGCCATGGCGGCGCTGCCCGTGGTGCTGAACGTCAGCCATTTCTACGGCGAGGTGCTGAAGCTTTCACTGTCGGTGATGGGCACGCTCTTCATCATCGCCCGGGTGGTCGACGCCATCCAGGACCCGGTGATCGGGCTGATCAGCGACCGCTTCACCCGCTACGGGCGGCGCGGGCGCCTCGCCTTCGTCGGCCTGATGACGCCGTTCCTGGCCGGCGGCTTCTACATGCTGTTCGATCCGCCGGACGCCTGGTTCGGCAACCAGACCCTGATGGCGGCGTGGCTGATGGCGGCGCTCCTGCTGGTCCATCTCGGCTATTCCGGCGTCTCGATCAGCTACCACGCCCACGGCGCGGAGCTGACCGACGACTACAACGAGCGCACGCGGGTCACCGTCGGCCGCGAGGTGTTCGGCCTCCTCGGCATGACCATCGCCGTGGTGCTGCCGACGGTCCTGACCGCCAAGCTGGGCGAGTCGGTGGGCTACATGACGCTCGGTCTGATCTTCCTGCCGATCATCATCGTGTTCTCGACGCCGACCATGCTGTGGGCAGGCCCCTCGGTCCATCCGCCGGTCATCCACACCGAGCGCAACCCCTTCATCACCTTCTTCGCCCCGCTCAAGAACCGCCTGTTCCGCCGCCTGCTGCTGGTGTTCGTGGTCAACGGCGCGGCGCTGGGAGTCGCCGTCACGGTGATGCTGTTCTACGTCGAGCATGTGTTGAAAGGCGGCAAGCTGCAGGCCGGCATCATCCTGCTCACCTACTTCATCGCCGGCGCCGCCAGCGTGCCGCTATGGCTGCTGCTGTCGAAGCGGCTGGGCAAGGCCGGTGCCTGGTTCATCGGCATGGTGCTCACTTCCGTCGCCATGTCGCTGGCGCTCTTCATCGGACCCGGCGACTTCGCCTGGTTCGTGGCGATCTCGATCGTGACGGGCATGGGCATCGGCGCGGACTATGGCCTGCCGCCATCGATCCTGGCCGACATCATCAACGCGCCCGAAGGCGGCGACACCCAGGGCAAGACCGGCACCTACTTCGGCCTGTGGGCGCTCTCGACCAAGCTCGCGACGGCCCTGGGCGCGGCAGGCTCGTTGCCTGTGGCGGCCATCCTCGGGTTCAACCCGTCGAAGGGCGAGTACGGCACCACGGCGCTGGTGGTCGTCTATATCGTCCTGCCGGTCGCCATCAAGATCGTGGCCGGTCTGCTCATCTGGTACATCCGCATCGAGGCGCAGCGTGGCTCCCTGCAGGATCAGTTCTTCAAGAAGTAGGGCGTCGAAGCTTTCCTCCCTGCGCGAAGCGCGGGGAGGTGGCGCCGTCATACGGCGACGGAGGGGTCGAACGTTCCATTTGGCGCTCATGACCCCTCCCTTCGCGCACTCTGCGAAGGGGAGGAATCTGAGCTCGAGCGAGAATCAGGTCGACGGCAGGAACGCCAGCGGCTGGCGGTCGCGCTGGCCGAAGTCGCGTTGCAGGCCCCAGCAGCCCTTGGCCACCGCGGCGTAGACGCTGCGGAAATCGACGCTGTGCCTGAGATCGCCGTCCTGCAGGTCCGACAGCGACGGATAGGCGCCGTGCAGGCCACCCTTGACCTTGCCACCCATGACAAAGTGCGGGGCCGCGGTGCCGTGATCCGTGCCGCCACTGGCGTTCTGCTTCGCGCGGCGGCCGAACTCCGAATAGGTCATCACCACCACGTCGTTCCACAGGTCGGCGGCGATCAGGTTCCTGCGCAGCACCGCGAGGTCGGCGGCGAGCACGCCCAGCAGGCGTTCATGGGTCGGCATCTGGTTGGCATGGGTGTCGAAGCCGCCCAGCGCCACCTTGATGGCGATGACCGGCACTCGGGCGAGCAGGATGCGGGTCGCGAGATCGAGCTGGCGGCCGAGGCCCAGCTCCTCGCCATAGGCATGGGCAGGTGCCGGCCCATCGTGCAGCCTGTCGCTGAGCCCCGCCGCCGCAGCATTGACCTCGTGGCGCACGGCCAGGAGATGGCGCAGTGCCGGATTGCCGCCGTCGCCCATGCCGGGGGCGCCCTTGAGCCCCTTCGCCTGCCGCAGGAAGTTCTCGGCATCCTGCATGACGATGGTGCGCAGGCCCGGCCCCATCACCGGCAGCGAATTGGTGTCGGCCACGATGCAGTCGACACCCGCTCCCATCGGAACCTTCGTGCCTTCATAGGCTTGCGCCACCCAGCCCTCGCTGAGCGTCTGGCTCGACGCCGAGGCGGTGTCCCAGATCTCGATGGAGCGGAAATGCGAGCGGTTGGGATAGGGATAGCCGACGCCCTGCAGGATCGCGAGGTCGCCCGCCTTCCACGACTCCATCAGCGGCGTGAGCTTCTCGTGCAGCCCGACGCGCTCGTCGAGCTGGACCACCCGCTCGCGCGCGACGCCGATGCCGCCGCGCAGCTGGCGATAGAGCGGGTCGGCGTAGGGGATGACGGTGTTCAGCCCGTCATTGCCGCCCTTGAGCTCGACCAGAAGCAGGGTGCGCATGATGGCCTCCTCACTTCAGCTGATAGGCAGCGTCGAGCATCGCCGCCGCCACGACGGCGCCCGGCGTCTTGCCGGCATCGACGCGGTCGATCGGCTGGCACGGCAGCAGCG
>CANIRG010000182.1 GCA_947469635.1 Rhodospirillales bacterium | reverse complement strand
TTCGATCCCGACAAGGATCTCGACCCGATCTGCCTCTTCGCCTTCCAGCCCAACGTGCTGGTGATCAACCCCTCGCTGCCGGTCAAGGATGTCGCCGAGCTGATCGCCTATGTGAAGGCAAACCCGCTCAAGCTGTTCTATGCCTCGGCGGGTGTCGGCTCGACTTCCCATGTCGCGGGCGAGCTGTTCAAGACGATGGCCGGCGTACAGTGGCAGCACGTCCCCTATCGCGGCACGGGGCCTTCTCTCGTCGACCTGCTGTCGAACCAGGTCCAGGTCACGATCGATAACCTGCCCGCGATCCTGCCGCACATCAGGAGCGGTGGCCTGCGTGCGCTCGCCATCAGCATGGACACGCGCTCGCCCCAGCTTCCCGACCTTCCCACGATCGCCGAGTCGGGCCTGCCGGGCTACTCCGCCATCTCCTGGCAGATGGTGGCCGCGCCCTCCGGGACTCCACGGCCGATCCTCGACCGGATGGCGGCGGCGATCACCAAGGTATCGGCCGACCCGGCCTTTCGCGCCAAGATTGCCGCGGTCGGCGCCGAGGCCGTGGGCAGCACGGTCGACGAGGCCCGCGCCTTCGTGAAGCAGGAGACGGTGAAGTGGCGCGAGGTGGTGCTAAAGTCGGGGGCGAAAGCGGACTGAAGGACAGGCATGACAGAAACCAAGATCGTCGGCGGAACCGACGCCGACCGCAGCAAGCTCCTGGAGCTGCATGAGCAATATCTCGTCGCCAACGGCAGCTTCGACTGGCCCGGCATCGAGCCCATCTGGAGCGAAGCGCCGCACGCCACCTTCTTCAATCTCAATGGCCACACCTACAACGGCGCCGCCCATTGGAGCCGGCTGTGGGCGTTCTACGGCACGAACGTGAAGGGCTCCTACTGGACGCCGTTCGACATCGGCGGCGAGATCGGCAGCGACATGGCCGTCCTGTGGTGCCACCGCAACACGCAACGCAACTGGGTGGGGACGGGCCAACCGCCGCGCGACCTCCATTACCAGGGCCAGACCTTCGTCAGCCGCTCGACGATGGTGTTCCACAAGCAAGGCGGCCAGTGGCGCGTCGTGCACGCCCATTTCTCGGCGGGCGAGTCGGGGGAGCGCCCCGGCGGGGTCTGACGGCGTCGCCGCCACGCAAAAAAGGCGGCCACGAGGGCCGCCTTTTCCGTTGGGTGGGTCAGCCCTGAGGCTGGTCACCCGTCATTGGGTCGTTCAGCTCGGCGAGTAGCTGCGGCCGGGCCAGCGATAGCCGGGGGCCGGCAGCGGGATCTTCGCGGCGATCAGAGCGTCCTCGAGGACCGGGATGCCGGCATCGGTGTCGCCCTGCTCGCAGCGATACATCGCGATCGCTTCCGGGCTGTTGGTCGAGGGCAGGCGATACTGGCGATACTTGTCGCTCAGCGCCTTGCAGTAGGACCGGGGGTCCGAGAAGATCGCCGGGACCTGGCCCTGCTGCTGCAGGCCCGTGATCTCGACGCGGCGGTTCTGCGGCTCGCGCACGCCGTCGCCCGTCTGGACGAGGAGCTGCGTTTCGCCGCGGCCGGCTACGTCGATCGCCGCCGCCGGCACGCCTTCGCGCATCAGGGCACGCTTGACGGTGTTGGCGCGACGGAGCGACAGAGCCTGGTTGTATTCCGGCGGACCGGAGCTGTCGGTATGGCCGACGGCGGTGATGCGGGCATTACCGCTGGTCTTATAGGCGGCCGCGGCCTGCCTGATCGTGGCAATCGCCTGGTTCGACAGGTCCGAACGGTCCCAGTCGAAGAACACCAGGTACGACGGCGCCTGGGCCGGCGCGGCCGGCGGCGGCGGCGCGGCGGCCTGGGGCGGTGGTGACGAGCTGCACGCGCCCAACAATAACGCGACGCCGATTGCGGCGATCAGTGACTTCAGCATGGTTGCGATATCCCTCGATTATTTTGACACTGGATGCAACGCAGTCCGGTTCAAAAGGCTCCCACTTTATTTGGGGATGACGCAATCAACCCTGATTCACCTGCTGCTGCAGCGCCGCCCAGCGGTCGAGAATGGGCAGGATCTTGTCTTCCTTCTCGGCCGGCAGGGAAAAGACGACCCGGTCGATGCCGATCTTCTGGCAAAGCCGCAGCCGCTCGATGTTCTCGGGCACACGGAAAATGCTGACCGGCAGGCTGGCCGGATCCCGGCCGGCGTCCGTCGCCATCTTGCGGAACTGGTCGATGACGCCCATGCCGTCGCGTTCCAGCCAGTCGTCGCGCGGGATCCAGCCGTCCCCATAGCGGATCGCCCGCCGCGCCGCATGGGGAAAGCCACCGCCCACGATGATCGGCGGATGGGGCTGCTGCCGGGGCTTCGGCCACTGCTTCATCTTGTCGAAATTGACGAATTCCCCGTGATATTCTGGCTCCTCCGAGGCCCAGATGGCCTTCATCGCCTCGATGCGCTCGCGCGCCAGCTTGTGGCGCGACTTGAACTCGGTGCCGTGGTTCTCGATCTCGTCCTGGTTCCAGCCGTTGCCGACCCCGAACAGGAAGCGGCCGCCCGAAAGCTGGTCGATCGAGGACACCATCTTGGCGGTGACGATGGGATCGCGCTGGACCACGAGGGCGATGCCGGTGCCGATCTTGAGCTTCGTGGTCACGGTGGCCGCCGCATTGAGCACCAGGAACGGGTCCATGATGTCGTAATAGGGCCGGATCAGCCCGCCGCCGGCCGGGGAGGCCGTCTTGCGCGAAGACGGGATATGCGTGTGCTCGGGCACCCAAAGCGATTCGAAGCCGCGCTCCTCCAGCGCCCGCCCCAGCGGGGCTGGCTGCATGGAGTCCGTGGTGAAGAACATCACCGCGCCGATTTTCATGTGAAAGCCTCCCGCCCGTCGTTTTCGGTCGATCCCCGCACGCCACACCTTCGTATCAATCCCCGATGAGAAGCACCATCCTCACCTACCTCGCGGTGGCCGTCCCGTTTGCGGCGGTCGACCTCCTCTGGCTCGGAACCGTGGCCGGAAGCATTTTCAGGCGGGATCTCGGCCCCCTGCTGCGGGACACGCCGCGCTGGGACGCCGCACTCCTGTTCTATCTGCTCTATCCGGCCGCCATCATGATTTTGGCCATCCCCAAGGCCGACGGCGACTGGCAGCGCGCGCTCTGGCTCGGAGCCGTGCTGGGTCTCTGCGCCTATGGCACCTACGACCTCACCAACCTGGCCACCTTGCGCGCCTGGACGGTACGGCTGGCCATGATGGATATCGCCTGGGGAGCCGCCCTCACGGCGCTGGCGGCCTGGCTGGGCTCCGTGGCCAGCCGATCTCTGACAGGATGACCGTCAGCCATCCCTCAGATCGAGGCGAACCTTGATCCGGTCGATCTCCTCGCGCAGGCGATCCATCTGCACCCGCTGATGGGCGACAATCTCGGCGTCCTGCGCTTGGTCGCGGCGGAGCGCAAGAACCGCCATATGAGTGTCGTTCTGACGTGTCTTCAGGTCACGCAGGTCTTGGCGAATTTCACTGCATTCGCTGCGGATCGCGCGCAAATGCTCAAGCACCAAATCGAAGGGTTCTCCGACCATGGTGCGCTCAATGTAGTTTCGCAGCCGTCGGTGGTCGCCGAACCGCCCCTCAGGAGAGCGTGGCGCGCACCACCTCGGCGACCGCATCCACCGATTCGGGCTGCATGTGCGGGCCCATGGGCAGGCTGAGCACCGTGTCCGCCATCTGCTCGGCCAACGGATAGGCGCCGCGCGCCAGGCCGATGTCGGCATAGGCCTGCTGCAGGTGCGGCGGGATCGGATAGTGGATCAGGGAGCCGATGCCGGCCTTGTCGAGCGCCTTCACCAGTTCGGCGCGCCGCTCGGTGCGCACGACGTAGAGATGCCACACCGGCTCCGCCCATTGCGGGGCGCGCGGCAGGCCGAGGCCCGGAATGCCCGCCAGCCTGTCGTCGTAGCGCGCTGCCAGCACACGCCGGCGCTCGTTCCATTCGTCGAGCTTGGGCAGCTTGACGCGCAGCATCGCCGCCTGCAGCTCGTCGAGGCGTGAATTGTAGCCGCGCTCGATGTTCACGTACTTCACGCGGCTGCCGTAGTTGCGCAGCGCCCGCAGCCGCTCCGCGAGCTTGGGATCGTCGGTCGTGACCGCGCCGCCGTCGCCATAGGCGCCGATATTCTTGGTGGGGAAGAAGCTGTGCGCGCCGGCATGGCCCAGCGCGCCGGTGCGCCGGCCGCGCACCTTGGCGCCCTGGGCCTGGGCCACGTCCTCGATCACCTTGATGCCGTGCTTGCCGGCCAGCGCCATGATGGCGTCCATGTCGGCCGGCTCACCATAGAGATGCACCGGCATGATCGCCTTGGTGCGCGAGGTGATGGCAGCCCCGATGCGGTCGGGATCGATGTTGGGCCCGTTCGGCATCGGCTCCACCGGCATCACGGTGGCGCCCATGGCTGTCACCGCGAGCCAGGTCGCGATGTAGGTGTTGGAGGGCACGATGACCTCGTCGCCGGCGCGGATGTCCCAAGCCCGTAGTACGAGTTCCAGCGCCTCCAGCCCATTGCCGAGGCCGATGCAATGCTTCGTGCCGCAAAAGGCCGCGTACTCCGCCTCGAAGGCCTCGACCTCCTTGCCAAGCACGAACCAGCCCGATTCCATTACACGGGCATAGGCCGCATCGAGTTCCGGCTTCAGCTCGGCATAGGCCGACTTCATATCGAGGAAAGTGATCATCGCTTCTGCTCCGCGACCTCGCGCTTGAAGACCTCGTAGTCGCGGAGATACTCCGCCTCGTCGTAGAGCGAGGACGCGACCACCATGACGGCGGTTTGTGGCGCAAAGCCGGTGAGTTCGTGCCAAACCCAGGGACCGATGTAGAGCGCCTTCGTCGGGTCCTCGAGCGCCACGGTCTCCTTCACCGTGCCGTCATCGAGATGGACCAGGCAGCCGCCATTCAAAGCGACCAGCACCAGTTGCGACTCGCGGTGGCCGTGCCGGCCGCGCCATTGATCGGCTGCCACATGATGCAGCCAGAACAGTCGCTTGGGCTGGAAATCGAGCGCCTTCCCCCATTCCAGGAAATTGACGCGACCGCGGGCGTCGGCGGCGCCCGGAACGGCGATCCAGCGGCAGTTACGGGTCTCGAGGATGAGGTCGGTCATGATCTCGCGGTGGTCGATAGCTTCCGTATTTGCATATAGACAACGCCACTCAGGGCCACCAGCCCGCCGACGATCTGATAGGCGTTGGGGATGAAGCCGTAGGCCATCGCCCACAGGACGGCGAAGAAGGGCACGAGATTGACCCACAGCGACGCGACGGCGACACCCAGCCGGCTGGCGCCGACGTTCCAGTAGTAGACGCCGAACCCGCTCGCCAGGATCGCCACGACGATGAGCTGCGTCCAGATCCAGCCGCCCTCGACCCCGAAAGGCGAACGCGCCGCGCCGCTCGCTACCATGACGACCGCGGCCAGGACCAGCCAGCCTGTCGCCGCCAGGGAAGCGACGTAAGTGCGCTGCAACTGGCTCGCGCCTGCCGCGAACCACGTCTGGGCCTTCAGGCTGTAGAGGGTCCACAGCGCGTTGCTTCCCAGCACCACGATCTCGCCGCCGCCCAGCGTCACATGGCCCTCGCCGAACAGCGTGCTCGCCGACAGGATCACGCCGCCCAGCAGGGTGAGGGCCAGAGCCACACCGAAGCCGGGGTCGAAGCGCAAGCCGGTGACCAGCCGCACGGTGACGGCGGCGACCAGCGGGCCTGCGACCTGCACCGCCGCCGCGCTGATCGGATTGCTGAACTTGAGGCCGAGCGCGTAGAGGGTGAAGAAGCTTGCCATCATGAAGCCGAGCAGCATGAACCGCCCCGCGCCGATGGCGAGGCGGAGCGAGCGACTGCCCTCGACCAGCCATACCAGCAGCACCAGCGCCGCAATGGCCGAGAGGGTGCGCAGCGCCGCCATGGGGAACAGATCGAAATGGCCCAGCATCACCTTGGTGACGGGCACGTTGGCGCCCCAGCTCGCGCCCACGAACAGCATGGCGGCAAACGCGCCCAGCAACGTACGGTTGCTGGTCATTGGGAATGCACGGGAAAAGACCGCTATCGACTGACGGCGATCAGGAGTCGTGCATCTCGAGTCGGCGCTCGATACGGTCGAGACGCTCGTTGGCTCGATCGGCGGCAAGCTGCTGCTGCGCGTCGGCCGCAGCCAGATTGCCGAGATGTTGAATGACGGACGCCTGACCCGCTTCCAAATTGGCAACCCGCCTCAACAGCTCGTCGAGCCTACGCTCGATCCTGTCCTGGCTCGACTGGAAGCGCTTGAGGTGCTCAAGGACCAGATTGGCGGGCTCGTCGGTCATGATGGCGCAGTCTAGGTTCATCGCCATGACAGGGCAATGAAGACAGCGGCACACATATCGCACTTCATGATCGCGCCCCTCGCATCTGGCGGATCTGGAGCTGGGCGATGCCGACCAGCACGACGGCACCGCCCACGAGTTGCATGGGGCTGGGCTCGCTTCCCATGAGGGCTGCTATGCCGATGGCGAAGACGGGCGCCGAATTGGAAAACAGGGAAGCCACCGGCACCCCGACCAGCGAGACACCGGTGTTCCACAGCAGGATGGCGGCAGCGACGCCCAGCACGCCGATCCACAGCATCATGCCGACCTCCGGCAGGGTCGGCGCCCGGGTCGGCAGATCGATGCCGGCCGTTGCCCAAACGACGCCGCAGACGACGGCCAGCAACACACTCGCCACCGAGCAGGTCAGCGCCGACAGCGCGATCTGGCCGCGATCGCTCAGCCACTGCTGGGCGCGGATCGAGTACCAGCTCCAGCAGAGCTGGGCGATCAGCAGCAGGATCTCGCCGCCCTGCAGGCCGAAGCCGCCCGCGACCCGGCCCGGCGTGCCCAGCATCACCAGGATGCCGCCCGTCACCACCAGCACAAGCGTGACGGCGAAGCCTTGCGGCGTCGGCGCCCCGGTCATGGCGCGCGACAGGAGGGTGGCCCAGATCGGCCCGCACATCAGCACGATGGCCGACGTCGCGGGATGGGCATGCGCCACCCCGAAGGTGTAGAGCACCGAGAACACGGCCATCGCCGCACCCAGCCGAAAGAGGCGACCGAATTGCAACGGACGCGGCGCCGCGATCGGGCGCGTCGAAATCAGCACCGCCAGCCACAGCACCGGCATACCGAGCACGTAGCGCAGCCACGACAGCAGCCATTTGTCGTAGTGCTGCGCCAACGCGGCCAGCACCGGAATCATCGAGCCCCAGATCAGCGCCGCCAGCAGCAGGACCAGGGCGGCGCGTCTCAAGATCCCTTGCGGCGCACCGCCTCGTAGCCGACGCGGCAATCCTTGTAGACGTCCGGCTTCTCGGTCGAGACCCGCGCCTCGACCACGCCCGGTTGGGCGAGACAAAGATCGAGGATCGCCTCGACCAGCGTCTCCTGCAGGTTGAAATGGCGGCTGCCGGCCAGCGCCGCGATGCCGTCATGGACGGTGTCGTAGTTCAGGACGTTGGCGATCCGGTCGCCGTGCTGCCTGTCGGTCGGCGCCAGCATGAGGTCGACATTCACGACCACGACCTGCGGCGCATCCCGTTCGAAATCGTGGATGCCGATCGAGACGGCGAGGCGGAAGTCGCGGATGAAGATGCGGCGCGCAGAATCGAGTTCCATGTCAGTCCTTCTTCTTTCTGTCGAAGGCGATGTCGCGCGGCCTGCCGATGAGATGCTCGCCCGAGTCGACGACCAGCGTGTCGCCGGTGAAGGAAGGTGTCGCCACGATGAAGCGCAACGCCCGCACCAGGTCGTCGGTGGTGACGCCGACGCCCAACGGATTTTCGGTATGCTGGGCTTCGAAGCGTGCATCGGTCTGGCTGCCGCTGCGCAGAGTCAGGCCCGGCGCAATGCCCGCCACCCGCATCCGTGGCGCGAAGGATTGCGCCAGCAGCGTCGTCAGCCCCTGCAGGCCGACCTTGGACAGCGTGTAGGTCAGGAAGTCGGGATTGAGATTGAACAGCTTCTGATCGAGCATGTTCACGATCAGCCCCACCTCGCCGTCCGGCAGCTGACGGAACAGTGCCTGGCCGAGCAGCATCGGGGCCCTGAGGTTGATCGCCATGTGCAGATCGAAGTTCGCAGCCATCGCGTCGGGCGCGCGATCGAGCTTGAACAAGGAGGCGCTGTTGACCAGGCAGGTGAGCTGCACGTCCGGCGCCTGGCATTTGCCGACCAGCACTTCGGCTTGCTCGGCGGAGGCCAGATCGGCCTGGATGGCCAGAGCATTGCCGCCGGCCGCATCGATGTCGGCAACGGTGGCCCGCGCCTCGTCTGCCGAGCTGTTGTAATGCACGAAGACGAAGAAGCCGTCGGCGGCCAGCGCAAGGGCCAGCGCGCGGCCGATTCGCATGCCGGCACCCGTGACCAGTGCACCCTTCATATTGCCTGTCCCATAGGGGCGGTCTACTAGCATGCGCTGATGGAAACCGTCGATTGCGTCGTGATCGGCGCCGGCGTGGTCGGCCTCGCCGTCGCCCGCGCCCTTGCCCTTGCCGGCCGTGAGGTCATCGTGCTCGAAGCCGCGGAAGGCATCGGCACCGAGACCAGCTCGCGCAACTCCGAGGTCATTCACGCCGGGATCTATTATCCCAAAGGAAGCCTGATGGCCGCGACCTGCGTCGAGGGTCGGCGCATGCTCTATGCCTATTGTGCCGAGCACGGCGTGCCGCACCGCAATTGCGGCAAGCTGATCGTGGCCACCAACGCCGCCGAAAGCGATCTGCTGCTGTCGATCAAGGGCCGCGCCGAGGCCAATGGCGTCGAAGGCATGCGCCTGCTCAGCGCCGCCGAGGCGGTCGCGATGGAGCCCAACCTCCAGTGCACGGCCGCCCTGCTGTCGCCCGCCACCGGCATCGTCGACAGCCATTCCTACATGCTGGCGCTGCAGGGCGATGCCGAAGCGCAGGGAGCGATGCTCGCCTTTCACAGTCCTGTGAACAGTGGCCGCGTGACCGATGACGGCATCGAGATCGAGGTCGGCGGAACGGAGCCGATGGCGTTGCGTTGTCGTGTGGTCGTCAACTCGGCCGGCCTGCACGCTCCAGCGATCGCGCAAAAGATCGCCGGCATGCCATCCGGCCGCATCCCGACGGCGTATTACGCCAAAGGAAACTATTTCACCTTGGCCGGCCGTTCCCCTTTCTCGCGCCTGATCTATCCCGTGCCAGTACCGGGAGGGCTCGGCGTGCACATCACGGTAGACCTCGGTGACCAGGCGAAGTTCGGGCCGGACGTCGAATGGATTCCGTCCATCGACTACAATGTCGATCCGCACCGCGCCAACAAATTCTATGCCGCCGTCAGGCGCTACTGGCCCGGGCTCAAGGACGGGGCCCTGCAGCCGGGCTATGCCGGCATCCGGCCCAAGATCGTGCCGCAAGGTGCACCGGCGCAGGATTTCACCATCCAGGGGCCGGCCGAACATGGCGTGCCCGGCCTGATCAATCTCTTCGGCATCGAATCGCCAGGCCTCACCGCCTCGCTGGCGCTGGCCGAGCGCGTACGGGCAATCGCAGGGCCATGACGATCGCGCGGCGCGGCCTCCTCGCGGGTCTGACGTCGCTGCTGGGCGCCTGCTCGCCCGTCGCCATCCTGAACAAGACCGTGCCAAACCGGGGCTACATTCTCGACGCGGACATCCCCTACGGCACCCTGCCGCGCCAGAAGCTCGATCTCTACAGGCCCAAGCAGCCGCGCCCCGACGGCAAGACGGTGGTCTTCTTCTACGGCGGTTCGTGGGACCATGGCGAGAAGGGCGACTATCTGTTCGTGGCGCAGGCGCTCGCCTCCCGCGGCATCGCCGTTGTCGTGCCGGACTATCGGCTCTATCCCGAGGTACGGTTCCCCGCCTTCATCGAGGACGGCGCGCTGGCCGTACGCTGGGCCGCAGACCGCATCGGCACCGACAAGCTTTTCCTCATGGGCCACTCCGCCGGCGCCGAGATCGCCTCGATGCTGGCGGCCAACACGCCCTATCTCGCCGCAGCCGGCGTCGAGCGTATGAAGCTGCGCGGCTTCATCGGCCTCGCCGGACCTTACGATTTCCTGCCGCTCACATCGGCCAAGCTGATCGACATCTTTGGCGGCGCGAACAATCCCGCCATCCAGGCCATAACTTTCGCCACGGCACCGTTGCCGCCGGCGCTGTTGCTGCACGGCACCTCCGACACCACCGTCTACCCCCGCAACAGCGAGCGCCTCGCGCAAGCCTGGCGCAGCGCCGGCACGCAGGCGGAGATGATGATCTATCGTAGCGTCGGCCATATCGACCTCGTGGCGGCGTTCGCCGACGTGCTGCATATCCGGGCCTCGACGCGCGAGGACGTCGTCGCCTGGATCGACAGGCACTGATCCACGTCTGCGGTGCGTCACCAGGTCGGTGGAACGGAGCCGATGGGGCCTGCGTTGTCGGGCATGACGCTTTCCCGTCGCGGCCTCTTCGCAGCACTGATCGCCACGGCAGGGGGTTGCACGCCTGCCAATCTGCTCAACACCACGGTGATTCGCGCCGGCTACAAGCGCACGGAGGACATCCCTTACGGTCCGCTCCCACGCCAGCAGCTCGACTACTATCAGCCCGACGTGCCGCGCGCCGACGGCAAGACGGTGGTCTTCTTCTTCGGTGGCGCGTGGGATCACGGGAAGCGAGGCGAATATGTGTTCCTGGGCCAGGCGCTGGCCTCGCAAGGCACGACGGTGATCATCCCCAGCTATGGCCTCTTCCCCGACGTGCGCTTTCCCACCTTCCTCGAGGATGCGGCTCTCGCCGTCCGCTGGGCGGCCGATCGAATGGGCGTCGAGAAGCTGTTCCTCATGGGGCATTCGTCAGGCGCCCATATCGCGCTGATGCTGGCGGCCCACACGCCCTACCTCGCCGCAGCCAATGTCGACCGCATGAAAATGCGGGCGGTCATCGGCCTCTCAGGTCCCTACGATTTCCTGCCGATCACCGTGCCGCGCCTGCAAGAAGTCTTCAGCAGCGCGAACGACCCCAATGTGCAGCCCATCACCTTCGCGAAGGCGCCACTGCCGCCGGCGTTGCTGATCCATGGCGCCGCCGACGCGAAGGTCGAGCCCGGCAACAGCGTACGGTTGGCGGCGGCGTGGCGCGCGGCTGGCGGAACTGTCGAGCTCAAGCTCTATCCCGACGTCGACCATGCGAACGTCGTGGCGTCGTTCTCGGAGCTGCTGCGCAAGCGTGCCCCGACCCTGGCCGACGTCACGGCCTACATCGACGGCCACTGATCCTCGCGTCATGATCGAGACGTTCACGCACAAGCTGGAGTTGGATCGATGAAGATCAATCGCACGGCGTCGGCTGCCTGGTCCGGCAGCCTCAAGGACGGAATCGGCTCCATCTCGACCGAGAGCGGCGCGCTCGCGGCCTATCCCTATGGCTTCGCTGCCCGCTTCGAGGGCAAGAAGGGCACCAACCCCGAGGAGCTTCTGGGCGCGGCCCACGCCGGCTGCTTCACGATGGCGCTGTCGCTGATCCTGGGCGAAGCCAAGCTCACGGCGGAGAAGATGGACACCACCGCCAAGGTGACGCTCGAGAAGCTCGACGACGGCTTCGCCATCACCGCGGTGCACCTCACGCTGAAGGCGAAGATTCCCGGCACCGACCAGAAGACCTTCGAGGAGCTCGCGAACAAGGCGAAGGCCGGCTGCCCGCTCTCGAAGGTCATCAAGGCCACCATCACCCTCGACGCGACGCTGGTCACCTGAGCCGCGCTGCGGAAGGACATTCCGGGGGCTAGTGCCCGCCGCCGCGGTTCGCTAATGCTGGGGCCAAGAATCGCTGCGGGGGAAATCCAGAAATGATCAAGACGGGCTTCACCGAGATGTTCGGCATCAAGCACCCGATCGTGCAGGGCGGCATGCAGTGGGTCGGCCGCGCCGAGCTCGCGTCGGCCG
>CANIRG010000181.1 GCA_947469635.1 Rhodospirillales bacterium | reverse complement strand
GGCCGCTGCTGCCACGAGGCGATGGTCATGCCGGGGTAATCGTCGAGCGTCGACTGCACGCCTTCCTTGTAGCTCGCCGGCGTGAAGGTGAGCTGGAGGTCGTAGTTGTCGACGCGCTCGTCGGACTTCCAGAAGACGTAGATGAGGGTCGGGTTGAGAGCGAGGATGCCGGTCCGGTTCCAGGCGTACTTCAGGACCTCGGCGACGAGCGGCAGCCCGTGGCTCTTCTCGTTGATGGTCTTGGCGTTCTTCACGCGGGCGACGAAGCGCGGTGCGTAATGGTCGCGCAGGTTCTCGCCCACGCCTGCCAGCGCGTGCTTCACCGGAATGCCCAGCGACCCCAGCAGCGCCGCCGGCCCGATGCCCGAGACCTGCAGCAGCTGCGGCGAGTTCACCGTGCCGCCGCACAGGATCACTTCCTTGGCGGCCCGCACTTCCATCGGTATGCCGTTGCGGCCGCCCTTGCGATAGCGGATGCCGACCGCGCGCTTGCCCTCGAGCACGATCTCGCTCGCGTGGGCGTTGGTGCGCACGGTGAGGGTCGGCCGTTTCATCGCCGGATGCAGGAAGGCGCGGGCCGCGCTCACGCGCCGGCCCTTCTGGATCACGCGCTGAACGTAGCTCACGCCCGCCTGCATCGTGCCGTTGTAGTCGCGGTTGCGCGGGATCCCCATCGACACCGCGCCCGCGATGAAGGCCTCGCACAGCGGATCGCGCCAATCCAGGTCGGTGATGGGCAGGTCGCCCTCGCTGCCGCGGAAGGCTGTATCGACCGAACCGGGCTCGTCGGCGATGCGCTTCTCGGTCCGCCGGAAATAGGGCAGCACGTCGGCATAGCCCCAGCCGTGATTGCCGCGCTGCGCCCAACCGTCGAAATCCATGCGCTGGCCGCGATTGTAGATATGGCCGTTGATCGAGCTGGAGCCGCCCAGCGTCTTGCCGCGCGGGGCGGCGATGCGCCGGCCCCCGGTCCATTCGCTGGGTTCCGACGTGTAGAGCCAGTTCACGCGCGGATTGACCAGCGTGTACATGAAGCCGGCCGGGATATGGATGAAGGGATGCCAGTCGCTGGGGCCGGCTTCCAGCACGCAGACGGTCGACCTGCCGTCCTCGCTCAGCCGGTTGGCCAGAACACTGCCGGCCGAGCCGGCGCCCACGATTACATAGTCGAAGGTTTCCATGCCCCCGCTTTAGCGCGTTGTTCCTCTCCCCGGCTAGAGCCTCGTCCCGCAGGGCAGGCCGTCTCACGAGTCTCAGCGGGCATGAGACGGCTCCGATGTCGATGGCAAAAGGGTTTTACGCGCGAGTCTCAGAGTCTCACGACTCTGCCCCTCCAAAAAACGCCAAATATTTACGGCATGATCCCTTCCGGCCGCTTCTCGCCCGGCCGAACGCGCCGGTCCTCGTCCTCCGGCTCTACGATGCCCGCGACATCGCCCTCGCGCTCGGGCACGCGCGGATCGGGCTCGTCAGAACGTTCGATATCGTTGTTCTGCCGATGGTCAGGCTTACGGGTGGGATCGCTCATTGTGGCCTCCAGGTTGGTCTGTCGCGTGAACGCGCCGCGCCAGCCTTCGTTGCCAGGACCGACGGAAGTCAGGCTATGCTGAGCCCGCGTCATGGTTTTTGAGAGGAATGCGGCGATGCCGAAAACGCTCTTCATCGATTCGACCCCGGACATCGATCGCGTCTGGAAGATGGTCCACGGGTCCGGCGACATCGCCATCACGGTCAACATGGGACCGGTCGCCGACGTCGACATCCCGAAGACCGTCGCGGGCTACGACACCGTGATCAACGACGCGAGCTACTTCAACGAGGCGACGCTGAAAGCCTGCACCGGGCTGAAGCACATCGTCTTCCTGGGCACAGGGGCGGCGAGCTTCGTCGACCTTGCGGCGGCACAGAAGCACGGCATCAAGGTCTCGACCATCGCGGGCTATGGCGACACCACCGTGGCCGAGCATGCCATGGGCCTGGTCTTCGCCGCGGCGCGGCACATCGCGACCATGCACGGCCTGATGCGCGCCGGCGGCTGGCGGCCGATGCAGGGCATGGAACTGCGCGGCAAGACGCTGGGCATCGTGGGCCTGGGCGGCATCGGCCGCGAGATGGCGCGCATCGCCCAGGGCGTGGGGCTGAAGGTGGTGGCCTATAATCGGTCGGTCATCGCCAACGCGCCCGTGCCGATGGTCGAGCTCGACGAGCTGCTGGCCCAGTCCGACATCGTCAGTCTCCATCTCGGGCTGAACGATGCGACGCGCGGCTTCCTCGACCGCACCCGGCTGGAGAAGACCAAGCCCGGCGTGATCGTCGTCAACACCGCCCGTGCCGGCGTCGTCGACGAGGCGGCGCTGATCGACCTGCTGGGCTCGGGCCGCGTCGGCCACTACGCCACCGACGTCTTCAGCAAGGAGCCGCCGTCGCCGGACGAGCCGCTGCTCAAGGTCGACAACGTCACCCTGACTGCGCACGCCGGCTACAACACGCCGGAGGCGGCGATGACCATGTATCGCCGCGCCATCGATCTGGCGGCGGCCGGCTGAGCCTCAGGCGCTCGTGAAGGGCCCGATATTGGCCTTGGCGAAGGCCGGCCGGGCCTGGATCGACGCCCACCACGCTGCGACGCGGGGATGCTGGCTGGCCGTCATGGCGTCCGGCGCGATCTCTTCGTCGATGCGCTTGACGAAGGGCACGACAGCGATATCGGCGATCGAATAGGCGTCGCCGACGAGCCACTTGCTTTGCCCCAGCATCTCCTCCATCCGGTCGAGCAGCAGCACCAGCTTGGCGCGCGCCTCGCCGCGCTCCTCCTCGGTGTAGGGCCGCCGGGCGGCGCGCAGCCAGGCCTCGCGCCGTTCCTTGCTGGGGACATTCTTCATCTTTTCGGCCAGCTCGGCGTCGCTCCACTGCGAGGCGACCTTCGCCATCGAGTGCGCCCAGTTGAAGACGATGAGATTGCCGATGCGCTCGTCGACGTGGCGGATCCAGTTGCGCATCACGGCGCGCGCGAAGGGATCGGCCGGGCGTAGCGGCGGCTCGGGATGGGTCTCGTCGAGATATTCGCAGATCGTGCCGCTCTCATAGAGCGAGCGGCCGTCGTCCAGGATCAGCAACGGGATGACGCCGTTGGGATTGAGCTTCAGGTACTCCGGCCTGTGGTGCTCCATCTTGGTGAGATCGACGGTGCGGCTCTCGAACTCGAGGCCTTTCTCGGCGAGACAGAGGCGCACCCGGCGCGACGCGCTCGATCTCCAGGCGTGATGCAGGACGAGCATGGCCGGTCTACTCCTCGGGCTGGATGCCGGCATCCTTGGCGATCTGCACCCAGGTCGCGATCTCCTGGATCTGGTAGGGCCGGAAGGCGGCGGGATCGCGCGGTTCGATGGTGAAGCCGAGCTTGTCGATGCGCTCCACGACCGTGGGCTTGGCGAGGCTCGCCAGGATTTCCCGCGACAGCCGGTCGAGGATCGGCGCGGGCGTGCCCGCGGGGGCGAAGAAGCCGGCCCAGGACGACGCGTTGGCGCCGGTCACGCCCTGCTCCTCCAGCGTCGGCACATTGGGCAGCTTGGGATTGCGCCTGGTGCTGCCGAGCGCGATCGCCCGGATCTTGCCGCCGTCGATCTGGGCCAGCACGCTGGGCAGGGTCGAGTTCGAGATGTCGATCCGCCCTCCGATCAGGTCCTGAACCAGCGGCGGGGCGCCGCGATAGGGAATATGCGTCATCTTGATGCCCGTTCGCGCCATGAAGAGTTCCGTCGACAGGTGCGAGCCTGAGCCGATGCCCGTCGACCCATAGTTCAGCGCGCCGGGCTTCTCCTTGGCGAGCTTGATCGCGTCCTGGATCGAGTGCGCCGGCAGGTCGTTCCGCACCACGAAGACATGCTCGAAGGCGCCGGCGCCGGCCAGCGGCGCGAAGTCCTTGACCGCGTCGTAGCCCGGCTCCTTCAGCATGAACATGTTGTTTCCATGCGTCTGGTTGTTGCCGAAGGTGATGGTGAGCCCATCGGGCTTGGCCTTGGCGACGGCGCGCGTGCCGATGGCGCCCGCACCTCCCGAAACATTGTCGACGATCACCTGCTGTTGCAGTGCCTCTGCGATGTCGGCGGCCACGATCCGGGCGATGACGTCGGTCGGGCCGCCCGCCGGATAGGCCACGACCATGCGGATCGGCTGGGCAGGGACCCAGTCGGCGGCGAAGGCCGGCTGCACGAGGGGGGCGGTGGCAAGGCCGGTGGCGAAGACGCGGCGCGTCAACATCTTGGATATCCTCCTGAAAGCGGGGGCAACCTATGCCGAAGTGCTTATATTGTGCAAAGGAATGGGAACTTCCGGCGTAACGTCGCATTTGTATCGATCGGTCGCGCGATCACCTCCTATCCGCAGAAAAGCCCTATTTGTCTGCGTATATAAAAGGAGGAAATTGCGTTAGTCCGCTACTTGCGTCGTCGATGTCATTTGGGGGCTAGAAGTGTTCGATCCGCTCGTTTCAGCACCAAACGGTACGCTCCTGGCGCGAGCCTTGAAGTGCTTCATCAAAGCTGAATAATCCGCCGCCCATGCGCTCCTCCCGCCTCCGCTTTTGGGGACTTGCCGTGCTGGTCCTCGGTGTGTTCGCCGGCGTCTTGCTGGTGGGCTATCTGAGCTTCGGCGTGCGTCCGATGGAGCTGCCGGGCGTGAACGAACGGACCGCTCAGGCATCTTCCACCAGCGATCCCTGGGAAAATCGACGCTGGCTCGACAAGGCGGCCCGGGTGCTGCGGGGCGGCGAAGGGCTGGGACCGGATGATGATGTCGAAGCGCTTCTGGCCCTGCCGCGCGAAGCCGCCGTGCGCCGACTGATGGAGGATTCGCGTTTCGGCGACACCATCCTCGATTTCAATCTCTTCTTCCTGGGGTTCAAGTTCAACAGCGTCGACGTCGACGGCGCCTACGATCCCAAGGTGTTCGACTTTCCCAATGCCATCGCGTCCGCCCGCGCGATGGCGCATGACGGCGACTACCTGGCCCTGTTCGACCTCGAGGGGCCGTTTTTCATGCCGCCGTTGCGCACGGCGCCCGTCGACGACCCGCCGCTCCATCCCGAGGATATCGGACTCTCGGCCGAGCAGCTGCGGCACAAGGCCGTCGGAGAGCTGCGTTCCGCCCTGACCAGGCTGGTGGCCGTGGGCAGCAAGACGCAACCTACCCACGTCTACGACTTCTGCAGCGCGATCATGGGCATCACGCTGAAGACCGACAAATGGCACGAGCGCGTCATGCGCGCCTTCGATGACTGGGAAGGTCTGGTGCTGAGCCGCGGCAGCGCCGTCGATGGGCCGCTGGACGCGCTGAGCGGAACATCCTGGAAGGAATGCTACAACAGGAAGGACGGCACCCTGCCGAACATCGTCCTTCTCCGCGAGGCAGCGGCCACGGCGTTGGCCCGCTTCGAGCGCGTCGCCGCGGAAATCGCGAGCTTCGAGCCATCGCAGTATCAGCCCCGGTCGGTGGCGGATTTCCGGCCCGTCGATCTCACCGTGTTCGGCAGCGCCCGGAAATGGATCTCTTTCGGCTACGAGCAGGGCATGGCGCTACCCAATTCGTCGACCAACGCCAATCGTCGGCGCGCCGCCTACATCCTCAAGCGCTACTTCTGCGACGACCTGACGCCGGTCGGCGTCGAGGCGCCGAAGACGCACGCCAAGGGGGCCATCGGCGAACCCGGCTGCCAGACCTGTCACTACAAGCTCGATCCGATGGCAGGGTTTTTCCGCAACTACGGTTCGAACTTCTACGATTTCTCGCGGGACCCCTATCTCACCTTCGACGATCTCGCCTTCGCCGACAGGTCGCGCTACGTCTCCGGATGGCAGAGTTCGCCGCAGTCGAAGCGGCCATGGGAAGTCGGCTTCATCCGCTCGGCGACGGAGGAGGCCCTCAACAGCTATGGCGAATCCATCGCCGATCTCTCGGCAATCATCCGCAAGGCCCCCGAAGCCAAGCAGTGCCTGATGCGGCGGCTGTTCGAGTACACGGTCGCGGAAGACCAGGCGATCGATGCGGCGTGGCTCGATGGGCTGACCAAGCGATTCGAGGCGGAAGCCGTCGAGAATTCGGCGCAGGCGATGCGCAATGCGATTGTCCGGATCGTTACCAGCGACGCCTTCCTGCAGCGCGATGCCGATCCGCGGCGCTGCTACGACGGCATCGATCCGAAGCATGCCGCCGAGGCTCCGCCATGCCGGGTGGCATTCCTGCTCGACAAGAGCTGTGCGCGTTGCCACGACAAAGTGGAGGCAAAGACCGGCCGCCTCGATCTCACGAAGTGGAAGACGACGCCGGACGGGAAGGTACACGGTTTCCCGCATCTCGATGCGCAGTCCAACCCGCTCTCCGCCAGGGAGAGCCTCGCACGCCTGGCCGATCGCGTTACGTCCAACGATCCCGCCTTGCGCATGCCGAAGGGCAGGGCGATGTCCGACCGCGACCGCCAGGAGCTGTACCGCTGGGCGCAGGAGGAATTGACGCGGCTGGACGACATAGGCCGCCAGCCATGACCTCGCTTCGTCGAATGCTGGGGGCGTGTGCGCTGGCGGCGACCCTCTGGTCGAATGCCGCGCCTGCCGACGCGCAGAGTGCGCAGTTCAAGGGTATCGCGGCCCTGTCCCGCGAGCTCAGCGCCAGGATCGCCGCGCCCGACCTCTCCGTTGAGCTGGATTGGTTCCTGCCGGCCCCCGGCCTTACCGAGCTGCTCGGCGCCTGGTCGGCCTTCGGCAGCGAGCATACGTTCCAGAACGGCACGCCCAACACGCTGAACATGGTGATCTACCATGTGACGCTGACCAACTTTGCCCGCACCCTCGGCGCATGGTGCCAGGCGCCGCCGCTCAAGTTCGACGACCGGTTCGCGGCGACGCTCGGCCGTCTCTGCACCTGGCCCGCCGCTGCGGCGAAGGACGACGCGACCCTGCAGGCGTTCTGGCTGGCGCTGATGGGATTCGCCGCGCCGCGTGAGGAATACGAGGCCTGGCGGACGTTCTTCCTGACCTCGTCCTATCGCGACAGGCCGGGGCGGGAGGTCGTGCCGGCCATGGCGCTGGCTCTCACGCTCAATCCCTATTTCCTGCTGCATCGCTGAAGGCCGTGTCATGACCGGGCTTTCACGCCGCAATCTCCTCTCCTTCGGCGCCCTCGGCGCCGGCACCTTGATGCTGCCGTGGGCGCGGCCGGCGCTGGCCGACGGGACCGCGGAGGATCCGCATTATTTCCTGTTCGTCATGCTGGGAGGCGGCGCCGACGCCTCCTACATCTACGATGCGCGGCCCCTGTCGATGACGGCCGCCGGCCGCATCCAGAACTACGTCGGCAAGGAGCCGGCGCTGGTGCAGGGCCGCAACGGCACGTCGTGCCGGGCGAGCCAGCTTGTGCAGCCGTTGGCGCGGCTGCGTGATCGCTTCAGCGTGCTCAACGGCGTCTTCATGACGCCGAGCTTCGACGGGCATCTGCAGAACGTGAACTTCCTCATGACGGGCCAGCCGTTCGGCGGCGAATCGTTCGTGCCGCATCTCAACGGGCAGACGTCGGGCCGCACGCCGGACCTTCTCGACGCGATCGTGCCGACCAACCAGATCATGAGCAACCTGACCAACAATACGCGGGTGGTGTCGCTCAGGCCCCAGTCGGTGGCCAGCCTCGCGCAGCAGCTCAGGAACGTCCCTCCCGTCCAGCCGGGCGACGAGCTTATGGATTTCGTGCGCGGACGGATCGCGGCCAATGCCGCCGGCCCGGGCCGCTTCGCGGGTGGCGCCGGCGCCATGCTGTCGGGCCTCGCCATGACCGGCGAGATGCATCGCCGCCTTGCGCAGCTGCAGAGGCCGGACCCCGCCGGCAGCGTCGAGGACCAGTCGGTCTCGCTGATGGCGCAGTGCTTTCGCCTCGGCATCGCCCGCTCGGCGGTCTACCTCCTGCCGGAGGATTTCGACGTGCATTCGGCTGAGCTGGCGCGCCGTCAGCCGCGGATGTTCGCCACGGCGATGGATCGCCTCGTTGCCCTTTTCGACGGGCTGATCGAGACGCCATACGATTCGAAGCGGTCGCTTCTCGACGTCACCACGGTCATGGTCGCGAGCGAGTTCAGCCGGACCCTGCGGTCACCCGACGCGCCGATCGACAATACCGGCACGAACCACAACCCCTATTGCAACACCATCCTGCTGGGCGGCAAGGGCGTGCGGCCGGGCATGGTGGTCGGGGCCTCGGACCTCGCCGACGAGCGTGCGGTTGCTTCGCCCGCGCACCTGTCGCTCGACCCGAAGCTGGAAAAGGCGATGGGAAGGCCGTTCGACTTCCAGAAGCTGCAGCCCCGGACCGACAGTCCGCAGACCTTCGACATTCGCGACTATCTCACCGTCGCATCCGTCGTGAACACGGTCTATTCGCTGTTCGACGTGCCCAGGGATCGTTGGCGGCCTGTCGGTCGCGACCTGCCTACGGCTTCTGTGCTTCAAGGCTTGCTGGCGTAGGGGCAAGCACGCGCGGCGAGGCTGTCGTCCTGCGCAGCGTCTTTTCCAGAATCCTTGCCGCGTGCCGGTTGCCCTCGTTCGTCATGTGCCGGTAGACCTCGCCGTCGTTCAGGTAATAGCGGCGCAAGGCCTCGGGGTCCTGCCTGGTCAGCGCCTTCAGCGACGCGAACTGATCGACCACCTCGAAGCCGAGCTTTTCGGCGCACGCCATGACCTGCTGAGGCTCGTCGGGCGGGGCGTCGTTCTCCAGGATCGTCGGCGCGTAATACTGCATGAACAGCACGGTGCGGACCTTCTGCCGCTCGACGATGGGCTTCAGCCGTTCGAACAGCAGGCACGTGACATCGACCGCATCGATGAGGTCCGACTTCACGTATTCGTGCTTGCGGGTGCCGTACCAGTAGCTCGGGGCCAGGCGCGCGAGGATGAAGTCGGCGACGGCGGAATAGGCCAGCTGCCCGCGCAGGCCGATCGCGGCACGATGCATCAACGTCGGCTCCGGCGGCGGCTCGAGAGCTGCCGGCGGGTGAAACTGGAGCTGGCCGTTCTCCGCCGTGAACCACGGCTTGGGCGCCCCGAAGGTGACGTGCTCGGTGCGATCGAGGTCGAAATCGAGAAAGCCGATGATCAGCGTGTGCGGCTTGACGATCGGCAGCATCTGCTCGGCGCGCATCAGTATCTGGTCGGTTCCGTAGCCGCCGGTGCCGGCATTGACGATCGGCGTGCCGGTCATGGCTTCCAGATGCGCGGGCCAGCTCTCCCGGTCCTCGACTTCCCATCCTTCGGTGAAGGAATCGCCTACCGCCAGAACGTGCCCGGTGCGGATCTCCGTTTCCGTGCCGTTGCGCCTGATGCCGTGCTGCAGCGTATTGTGGCCCGGCGAGCTGAAGCTGGGCTTCAAGCTCCAGCCGAAGGTGGGGTCCACGTCGGCATGTCCGCCCAGGCGATTGAAGGCGATGTGGCGATGGCGCCAATCTTCCCATTTCAGGATGGGGATGTCCGTCAGGGCACGGAAGCCGAGCTCGATGATGACGGAGGAAACCGCCAGCGACGCCAGGAGGAGCAGTGCGTTCGTCAGGCGTCCGGTCGAGAGGCGCGAGGTTCCGCGCGGCTTGCTGCCGGCCAAGCTGTCACCCATGTCCACGTTCTTGTTTCCTCTCGCCTTCTGACCTGTCGGCTAGACTTGTCCCGGGGCCGGACCTGACGGGCACCAGACCTGACGGGCAATCGTGGCAAAACGCGGAACGACCCCGAGGGGTTGCCCCGCAGGCGGATTCATTCATGTGCCATGAGGGGGTCGGCAAATGCCTTCTTCAGCAGCTTGGCGGCGTGCTGGTTACCCTGGCCGTTCATGTGGCGATAGAAGACGGCATCGCTGTTGACCCAGTAGTACCGGCGCAAGGCTTCCGGATCCTGCCGGGTCAAGGCCTTCAGCGATGCGAATTGATCCACCACCTCAAAGCCCTGATGCCGGGCGCAGGCCGCCACGGTGCGGACGTCCTCGGGCGGCTCGTCGTTTTCCAAGGTCGTCGGTGCGAAATACTGCAGGAAGACCAGGGTACGGACATTGTCCTTGGCGACCATCGGCTTGAGGCGTTCGAGCAGCAGGCACGTGACCTGAACCCCGTCGATGTGGTCCGACCTGGCGAATTCGTAGGCGCGGGTGCCATGCCAGTAGCCGGGCGCCAGTCGCGCGAGAACGAAATCGGCGACGGCGGAATAGCCCAGCGGGCTGCGCAGGCCGAGCAGGATGCTGCGCCACCACTCGTCGGACGGCGGCTTCGATGCCGACGGCGGGTGCTGCTGCAGGACGCCGTTGTCGACCGAGAACCATGGCTTGGGCGCATGGAAGCTGGTGTGCTCGGTGCGCGCGAGGTCGAAATCGAGAATGCCGATAATCAGGGTGTGCGGCTTGACGATCGGCAGCATCTGCTCGGCGCGCAGGATGGTCTGGTCGGTGCCGTAGCCGCCGACACCGGCATTGACGACCGGCGTGCGGAGCATCCTTTCGAGATAGGCGGGCCAGCTGTCGTCGTCATTGACCTCCCACCCTTCGGTGAAGGAATCGCCGACCGCGAGGATATGGCCGTCGCGGACTTCCGTTTCCTTCCCGTTGCGCCTCACCCCGTGCTGGAGCGAGGTGTGCCCGGGGCTGGCGAAGTTGGGCTTCGACACCCAGCCGAGAACCGGATCGACCTGGGCGTGGCCACCCAGGCGATTGACGACGACGTGGCGCTGGCGCCACTCCTCCCATCGCAGCACGGGCAGACCCGTTGCAACGCGGAAGCTGAACTCGATGATGGCGAATGTGATCGTGATGGACGCGAGGAGCAGGAGAGTGTTCGCCCAATGCCCCCTCGGTGCGTGCGGACTGCTCCGCAGCTTGCCGTCAGCCGGACGGTTACCGCTATCCACTGTCTTGGTTTCCTCTCTTCTTCAGGAAAGGATGTCAGAATCATCGGGCATAATCGTGGCAAAACGTGAAAAATCGCCAGGGGTTGCGAGCCCGTGAATTCGAAGGCACCTTCCGGCGCCGGCCATGCATGGCGCCTGGGCCTCCGCTCTTCAGGGACGTGTCGTTGTATTCTTCGTCAATCCGGGCTCGGATCCAATTTTTTGGCGCGTTGGCCCTGCTGGCGCATGTCGGCATGATGCTGCCGTCGTGGCTCGAGGCCGGGAAGCTGTGGGGCGGCGATCCGGAAGGGCGCACCTACAGGTTCGTCGACGGGCTTTCGGCCATGTTCCCGTGGATCCCGTTCAGAACCTTCTTCACGAGCGATACGGCCGCCGTGCTGTGGAACCTGGTGCCTCTCACGTTCGCCACCGTCGCAGCCGTCATCCTGCTGATCCTGCTGCAGCGGGCCGATCCGGCGGCGGTCGACGGCAGGTGCGTGCAGCTCGTGCGGCGCTGGGCCTATGCCTTCGCCGCCGTGTCGTTCCTCGCCTTTCCGGTCTTCACCCAGGATTTCTGGCTGTCGCCGGCCTGGGGTCGCATGATCGTCCAGGGCCACAATATATATTACGTCGACTTCTCCGACGAAGCGGTGCGCGGGCTGCCCCTCGATCATTTCCCCATGCGCATGGCCTATGGCCCGCTGTGGGCGATCTTCAGTGCCTTTCTCATGGCCTTGATCGGCGGCCATGTCCTGGTCGTCGGAATCGTGTTCAAGGCAGTGCTGACGGTCGCCTGGATCGGGGCCGTTCTCATCGTCGAGCGGCTCACCCGGGATAGTGGACCTCACACGGTGTGCATCGCGCTGGTGACGATCGGCTGGCTGCCGGCGGGTGTCTCGCAATCGGTGGCGGAAGGCCACAACGACATCGTCCTGGTCGCCCTGTTCATGCTCTGGTGGTTGCTGCTGCGCCACGGGGGCGGATGGCCGGCGCCGCTCGCCTTGGCCGCCTCGGCCTTGTGCAAGTACGTCAGTGCGCCCTTGTTCCTGATCGATGCCATTCATGCGCCGCGCGTCGAGCGGCT
>CANIRG010000180.1 GCA_947469635.1 Rhodospirillales bacterium | reverse complement strand
GTAGTTTCGTGACGGGCCCGATATCAAAGCCCAACCGTAATCCGGCTGGTCGAGTGCAAAGACGTGGTAGCCGCCAGCGAACGGCCAGAAGAACGTCACGGAGAGGCTGGCCGTATCTCGGTCGCCCTGGAACACGGCGCGACCATCGGCGTCCTTCCAGCGGCAGTTCTTGCGATCGAATCCTTTATTGAGCACGCCGACGGACCCGTCACTGCGCAGCGTGTAGGTCGCCGTCACGTTCGTCAGTCCGCGCTCGAAGCTGTGATCAAGGCGCATGATCTCGAACCATTCGCCCTTGTAGCGTTGGGCGTCGAAGGGACGCACTGGCTCGACGCCCTGTGGTATTCCCGTGCAGCCACTGACGAGTGCGTTCAGCAGCAGAAGAAAGAAAAAGGTCTGCTTTGGCGAATCTTTCAATGTTTTGTCCCTCTCGCGCGCCAGTCCCAAGGCATCTCGAAACTCCCCGACCATATGCCAGCCTTGGCGAGATGCGCACGTTCTTCATCGTCCACGTAGTCGAGCGCGTATTTGCGATAGGCCACCGCCCAGCCATTGGCGACCATCCAGCGATTGAGGTCCTCGGTATTCTTGAGGCAGACGGAGATGATGCGACCATAGCGATCGCGGCCACGCGCGTCGCAGTGAACCACGGAACGACCAATCCTGTCGGACAGGGCGAGGGCCGCCTGCTGGCCGCAGCGCCAAGTTGCACCGTCGGGCCGGGTGCATTCCTGCCGGCTTTCCGGCGCGTCGATGCCGTGAAGCCGGATGCGCTGACCGTGGATTTCGATCGTGTCGCCGTCGATGACGGAGGCCGTTCCGACCAGGGGTTCCCCAGCCAGCGCGGGCAGGCTCAACAGGGCAACGATGAGCGAGAACAAGCAGCACGCTTTCATTTTGCCAGCTGCTTTGGCTCATCGCGCTCTTCGGCGTCGGCTGTCTCGCCGTGCACCTCTTCGCGGATCAGCTTGTCGGTGATTTCGGAAAGATAGGCGGAGAGCGCGCTGCTCAGCTCCTGAAACTCCGGCCACAGGGTCTGGTCGATGAAGCTACGCGGGCCTTTGACTATAAGGGTTTGCCGGTGCATCCGGCGATATCGAAACGGGGTAAGTCCGTAACGACGGCACAGCGCGATAAACAGTTGCCGCGACCAGACGTCAGGTACGGAAAAGCGGACTTCTTCGATCTTTTCGCTACTGGTTGCTTTGCGCAGACGCGCGCGAATCCGATCGGCCGCGGCCTCGGCCGCAGCTTTTTCGCCCGCCGTGGCAGCGCCGCCAAACAGCGCTTCGATCTTGCGGAGCTTCTCGCGAAGGGCCTGTTCGGGGGTCACGCGCAGATTTTCAGACGAGACACGTGGCAACGGTCAGGACGCCGATCGATTGACGGCGAAGGCTTGAACCATCGAGACAGATCACTGCTTCTCCAATATCCATGTTTCAATGTGGAACCTCTTTTCCGTCCAATGTCGTTTGTAGTCCATATGGCGACCGAGGAGCGGGCCCATGTCGTACCTTCTCGCTCCCTCCTCGCTGAGCCATTTGACTTGTTCAAGCTGCAGAAGGTTACCGATGGATGCGTCGCTCCAAGCGTCATCGAAGCTGAACTGTTGGCCACGGTAGATATCCCCAGCCATGCCGCCGAAGATAAAGCCGATATCCTTGTCGTCGTGTCTGGCAAACATAATTCGGGCGCCTTGTGAGGCCGCCATGCGCCGGAGCAGGGCGTTGTAGAATTTCCTCGGCCGCGGTTCGGCCATTCCGCACCTTCCAATACCCTTCCAACTGGAAAGCTCGACCGAAATCATTCGAGCGTAGATAGCATCGATCTCAGATCCCAGGGCGGGACTGCATCGTTCGAACGTCACGCCTTTTTCCGCCGCACGCTTGCCCTGCTTCTTCATGTTTCGACGATGGTTTGCCGAACGCCGCGACAGGAAGCCGTCAAAGCCTCCAGCAAGAGAGGCGGCACATTGGATATCCAATGAATGTCGGTAAAACGCGAATTGTCCGACAAAGTTCTCTTGAAGCTCTTTGTAGACAGCGCCCCGCGGAGGTATGGCGCTGATCACGATCTTCGGAAAAGTTGGCGCGTAGTGCCGTTGGATGTCGATCAGGGTGTCCCGGAGAAGGTTGACGCCTTGTGGCCCCAGGACATTGTTTCCGAAAAACCAAAACGATTCGATCGGTGTCAGATAGATATTCCCGGATGAGAACGTCTTTTCGGCGAATGCCACGAGGCTGTCATTCGAGTGTCTGATCAGGAGACGGCGCTTCGGGCCGAAGGCGTCATGAAATGACAGATGCCAGCTAGACGAGCAGCAAAAAGGGTCCTGCTGGCGTGTTTGGATGGCGAGCTTGTTCCAGAGGGATTGAGGTCGGTCCAGGCTTTGAACTTCTCTGGTCGACGCGAAGAGTGATTCCCTTGGCATTGCAGCGTGCTCTCCCGATCGAAGCCTAGAGTCTCTTCGCCGCCCAGATGACGCGGCCGATGATGTTCACTTCCTCGCCGTCGCGCTCGTAGGTCCGATACTCGGGATTGATCGACTTGATGACGATCTTGGGCGGCTCGGAGTGGGGAATATGTTCGATACGCTTGGCCACGATGCCCATGCCGTCCCAGATGACGAAGATGCCGGGCGGCACCGGCACGCGCTGGCTGGTGTCGACCAGGATACGGTCGCCGGAAGAAAGCAGGGGCTCCATCGAGTCGCCGTCGATGGTCACGATGTGCAGGTCCTTGGCGTTGGCCCGGAACTCGTGGCGGATGACGGGATCGGGGAAGAGCCAGGTCCCCTTCAATTCTTCCAGCCCGTCGTTGATGGCGCCCGGCCCAGCCGATGCCCGCACATCGATCTCCGACACGGCGGAGAAGCCCTCGACCAGCGGCTTGCCGCGCCGGCGCCGCGGACCGTCCGGCACCTCGGGCTCGGTGTCGCTGCGGGGCTTGCGGGCTGGCACTTCGGGATGACGCAGCTCGGCCTCGTCGACCTCGAGGAACCTGGCCAGCGCCTCGCGTACGTCTTCGGGCAGCACCTTCGGCGTTCCGCGGAAGATGAACTGGTGGACGTAGGCAGCGTTTTTGCCCAGCGCGAGCGAGGCCTTTTTCAGGTCGCTGCCGCGCTCGTCGATCAATTTGAGCACCTGCTGGCGGATGGCGTCGAGATACATGGGGGCTAAGTCCTTGAAATAACTATATAGGATATTAACAATCTCTTTTCATTGACGCAATAGGTCGGCATCGCTTTGATGCTGCCTATGACCAGAACGATGAGTGAACAGTTTTTAGCCCGCGTCGAGGCCTTTTTGGCCAACACCGGCACAAAGCCCAGCATATTCGGGCAATACGCAGTGGGAGATACTGCGTTCCTGCTGAACCTGCGGCGCGGCCGATCGCCCACCTTGGCGACCGCCGACAAGGTCTTGGCCTATATCGACAAATTGGAACTGGAAGCGACGCGCAGGCCTATAGATAGGAGGCTGAAGTGACAAATTGTCCAATCCGCCACCTCCATCAGGTAGAACTCGGCCGTCGCTGGTCGGTCAGCCCACGGACCCTGGAGCGCTGGCGATGGGAAGGACGTGGCCCTCAGTACCTGAAGCTCGGCGGCCGGGTGGTCTACCGCCTCTGCGACATCGAGGCCTACGAGACCGATCGCCAGCGCAATGCGATGCCGGCGTCACAGGCCGGCGCGGTGCCGCGATGATCGCCCCTCGCAAAGATTCCCTGCTCCCGGTTCGCCACACCGAGATCGATCTGCTCGCCTGGCTCGGTCAGGCCAAAGCTGGCGATGTCCTCGAGTACCACCAGGGCTTTCTCGCGCTCGACCGCTCGTCTCGCAAAGACTCGGTCAAGGAGCGTGAACGCGCGGCACTGGGCCGGGTGGCAAGCCAGGCCATGCGACTGGCCGAGCACGGGCTCGTGCACCTCCTGCAGCGCAGGGTCGGCAGCGAGCACTTCAGCTACCTGGCGATCGCCCGGCCACGCGTCGTCTCGAGCCCGCTGTCGATTTCAACGCTCATCCCCGAGGAGAAAGCCTGATGTCTGGACTAACCAACCGTCCCACGTTGGACAGCCTGCGAATGCTGCCAGTCGGCGAGATCGCCGCGCTGCCCGCCGAGCATCTTGCCTTGCTGCAGGAGGACGCGACCGCGGCCCTCGACGCCAGCAAGAAGGCCAAGGACTGGATCGATGGCGCCATCGCCCTGCGCTTCGCCGACCAGGCCCAGGCGCTGCGCCGCGAGGCCGGCAAGGACACCGGCGCCGTCCGCTTCGAGCAGGACGGTGTCACCGTCGTGGCCGACCTGCCCAAGCGCGTCGACTGGGACCAGGCGCTGATCGCCAGCGTGGTCGAGCACATCCGCGCCGCCGGCGACGATCCCACCCAGTACGTCGACATCGTTATCAAGGTGCCGGAGCGCAAGTACACCGCCTGGCCCGAGAACATCCGCACCGCCTTCGCGCCGGCGCGCACCGTCAGGACCGGCAAGCCGAGCTTCGTTCTCACCCTCGCGGAGGACGCACGATGAGCCTCCGTATCGTCAGCGCCGACGAACGCCTGTCGGCTGCAAATAACAAGACCTCGCTCGCCATCTTCGGTCCGCCGGGATCGGGCAAGACCTCCCTGCTGAAGACGCTGCCCGCCGCCGACACCATCTGCCTCGACCTCGAAGCCGGAATGAAGTCGGTGCAGGACTGGCCGGGCGACAGCATCCCGGTGCGCACCTTCGCCGACGCCATCGACATCGGCTGCCTCGTAGGCGGCATCAACCCGGCGGCCGATCCCAACGGCTTCTTCTCGGAGGGGCACTACCAGCATCTGAGCCAGACCTATCCCGATCTGGTTCGCATGATCGCCGGCAAGCGCATCGTCTTCGTCGACAGCATCACCGATCTCACCCGCCAGGCCATGGCGTGGGCGAGGACGCGGCCGGAAGCCTTCTCCGAGAAGACCGGCAAACCCGATCCGCGCGGCGCCTATGGCCTACTCGCCCGCGAGGTCATCGGGCTGCTGAAGCACCTGCAGCACGCGCAGGGCAAGACGGTGATCTTCGTCGGCATCCTCGAGAAGGTTACCGACGAGTTCAATCGCACGACCTGGCAGCCGCAGCTGGAAGGCGGCAAGGCCGGCCGCGAGCTCCCCGGCATCGTCGACCAGGTGATCTCCATGAGCCTGTTCGCAGCCGAGGAGGACAGCTGGCGCCATGACCCCGAGCGCGCCGACGTCCGCCGCCTTGTGTGCCGCGCCGGCAACCCCTTCGGCCTTCCCGCCAAGGACCGCTCGGGCCGTCTTGATGTGACCGAGGCCCCCGACCTCGGAGCACTACTGGCCAAGATCAACTCCCCCCAGACCACCAACCGCAAAGGATAACGACCATGACCTTCGACATGAACGACGCCCAGCCGCAGATGAACGGCGAGCTGATCGCCGACGGCAGCTTCGCCAAGGTGACCATGACGCTGCGCCGCGGTGGCGCCGATGGTGACAGCGAGATCGACCGCGGGCTGCTGAAGGCGTCCAACGCGCCCGGCAGCAACGTCAAGATGCTCGATGCCGAGTTCACCGTTACCGAGGGCCCGTATGCCCGGCGCAAGTTCTGGCAGATGTTCACGGTCTCCGGCGGCAAGGTCGACGACGGCGGCGTGTCGATCGGCTGGAAGATCTCCAAGGGCAGCTTCCGCGCCATGATCGACAGCGCGCTCGGGCTCGACCCCAAGGACATGAGCGAGACCGCCAAGGCAAAGCGTGTCCTGCGCGGCCTGGCCGATCTCGCCGGCATCACCTTCGTGGCCTGGATCACGGTCGAGCCAAGCAACGATGCCCGCTACGGCGACAGCAACAAGCTCGGCCGCGTCGTGCTTCCGGCCGAGCCCGAATGGCGCCGGGTGATGGACGGCGAGGTCGTGCCGCCGGCGCCCGGCACGCGGTCCCGCCCCAAGCCCGCTGTCACGGCCGTGGCCAAGCCGGCATGGAACCAGGGTGCCGTCCAGGGTGCTGGCCCGAGCACGGCAGCGTCGACGCCGGCACCACCTGCACCCGCAAAGCCGGCCTCGACAGGTCCGGCCTGGCTCAACAGCTGACCGCCATGAACTCGGATGAGTGGCAGGCGCACGTCACGCATGAGGCAGCGAAGGCGATGGGTAAATGGCTCGAAGGACGTGGACGTCTCCACCAACCCATCGCCGCGCTGAGCATGGCGGATCTCGAAGCGATGGCCACCAACGCCATCTCGCGCTTCGTCGTGCTGGGAATGGAGCGGACCAGAACCAAGGCGGACAACGCGGAGGCCCTGACCCGGTTCTTGCTCGCATAGGCATCTGCGCCCTGTGCAGCAGGGAAGGGCGCGGCTTCGGTTACGTCCACCACCTGCGCTGGGAGCGATTTCCCTACTACCGCTTCTGCTCGATGCGCTGCCTCAACGCCGGCTCGGCCCTCGCCAACAGGAATAACGGGATGATCGACAAAACAGACATGGAGCAGCGCGCCATCAAGGACGCCCGCCGCTTCCTCGCCGAGACGCTGACCGAGCTCGGCCTGATGACCGCGTTCCACGACCGCAGCGCCGACGATATCGACCGCATCATCGAGGCCTGCGTCGACGGCTTCCAGGACTCGATGCAGCGCCAGTCGGCCACGGGCGACGTGCCATTTTGAGGACTTACCGATGATCGACATGAACCATGGCTCCGAGGCCGTCTACGGCGGAGCGGCGAACGCGTCAGTCACCGGGCGCATCAATGCGCTAATCGATGATGCGCTGTTGCAACGCAACCGCGCGCAGACGCCCCGTACCTATCTCGGCGGCAGCCGGATCGGCGAGCCCTGCGCGCGCAAGCTGGTCTACGAATACACCCGCACGGCGCTCGATGCCGGCAAGGGCTTCGACGGCCGCACGCTGCGCATCTTCGACGCCGGCCACCAGTTCGAGACCCTGTCCATCCGCTGGCTGCGCGCCGCCGGCTTCGACCTGCGCACCCATCGCAATGACGGCGAGCAGTTCGGCTTCGTCACCGCCAACGGCCGCATCCGGGGCCACATCGACGGCGTCATCGTCGGCGGACCCGATATCGGCGTCGCCTGGCCGGTTCTGTTCGAGCACAAGGCCCTGAACTCGAAGTCCTGGACCGATACCGTCAAACACGGCGTCCAGCGGTCGAAGCCGGTCTACTTCGCCCAGCTGCAGATCTACATGGCCTACATGGACCTTGGATCGGCGCTGTTCACCGCGCTCAACAAGGACACCCAGGCGCTCCATCACGAGATCGTGGCCTTCGACGCCCGCGCAGCCCAGGCGCTCTCCGACAAGGCCGTCGACGTCCTGCGCGCCGCGGAACACGGCGAGTTGCCGCCGCGCATCGCCGCCAGCCCCGACTTCTATCTCTGCCGCTGGTGCGCCTACGCGCAGCGCTGCTGGGAGGGCGCGGTATGACTTTTACGCCATCGCCCCAGCAGGCTGACGCCATTCGCGCGATCGTGGAATGGTACCGCCACGACCGGGGGCGCCAGCAGGTCGCGAGAGTCTGGGGGTATGCCGGAACCGGAAAGAGCACCATTACCCGCTACGTCATCGAGGAACTCGGCCTCGCGCCGATGAGCCGTGATAGTAGCGCCATCGGCGGCGTTCTGTTCGCGGCCTTCACCGGCAAGGCGGCGCTGGTGATGACCCGCAAGGGCACGCCGGCCTCGACCATCCACAGTCTGATCTACCGGGTCTCGGAGGCAACGCCCCAAGAGATCGCGCGCGTCGAGAAGGAGCTGTTCGACCTCCAACGGTCCTTGAGCCGCATGCCGTCCGCCGAGCGAGCATTCTCCGAGATACAAATCCGCCGGCTGCAGCTGCGCCTGGCCGACATCCACAAGCCTCAGTTCCTGCTCAACGACCAGTCGCTGGTGCGCGACGCCGATCTCATCGTGCTCGACGAGGTCTCCATGGTGGGGCCCGAGATGGCGGCCGACCTTTTAGCCTTCGGCAAGCCGATCCTGGTGTTGGGCGACCCTGGCCAGCTGCCGCCGATAAAGGGCGCCGGCGCCTTCACCAATGTCGAGCCCGACGTGATGCTGACCGAGATCCATCGTCAGGCCGGCGAGAGCGCCATCCTGCGGTTGGCCACCATGGCGCGCCACGGCGAGCCGATTCCCTACGGCTCCCACGACGATCTGGTCTGGAAGATGCGCCGCGGCGAGGTCGCTCCCGAGCAGATGCTGCGCGGCGGACAAGTGATCTGCGGTCGCAACGACACCCGGCGCCACCTCAATACCGCGATGAAGCGCGCTGCCGGCTTCGTCGGGGCGCATCCGGCGGGGGCTGGCGAAAAGATCATCTGCCTCAAGAATCGCCACGACCTCGGGTTGGTCAACGGCATGTTCGTGTCGCTGGCCGACATCCAGGACGAGGAACGGCTTGCCTTCAGCGCGACCGTCACCACCGAGGACGGCGTGGCGATCCCGGGCCGGCAGCGCTTCTACAAGGGTCACTGCGACGATCACGTCGCTTTCGATAGCGAGCGCTCCCGCTGCGACTGGAAGGAGATGCGTGGACTGGTCGAGACCGTCTGGGGCTACGCCATTACGGCTCACAAGGCGCAAGGCTCATCCTACCCCACGGTCATCGTCTACGACGACGGCTTGAGTCGTACCGCCGAGGACCGCAACCGCTGGCTCTACACCGCCATCACGCGCGCCGAGCGTGGGCTGGTGATCCTTGATTGACCTCAACACCGCGACATATGCGTCCGCGCCACGGGCCCATTACGACCTCGATACCATCGTGGCGCGGCTGCGCGCGACGGCGGAGGCCTGGGTGCCACGGCATTTTGCCAACGGCCGCCGTGTCGGCGACGAGTGGCGGCTTGCCAATATCCAAGGTGCTGTTCCACGCAAGAACGGCTCGTGCGTCATCGCGCTCACGGGCGAGCGCGCCGGCGACTGGCACGACTTCGATGGTGGCCAGGGCGGCGGGCCGCTGAGCGCCCTGGAGGAATCGGAGAAGCTCACCGGCCGCGACCTGTTCGCGTATGCCGCTGAGCTGGTGGGCTGGTCGCCCGGCGCTCCGGCACGCAGAGAGCCTGCCCCTGCGGCGGCGAAGGCGGAGCGTGATCCGTCTCGCGAGATCGGCTTCATCCTGGACCACGCAGTACCGATTCCCGGTACTCCGGCAGCCGCCTACTTGGCGGGGCGAGGACTCGGAGTCGTCGACGCGCCCGATCTTCTCGCCCACCCGGATCTGACGCACTGGGAGACCAAGTGTGGCTTCCCCGCGATGATCGGCGTGGTGCGAGAAGCGGCCGGCGAGGTGGTGGCCCTTCATCGGACCTACCTGCAAGTCGACGCCGATGCGCCCGATACGGTGACCAAGGCGGCCGTCTCCAAGCCGCGCATGATGCTGGGCAAGGTGGCGGGAGGCGCGGTGCGGCTGGCCCCGATCAACCCCGGCGCCGCCCTTGGGCTGTGCGAAGGCATCTAAACCGGCCTCGCCGCCATGACGTCATGTCCCGGCCTGCCGGTCTGGGCGACGCTGTCGGCCAGCAATCTCGAGCAGGTGAAGCTGCCGCCCGAAGCCCACCGCATCGTCATCCTGGCGGACCACGATGCCTCCGGCGCCGGCACACGTGCCGCCGAGACCGCGGCACGGAGGTTGCGGAAGGAAGGCCGGCAGGTAGCGATTGCGCTTCCTCCCGGGGAGGGCTGCGACTTCAACGACGTGCTGTTGCGCGACGGTCCCGAGGCCGTGGCCGCGATTGTCGAGGCGGCGTTCACGGCAAAGGAGGAAGAAGAGGAGGGGCACGCGCCCGACGCCACCGGCCGCCACCTGCCGATCGGCTTCGCGGAGCCCACCGGGTCGCTGCCGACGCTGCGCGCCGATGAAGGCGATCTCGCCCGTGCCGTCGACCGCGCCTGGGGCGTGCTGCTGCAATCCAACCGCTCGCCGTGGATGTTCCGCTCCGGCGGCCTGCCGACCTGGATCGTGCCCGACGACGAGGGCCGTCCCATGGCCGGCACGATCACCGACGAGCGCCTGCGTCACATGCTGGCCAAGCTCGCGATCTGGCGGCGCGCCGGGCGCAATGGCGATCCGGTGCCAGCCCATCCGACAACCGTGCTGATCAAGTCGTTGCTGGCGACGCCCGATCCCGCCCTGCCGGTGCTGGCCGGCATCGTCACCACGCCAGTGTTCGGACGGGCCGGGGTGCTGCTGACCGAGCCGGGCTATCACGCCGATGCGCGGCTGCTGTACCAGCCGGTGCCCGGGTTCCAGCTGCCGGCCATTCCGGAGCAGCCGACGGCCGGAGACATCGCAGCCGCCCGCCAGCTGATCCTCGACGACCTGCTGGGCGAGTTTCCCTTCACCTCGCTGGCCGAACGCGCCCACGCCGTGTCGCTCCTACTGCTGGGCTTCCTGCGCGCCATGATCGACGGGCCGACGCCGCTGCACCTGATCGAGAAGCCCACGCCCGGCACCGGCGCCACGCTGATGGTTGATGGCATTGCCACAATCCTGACTGGCTCCGGTGCCGGGGTGATGACCGAGGGCACCGACGAGGAGGAATGGCGCAAGCGTATCACCGCGAAGCTCCGGCAGATCCCGACGCTGGTGCTGATCGACAACCTGAAGCGCCAGCTCGAAGCCTCGGCCCTGGCCGCCGCGCTGACGGCGCCGTTCTGGGAGGATCGTGTCCTCGGGGTTTCGGAGATCACACGGCTGCCGATCCGCTGCCTGTGGATCGCCACCGGCAACAACCCGACCTTCTCCAACGAAATGGCTCGCCGGCTGGTGCGCATCAGGCTCGATGCCCGCGTTGACCAGCCATGGATGCGCGATGGGTTCCGCCATCCCGATCTGATGGGGTGGGTCCGCGCCAATCGCGCCCGTCTCGTCGCCGCCTGCCTCACCCTCTGCCGGGCCTGGATCGCTGCCGGACGGCCGCGCGGCACCCGCAGCATCGGCAGCTACGAGTCGTGGGCCCAGACCATGGGCGGCGTGCTCGAGGTCGCCGGCATCGAGGGCTTCCTCTGCAACATCGACGACATGATGGCCGCATCCGACAGCGAGGGCGCGGTGTGGCGCAGCTTCGTCTCGGCCTGGTGGGACCGCTTCGGCACGGCCGAGGTCGGGACATCAGATCTGTACGAGCTTGCCCTGACTGCCGAGCCGCCCCTGCCGCTTGGTTTGGGTAACGATCGCGCGCAGCGGACCCGGCTGGGCAAGGCGCTCGGGCGGATGCGCGACCGCGTCTTTCGGCTGGGCGAGATCACAGTGCGGATCGAAGCCTCCGGCACCTATCAGGGCGCGCAGCGCTGGCGTTTGAGCACTGATGAAAAAATGGGCACGGAAGAACGTTCACGACGTTCACCAGAATCGTCTCATCCCGTGAACGTCGTGAACGTTGGTGAACGTGGTGGTGCAAACGTTCACGAAAAATCACTCAATGAGATCAAGGAGTTAGATTCCGTTCGTGAACGTGGTGAACGTCGTGGACGTTTTTCTGACCCTTACACATGCGCGGGCGCGCGCGCACCCGTGAGAGAGGACCCGGAAAAACGTTCACGACGTTCACCACGTTCACCGGACACAACAAAATCAACGACTTCTGGCGGTGAACATCGTGGTGAACGTTTGGACCAACGTTCACCGCTTCCAGATCCCCCCGCCTGGCTGGATGGGGTGCCGTGATGCGCCGCCCGCACGCCACCGGGCCGCCGGTGCCCCCTCACTCCCCCAAGCCGGACGACGACGGAGAGCTCCGCCAAGAACCGCTCCGCCGCCGCCCTGACCACGACCACCCCCTCGACGGAGATCATCATGGCTGAGACGATTCAGACGACGGCCGCCGGCAATGCAATGCCGCTGTCGGCCGCACTGCGCCCCGGTGGCGCCCTCCTGGCGCTGGACCTCGGCACGACGACCGGCTGGGCGCTGCGTCAGGCCGATGCCGGCATCACCTCCGGCACCCTATCGCTGCGGCCGAGCCGCTACGACGGCGGCGGTATGCGGTATGTACGATTCCGTGCGTGGCTCGACGGGATGG
>CANIRG010000179.1 GCA_947469635.1 Rhodospirillales bacterium | reverse complement strand
AGGGCTGCGATGTTCGCAGCGTCATAGCCGATCTCGCCCAGCACCTCGTCATTGTGCTGGCCAATCGCCGGCGGATCGCTCACCAGCGGCGGCCGCCAGCCGAACATCTGGAACGGCAGCAGCGGCAGCCTGGTCTTCACGCCGTCGGCGATCGTGGTCGGCGCGAGCGAGCCGTTGGCCAGCAGATGCGGATTGTCGAACAGGTCCTGCGGCCGCGCCACCGGCGCGAAGGAGATGTCGGCGTCGAGGCACATCTGCTCGAGCGCCTCCTTGCCGTAGGACTTGAAGACCGCGGCGACCTTCGGCACCAGCCAGGGCCGTGCCTCGATGCGCAGGTTGTTGGTGGCGAGCCTGGCATCGGCTGCGAGTTCGTCCTGCTTGAAGAACTCACAGAAGCGCTTCCACTGGCCATCGCTGGTGATGCCGATAAAGACTTCCTGCCCGTCCGACGCCTTGAAGATCTCGTAGACCGCCCAGGAGCTCACCCGCTCCGGCATCGGCGGCGGCGCGGCACCGTTGATGGCGGTGATCGCCAGATGCTGGCCCATCAGGAATACCACCGACTCGAACAGGGCGCTCTCCACGAGACCGCCCTTCCCCGTTTTGTCGCGCTGCTTCAACGCCAGGACCGTGCCAAAGGCGCCGAACATGCCGCCCACGATATCGACCACCGAGGTGCCGGCGCGCAGGGGCCGGCCGGTCGGGCCGGTCATGTAGGCGAGCCCGCCCATCATCTGCACGACCTCGTCGAGCGCCGGCCGCTTCTCGTAGGGGCCGGGCAAGAACCCCTTCAGCGAACAATAGACCAGGCGCGGATTGATCTTCTCCACATGCTCCGGCCCCAGGCCGCGCTTGGCCATCGAGCCCGGCGCGAAATTCTCGATCAGCACGTCGGCCGACTGCAGCAGCTTCACCAGCACCGCCCGGCCAGCCTCGGAGTCGGCGTCGAGCGCCAGGCTCTTCTTGTTGCGGTTGAAGTAGCCGAAGAAGCCGGCGCCGAAGCCGCGCAGCTTGCGGGTGCGATCGCCGTCGACCGGTTCGACCTTGATCACCTCGGCGCCGAGGTCGGCCAGGATCATGCCGCAGGAAGGACCGAGGATCGTATGCGTGAGCTCGACGACGCGGACGCCTTTGAGAGGCGGCGTCATTGCAGCCAAGTATCGATGTCCTTGGTGAGCGGCAGGCCGGCGGTATCGCCCAGGACCTTGTGACCGATGCCCGACCCGACCAGGAACACCTCCTGATGCGACACGGCATTGGCCTTCAGCATCGTCCGGATGGCCGGCCCGTCATGACCCCACCCGACGGCCTCGACCTTGCCGTCGAAGCTGCGGTTCACGATGGCGAGGAATTCCGCGCGCCCTTCCTCGGTCAGCGCCGGCACGGCGTCGATGTCGGCCAGCAGGAACAGCCGCCCGCCGAACTTCGCGACCAGGGCGGCGATGGAGTTGCGCGGCTCGACGACGATTTCGCGGTTCGGTCCGCGGCGCAGTCGGGCGGCCAGCGACAGCGGCAGGACGGCGGCCCCGAGGTTGGTACCGGTGTCCATCAGCGCCGAGGTCAGCTCCTTGTAGGTGATGCCCAGCCGTTCGGCCCGCCGGACCCGCATTTTCGCCACTTCGGGGCTGGGCGTCTTCCAGGCCTTGGCCGATGCGCGGCGCCACACCCACGCTTCCCACGACATGTCGAAGATCGGGCCATTGTTGTGGCCGATGCCAGGCCTGCGCAGGAGGGCCTCGACATTGGCATGCCGGGCCCCTAGACGGTCGAAACGATCACCCATTGCGGTATTCTAGAGTAATTCGGGCCAAGATAAAATTGGGCCACAGGAAATGTCCTCATGCTGAGGAGCGAGCGCAGCGAGCGTCTCGAAGCATGGGCACCGGGCACCTTGCTCGTTGCCACCCTTCGAGACGCGGCCCTGCGGGCCGCTCCTCAGGGTGAGGCTCAGCTTAGATGAGGGAGCCGAGCGTGCAGGATTTTCAGGTCGATGTGTTGGTGGTGGGCGCCGGCAATGCCGCCGCCTGTGCAGCTTTGGCGGCGCGCGATCAGGGAGCGTCGGTCGCGATGCTCGAAGCGGCGCCGGAGGCCGAGCGCGGCGGCAACAGCACCTATACGGCCGGCGCCATGCGCGTGGTCTTCAACAATGTCGACGACCTGGTCCAGCTCTATGACCTCACGCCCGACGAGCAGCGCGACGTCGATTTCGGCAGCTACACCGCCGACCAGTATCTCGACGACATGGGCCGCGTCACGAACTACCGCTGCGACCCCGAGCTCACCGACATCCTGATCGGCCGCAGCTTCGAGACGTTGAAGTGGATGCGCTCCAAGGGCGTGCGCTTCCAGCCGAGCTACGGACGCCAGGCATTCAAGGTGAACGGCAAGTACAAGTTCTGGGGCGGCCTCGCGGTCGAGGCCTGGGGCGGCGGGCCGGGCCTGGTCGATCTCGAGCACAAGGCCGCGACCAAGGCCGGCATCCCCATCCATTACGAGACGGCGGCGGTGTCGCTGATCGAGGAGGACGGCGTGGTCCGTGGCGTCATCGCCCGGCACAAGGGTCGCAAGGTGCGGATCGGCGCCAAGGCCGTGGTGCTGGCCTGCGGCGGCTTCGAGAGCAACGCCGAGATGCGCACGCGCTATCTCGGCCCGACCTGGGACCTCGCCAAGGTCCGCGGCACGAAATTCAACACCGGTGCCGGCATCAACATGGCGCTGGCGATCGGCGCCAAGCCGCACGGCAACTGGTCGGGCGGCCATGCCGTTGGCTGGGACATGAACGCGCCGGAGTTCGGCGACCTCGAGGTCGGCGACAATTTCCAGAAGCACTCCTACCCGCTCGGCATCATGGTCAACGCCAACGGCGTGCGCTTCGTCGACGAAGGCGCGGACTTCCGCAACTACACCTATGCCAAGTACGGCGCGGTGATCCTGTCGCAGCCACAGCAATTCGCTTGGCAGATCTTCGACTCGAAGGTGCTCGACCGGCTGCGCGACGAGTACCGCATCAAGCGCATGACCAAGGTGCGCGCCGACACGATCGAGGAGCTGTCGACCAAGCTCGAGGGCGTCGATGCGCAGGCGTTCCTGAAGACCATCAAGGAATGGAATGCCGCCGTCATGACCGAGGTGCCGTTCAATCCGGCGGTCAAGGACGGCCGCGGCACGCGCGGCCTTGCGGTGCCCAAGAGCAACTGGGCCAACACGATCGACGTGGGACCGTTCGAGGCCTATGCCGTGACCTGCGGCCTCACCTTCACCTTCGGCGGGCTCAAGATCAGCAACACCGGCGAGGTCGAAAGCACCGACGGCAACTCGATCCCCGGCCTGTTCGCCGCGGGTGAGCTGGTGGGCGGGCTGTTCTATCACAACTACCCCGGCGGTGCCGGGCTGGTGTCCGGCGCGGTGCTGGGCAAGCTCGCGGGCGACGGCGCCGGCCGCTATGTTTCGGGCAAGAATTAGTCATCGGACCGCGAGCCTCCAGGCCCGCTCAAGGACCATGAGCGGGCCTGGAGGCCCGCGGTCCGTCTTGAAGGAGAACACTCAATGAGCGTCATCACACGTCGCCACGCCCTCGCTCTCGGCTCCAGCACCCTCCTCCTGCCGACGGCGCTCCGCGCCCAGCCGGCCTGGCCGACGTCGACGGTCACCTTCGTCGTCGGCTATGCCGCGGGCGGCGGTGCCGACATCAACGCCCGTGAGCTGGCGCATCTCATGTCGCCGATCATCGGTCACCAGATCGTCATCGACAACAAGGGCGGCGCCACCGGCTCGATCGGCGTGCGCAACGTCGCCAACGCCAAGCCCGACGGCTACTCGCTGTTCTATGCCGTCGGCACCAACGTGGTGATCAATCCGCACGTCCAGAAGGGCATGATCGACACCATGGCGACGCTGGCGCCGATCTGCCAGACGACGGACTACCAATACGTGCTCGCGGTTAATCCGAAGGTGCCGGCGAACTCGGCCGCCGAGCTGGTGGCGCTGGCCAAGAAGGACCCGGAGAAGCTCACCTTCTCGTCGTCCGGCGTCGGCGGCAACAATCACCTGGCGGGCGCGCTGTTCGCCGAGGCCGCCGGCATCCAGCTCACCCACGTCCCCTACAAGGGCACGGGGCCGGCGCTGGCCGACGTGATCAGCGGCGTCATCACCATGAACTTCTCCTCGCTGCCGCCCGCCGTCACGCAGATCAAGGCCGGCAATTTGCGGGCGCTGGGCGTCACGGGTGAACGGCGCATCAAGTCGCTGCCCGACGTGCCGACGCTCAAGGAGCAGGGCATCGACGTTGTGGTGAACGGTTGGCATGGGCTGTTCGCCCCGGCCAAGACGCCGGACGCCGTCCTCGACAAGATCGCGAAGGACGTGAAGCAGGCGATGAAGGATCCGAAGTGGCAGGAGGCGCTGGCCAAGGACGGGCTGGAGCAGCCGCCCGAGCGCAGCCGCGCCGAGTTCGCCAAGTTCGTCCAATACGAGCACGGCTTCTGGGGCAAGAAGCTGAAGGCGCTCAAGATCGAGATGGAATGACGGCCCTCGACCGTCATTCCGAACCTTTGTGAGGGTCTCGATCGTCAGAAGGTGTGCTAGGCGCCCCAGAGTTCCGCGACGGACGGGGCGTCCTGGAAGTTGAAGCCCTGCTGGCAGCCGAACTGCGTGTAGGCCTGACCGAGCGTCCTATCGAGCGTGCTGTAGTTGCGCGCGATGATCATCCGTCCCAAGCGTATCTTTGCTTCGTCGGTGTTGACCTTCCAGAGCTGGCTCAACACGCTGGCATCGCAAAAGCCATAAGGCGAATCTGCAAAGGCTTTCCATTCACGGGTTTGCGCCGGATTGCCCTGGGCGACGGCGACGGATACCGGGGTTATCGATGACGTCAGCAGCAGGACGGCCGTAAGACCGGCAAGCCAAACCCGCGTGTTCGACAGAGACTTCAATTCTGGTTCACCTCTCGATTGCCAAGCGGAGACTATCGGCCCGCCTAGCACCGTCCGCAATGTCAGCGATCAAACATTCCTGCGGCAGACTGCAGCCAGTGTGTACGCCCCTTCGTTCGAAGCGGGATCGACGAGAGCAACGCTGCAACATCCTCCTGCCCTCTCGGTGCGACGACCGGATGGTTGATGCACCACTCGAGGATCGCGGCGAACAACTCGGCCGCCTCGACGATGGCGGTCGGATCCAGCGACGACGGCAGAATGCGGACCTCGAACGTGTGCTTGGCTTTGTTCGCGCTGACGAGGTTGAGCAGGTTGAAGTCGCAATGCTTCGTCAGGCCGACCGTCGACAGCTCCTTGCGCGCGGCAGGCCAATCCAGCGCGGCAAAGCCCTCGGTTGCCGCGAGCGCCAGGAGCCGGTCGGGCCATTTGCCGAGGCGGATGCAGTGCGGGTTTGTGCCGACGAGGCGCTTCAGCGCATCGCCATGCCGCGACAGCACGGCGACGAGATTGGCAATGGTTCTCGCGGACAGGAGCGGCGTCGCGTCGAAATGGACATGGGTCGCGCCTTCGCGCGGACAGGTGAAGCCCGCGGCCGCCGCTTCGCCGAGCAGGAAGCCGAGCACAGCTTCCTGATCGCGGTCGAGCGGCGGCGTGACGATCTCGCAGGCACGTTCGCGCTCGCCTGGCAGCGGCGCTGCAATGGCAACCGAAACGTCGCGCTCGTCCGAGACCTTGACCATGCCCGACGCATGCATCTCGGCCGTCGTGCCGAACAGCGCTGCGATGGGCGCAAGAACCCGATCGAGCGGAGCGTCGGGATCGCAGGTGCGGGCAATGAGACGCAGCAGGCGTCCGTCGTCGGTCAGGATGCGATACCAGCCCGACAGCGCGGCGGCCTTGCGATCGAAATCGGCCTGGAGCGTCACATCGTCGACGAAACGGGCAAGCGGGCGGCCTTCGGAGTCGAGCGCCTCGAAACCCGGCGTCAGGTTCTCGAAGATCGCCTGCCCGTCAGCACCACCCGGTTCCTGCTGTGGATGAAAGAACCTCCGAACCGAACCGCCGCGACGGCGCGCGACTCGCGAGGCAAGGTCGAAGCGTGTGAGGCCACGTGGCGCCAGCAGCTCGATCTCGAACCCCGTCTTCCATTCCAGGCCCATGCTATCGCTTCGGTATCATGCAGAAGCCCTGCGCCTCGACGCCGAGGGTCGGATTGAACTTGCTGCGGAAATTCTCCAACGCGACCGCGAAGGTGAGCTCGACGATCTGCGCCTCGGTGAAATGCTTCTTCACCTCGGCGAAGAAGGCGTCGTCGACCGTGCGGTCGGTATAGGTGATGCGTTCGGCATAATCGAGCGCCACGCGTTCGCTCTCGCTGAACAGCTTGCTGTCACGCCAGCCAGCGAGTTCGGCCAGCTTCTCGAAACCGCCTTCGGTTTCCGTCACACGGACGGAGTTGATGTCGATTCAAAAAGGGCAGCCGTTGATCGACGCCACCCGGAGATAGATCAGTGGCGGCAGGTCCTTGGGCAATTGCCCCGACTGCTCGATCGAGGCGCCGAGCAATTTCGCGGCGCGCAGGATCGGCGGGCAGTGCGCCATGACCTTGGTCGTATTGAGCAGGCCGCCGAAGGCCTCGCGTTCCTTGTCGAACACTGCCTTGAGGGTCGGGTCTCCGCCGTCTTCCTCGATCTCGCTGATGCGGGGCATATCCAATTCTCCTTGCGGAAGCTCTTCCACGATTGCCGTTTTCTTGGCAACTTTTCGTCATCATCCACGTTGGGCTTTCTGGGGACGGGTGTCGCGGAAGAATGATGTCAGACAAGCAGGAGCCGGAATTGTCGGCGGGTAAGGTCGACCGGCTGTTCCTGGGCGACAGCGAGCTTGCAGGCCTGATGCGCGGGTTCGATTGGGCCAAGACGCCGCTCGGTCCGCCTGCTTCGTGGCCGGAGAGCCTCAAGACATCGGTCCGCATCATGCTGACTTCGCGCCAACCGATCTGGATCGGCTGGGGGCCCGATCTGATCTACCTCTACAATGACCCGTACAAGTCGATCATCGGCGGCAAGCATCCGTGGGCGCTGGGCCGTCCCACGTCCGACGTCTGGAGCGAGATCTGGAACGACATCGGTCCCATGCTCGCGACGGCGACCGAAGGCGCCGCCGGGACCTACGTCGAAGCGCAGCTCCTGATCATGGAACGCCATGGCTATCCGGAAGAAACCTACTACACCTTCTCCTACAGCCCGATTCCCAACGACGACGGGACGGTTGGCGGCGTTTTCTGCGCCAACACTGACGATACCCAACGTGTGATCGGCGAGCGCCAGATCGGGCTGCTGCGCGAGCTCGCCGCGGGCACGGCTGAAGCACGGTCCTGGCAGGATGCCTGCCAGCGCTGCGTGCGTGCCCTGGAAACCGATCCGCGCGACCTGCCCTTCGCCATGATCTACACCGTCGAGCCCGGCAGCCCGACCGCCGTGCTTTGCGCTCACACCGGAATTGCATCGGCGCCGCCTACGATCGCGCTCGACGCGGTCCCCTGGACGCTGGGCGAGGTACAGCGCAGCCACGTGCCGAAGGTCGTCGAGCAGGTCGCGGCGCTTCTCGGCGGAGACATTCCCCACGGTGCGTGGGCGCGACCGCCGCACGCCGCCGTCGTGCTGCCGATCGGATCGAGCGAGACCGGGCGCAGTGGATTCCTGATCGCGGGGCTGAGCCCGGTGCGCCGCTTCGATGACAATTACAGTGGCTTCCTCAAGCTCGCCGCCGGCCAGATCGGCTCGGCCATCGCCAATGCCGAGGCCTATCAGGAGGAGCGCCGGCGTGCCGAGGCGCTGGCCGAGGTCGACCGCGCCAAGACAGCCTTCTTCTCCAACGTCAGCCATGAGTTCCGCACGCCGCTCACGCTCATGCTGAGCCCGCTCGAGGAGCTGCTCTCGAAGCCGACAGACACTGCCACGTCAGGCGACCGCGAGCTCGTGGGCGTGGCCCACCGCAACGGCGTGCGCCTGCTGAAGCTCGTCAACTCCCTGCTCGATTTCTCGCGCATCGAGGCCGGCCGAACGCAGGCCCGTTTCGCGCCGACCGACCTCGCGAGCTTCACCGCCGAGCTCGCCTCGACCTTCCGCTCGGCCATCGAGCGAGCCGGTCTTGCATTGCGCATCGACGCGCCTTCGCTGCCCATGAGCGTGCATGTCGATCGCGACATGTGGGAGAAGATCGTCCTCAACCTTCTGTCCAATGCGTTGAAATTCACGTTCGACGGCGAGATCGCCGTCGAGGTACGTCCGAGCGCCGATGGCCAAGCCGCCGAGATCGCCGTGCGCGACACCGGCACCGGCATTCCGGCGGCCGAGCTGCCACATCTGTTCGAGCGCTTCCATCGCGTCGAAGGCGCGCGCGGCCGCAGCATCGAGGGCAGCGGCATCGGTCTCGCCCTCGTCCAGGAGCTGGTCAAGCTGCACGGCGGCACCATCGCGGTGCAAAGCGGGGTCGACAAGGGCTCGACGTTCATCGTCAGCCTGCCCTTCGGCACGCAGCATCTGCCCGGCGATCGCATCCTGGCGGCGGACGATGCCGCTCCGAGCGACCTGCGTGCGCAAGCCTACCTGCAAGAGGCGACGAGCTGGCTGGGCGACCGCATCGCCACCGATCCCTCTCCGGCATCGGGAGCGCAGGACCATTCCCCGCCATCGGCCTCGCTACCTGCGACCGCAGGGCTGGTGCTGCTGGCCGACGACAATCTCGACATGCGCAACTATGTCGAAAGGCTGTTGCGCGCCGCCGGCTACCGCGTCGAGGCGGTGCCGGATGGAGCCGCGGCGCTCGGTGCTGCCCGCAGGCTCCGTCCCGATCTCGTGCTGTCCGACGTCATGATGCCCAATCTCGACGGCTTCGGATTGCTGCGGGAGATACGGCACGACGAGACGATCAAGGACACCCCCATCGTCCTGCTGTCGGCACGGGCCGGCGAGGAAGCCAAGCTCGAAGGCCTGCACGCCGGCGCCGACGACTATCTGACCAAGCCCTTCTCGGCGCAGGAGCTGCTGGCCCGCGTCGCCACCAACCTGCATCTCTCCCATACGCGGCGCGAGACGGCCCGCCTGCTGAGGGAGGAAACCGAGACCCTCGAGCTGCTCAATCGCGTGGGCTCCGCCGTTGCGGCCGAGCTCGACCTCGAACGCGCGGTGCAGGTGGTGACGGATGCCGCGACGACACTGTCCGGCGCCGCCTTCGGCTCGTTCTTCTACAACGTGCTCGACGACAAGGGCGAGTCCTACACGCTCTACACCTTGTCGGGCGTGCCGCGCGAAGCCTTCGCCGGCTTTCCGATGCCGCGCAACACCGCCGTGTTCGCGCCGACCTTCAACGGCGAAGCCATCGTCCGTTCCACGGACATCACAAAGGACCCGCGCTTCGGCAAGAACGACCCGCACTACGGCATGCCCAAGGGCCATCTGCCGGTGCGCAGCTATCTCGCCGCGCCGGTGGTGTCGCGCACCAACGAGGTGCTGGGCGGATTGTTCTTCGCCCATCCCGACGCAGGCGTGTTCGACACGCGTGCCGAGCGCATCGTCGCGGCCATCGCCGTGCAGGCCGCCATCGCCATCGACAAGGCCCGCCTCTATCGCGCCGCGCAGCTGGAAATCGAGCGGCGGCGCAGCGTCGAGGAGCAGCTGCGGCTGAGCGAGCAAAACCTGGAAGCCAAGGTGGCGGAACGCACGGCCGAGCTGGTCAGGGAGGCGGAGGAGCGCCGGCGCGTGGAAGGCCGCTTCCAGCATCTGGTCGAAGGCCTCACCGACTACGCGCTCTACATGCTCGATCCCGACGGCATCGTCAGCAATTGGAACATCGGCGCCGAACGCATCAAGGGCTATCGCGCCGCCGAGATCGTCGGCCAGCATTTCCAGCGTTTCTACACCGAGGCGGATCGCGCCGCCGGCAACCCTGCCCGGGCGCTGGAAACGGCGCGGCGCCTGGGCACCTTCGAGGCGGAAGGCGCGCGCGTGCGCAAGGACGGTACCGAGTTCTGGGCGAGCGTCGTCATCAACCCGATCTACGGCGAGGACGGCGAGCTGCTGGGCTTCGCCAAGATCACGCGCGACATCACCGAACGCCGGCAAGCCACCGAGGCACTGCAGCGTGCCCAGGAGCAGCTCGCGCAGGCGCAGAAGATGGAAGGCATCGGCCAGCTCACCGGCGGGGTCGCTCACGATTTCAACAACCTGCTGACCGTCATTCTCGGCAACCTCGAATCCCTGCAGCGCAGCGCCCAGGCCGCGACGCTGCCCGTGGACCGCATGCGGCGCTCGATCGAGAACGCCATGCGCGGCGCCCAGCGCGCGGCGGCGCTGACGCAGCGGCTGCTCGCCTTCTCCCGCCGCCAACCGCTCGATCCCAAGCCGGTCGATGCCGGGCGGCTGGTGACCGGCATGTCGGAGCTGCTGCGGCGCACGCTGGGCGAGCAGGTCGCCATCGAAACCGTTCTTGCGGGCGGCCTGTGGCGCGTCTTCGCCGATCCCAACCAGCTCGAGATCGGCATCCTCAACCTCGCCGTCAATGCGCGTGACGCCATGCCCGACGGCGGCAGGCTCACCATCGAGACCGCCAACGCCTATCTCGACGAAGGCTACGCGGCGGCACAGACCGAAGTCGTGCCCGGCCAGTATGTGGCGATCTCGATCACCGACACCGGATCGGGCATGACGCCCGAGGTTCAGGCGCGCGCCTTCGAGCCCTTCTACACGACCAAGGACGTCGGCCACGGCACTGGCCTTGGCCTCAGCCAGGTCTACGGCTTCGTCAAGCAGTCGGGCGGCCATGTGAAGATCTACAGCGAGCTCGGCCATGGCACGTCGGTGAAGCTCTACCTGCCGCGCCTGCATTCCGACGAGGAAGCCACCGCCGTCACCGAGCATCCCCCCGAGGCGGCGCCCGGCGGCGGAGGCGAGACCATCCTCGTCGTCGAGGACGATCCGGACGTCCGCGCCAACACCACCGGCATCCTGCGCGAGCTCGGCTACACCGTGCTCGAAGCGTCTACCGGCGCCGCCGGCCTGCGACAGGTCGAGCGGCATCCCGAGATCGCGCTGCTGTTCAGCGATGTCGGATTGCCCGGCGGCATGAACGGCCGACAGATGGCCGATGCCGCGCGGAATATCCGGCCCGAGCTCAAGGTGCTGTTCACGACGGGCTATGCGCGCAACGCCATCGTCCACGACGGCCGCCTGGATCCCGGTGTGCTGATGATTCCCAAGCCCTTCACCTATGCAGCGCTCGCCTCGAAGATCAGCGAGATCCTCGACACGCCGCGAGATACGCCCTGCGTGCTGCTGGTGGAGGACGAGTTCCTGGTGCAGATGCTCGCCGTCGAGCAGCTCGGCACGCTCGGCTATCGCGTCGAGACCGCGAGCTCGGCCACCCAGGCGCTGACCAAGGTGAGGCAGCTCGGCGGCAAGATCGACGTCGCCGTGATCGATATCGGCCTGCCCGACATGCGCGGTGACGCACTGATCAAGGAGCTGCGCGCGCTCCATCCCCGCCTGCCCATCGTGGTCGCCAGCGGCTACGAGGACTCGACGCTACGCAAACGTGTCGGCGACGATGCGGCGATTGCCTTCGTCACCAAGCCCTACCGCGAGGAGGACCTCAAGGCAGCATTGGCGCTGGCGAGAGGGCGTTCATGATCTTCCGGACCGCGGGCCGGAAGAGCTCGAGAGGATCAGCCCCGACCTAGAACTCCAGCACCTTCGCCTGCACAACGCCGTCGACCTCGGCGATCCTGCCGATCAGTGCGGCCGAGATCGGATTGTCGACCTGGACCAGCGCGATCGCCGACCCACCGGGCTTGTCGCGGCCGAGATGGAAGGTGGCGATGTTCACCTTGCTCTCGCCCAGCAGCGTGCCCAGGCGGCCGATGAAGCCCGGCTTGTCGTCGTTGGTGATGTAGAGCATGTGCGGCGCGAACTCGGCCTCGATCTCGATGCCCTTGATCTCGACGATGCGCGGATGCTTGCCGCCGAACAGGGTGCCGGTCACCGAGCGGATGTACTTCTCGGTCGTCACGGAGAGGCGGATCATCGAATGGTAGTCGCTGGTGCGCTCGTGCT
>CANIRG010000178.1 GCA_947469635.1 Rhodospirillales bacterium | reverse complement strand
TCTTGGGCATGGGGCAGGATACCTCAGAAGGAACGCCGTTTGCATGGTTGTCCGCCGCCGGGCGCTATCGTAGCGTCACGCCGACTGAACGATCGTTCATAAGGGGAGGCTACGACATGACCAAAGGCAAATCACCGGTTTCGCGGCGCAGCTTCGTGGCGGGCTCGACGGCGCTGGCGGCGGGAACGCTGGGCTTTCCCCTGATCGGCGGCGCGCAGGCCAAGAGCGTCAAGGTCGGGTTGATCCATCCCGTGACCGGCTTCGTGGCCTTCGCCGGCCAGCAGGCGCGCGTCGGCGCCACGCTGGCGCTGGAGGACATCAACAAGACCGGCATCAAGTCTATGGGCGGCGCCAAGCTCGAGCCGCTGTGGGGCGACAGCCAGTCGAAGGTCGAAGTCGGCGTCAGCGAAGTGGAGAAGATGAACGAGGCGGGCGTTGCGGCCTATATCGGCTGCTACCAGAGCCCGGTCGGCATCGCCGCCACCCAGGCCGCCGCCAAGTACAACACGCCGTTCCTGGTCGACGTGGGCGCGTCCGACCTGATCGTAACGCGCGGGCTCAAGAACGTGTTTCGCCTAAAACCCGGCTTCGGCGCCTGCGTCGACCAGGGCATCGCTTCGCTGGGCGCGCTCAACAAGGCGGCGGGCGGCATCGCCAAGTCGGCCGTGATCGTCCACGAGGCGGGCGAGTTCGGCACCGGCACGGCCAAGCTGCTGCAGGGCAAGCTTCCCTCGATCGGCATCGAGGTGAAGGAGCTGATCCCCAACGAGAACCCGACGCGCAACTTCGACAACATTGCGCTGCGCATCCGCTCGCTGGCGCCCGAGATCGTGATGATGTCGAACTACCAGAACGAATATGTGCTGCTGGCGCGCACCCTCTACCAGCAGAAGGTCAACCTCGCCGGCATGTTCTCGGTGCTGGGCGGCGGCTTCAACTACAAGTTCGCCAAGGAGCAGCCCGACGTCTCGCAATACATGATGGACGTGAACCACTGGTTCAATCCGCGCTCGGAGACGGCGAAGGCGCTGAAGAAGCGCGTCGAGGCCGACGGCAAGACGCTGTTCACCTTCGAGGTCTATCTCGCCTACACCAACGTGGCCTTCCTGGCCGATGCGCTCGAGAAGGCCGGTTCCGCCGACAAGGAGAAGCTGTTGGCCGCGCTGGGCGGCTCGGACTTCAAGGCCGACCTGATGCCCTATGGCCCGACCAAGTTCGTGAACGGCCAGAACGAGGGCGGACGCGCCGCGGTGATGCAGGCCTTCAAGGGCGACATCGAGGTGATCGCGCCGGACGACGTGAGCTCGACCAAGGCCGTCTTCCCCAAGCCGAAGTTCACCTGACGGCGTGGTCGACCCCGCGATCATCCTCGCCGGCGTGCTGAACGGGCTGCTCGCCGGCGGCATCTATGTGCTGGTGGCCGTGGGCCTCACGCTGATCTATGGCGTGCTGCACATCATCAACTTCGCCCATGGCAGCCTCTTGATGCTCGCCATGTACGCGGTGTTCTTCCTGTGGCGCCTGCTGGGCGTCGATCCCTACCTTGCCCTGCCGATCGTGATCGGCGGCGCGTTCGTCTTCGGCTTCGTGCTCTACCGCCTGCTGATCGGCCGCTTCAGCCACGGCAAGGACGAGAACATCCTGCTGATTACGCTCGGCGTCTCGATCGTGGCCGACAATGCGGCGCTCCTGTTCTTCGGCGGCGACACCGAGACAATCGCCGTGCCCTATGCCGGCGAGATCATCCAGTTCGGCGCGGCCTTCCTGCCGTTGCCCAAGGTCGTGTCGTTCGTGGCGGCGCTGGTGCTCTGCGCCGTGCTCGGCCTCTTCATGGCCCGCAGCGACACCGGCAAGGCGATCCGCGCCGTCGCCAAGGAGCGCCAGGGCGCGCGGCTGGTCGGCATCGACGTCGAGAAGATCTTCGCCATCTCCTACGGCATCGGCATCGGCTGCCTGGGCGCCGCCGCCTGCCTGCTGATGCCGACCTTCTACGTGACGCCGCAGTCGGGCTACGCCTTCGTGCTGGTGGCCTTCACCATCGTCGTGCTGGGCGGCATGGGCAGCTTCCTGGGCGCCGCGGTCGGAGGCTTTCTCATCGGCGTCACCGAATCCCTGGGCGGGCTGTTCCTGGGCGAGCAGCTGGGCCAGATCGGCATCTCGCTGATCTTCATCCTGATCCTGTTGTTCAAGCCGACAGGCCTGTTCGGGAGCAAGGCATGACTCCCCTGGTCCGCGGCCTCCTGGTGTTCGGCTTCGCGGCCGCGGTGATCTATCCGTTCCTGGTGCCGAACTACCTGGTCAACATCGCCATGCTGATGTTCTTCACCGCCTTCATCGGCCAGTCGTGGAACATCTCGGGCGGCTTCGCGGGCCAGACCTCGTTCGGCCATGCCGTGTTCTTCGGCGTCGGCGCCTACACCTCGACCATCCTGCAGGTGACGCACGGCTGGAACGCCTGGCTCGCCTGGCCCGCGTCAATGGCGATGGGCGGCGCGGTGGGCTGCATGATCGCGATGCTGTCGTTCCGCGCCGGCCTCAAGGGCTCGTACTTTGCTCTCATTACACTCGCCTTCGCGGAAGTCTTCCGCATCCTCGCCAATTCCGTCGGTTTTACCCGCGGCGGCCTCGGCATGCTGATCAAGGCCGACCAGCGACCGGAGAATTTCCAGTTCAAGGACTCGATCTGGATTTACTACCTCGCCTTCGCGCTCTGCATCGTCTCGCTGCTGATCGCCTGGCAGCTCACGCGCAGCCGCTTCGGCGCCCGCCTTGTCGCCATCCGCGAGAACGAGGACGCCGCCCGCGCGCTCGGCATCGACGTCTTCACCGAGAAGGTGAAGGTGCTCACCCTGTCGGGAGCGATGTGCGCCGCCGGCGGCACCTTCTATGCGCAGAAATACCTCTACATCGACCCCTCGATCGCCTTCGGCATCGACAAGTCGGTCGAGATGCTGCTGGTCACCATGGTGGGCGGCGCGGGCACGATCTTCGGCCCGCTGATCGGCTCGGTGGCGCTCACCTTCATCAACGAGGCGACACGCTGGGTGGCGAGCGCCGTGCCGGCCCTGAAGAACGTCCAGCCGCTGAGCCTCATCGTCTACGGCATCATGCTGATGCTGATCGTGGCCCGCCTGCCCGACGGCTTGATGAGCCTGTTCGCCGCCAAGGTCCTCGGCCGAAAGCAGCGTCATGCTTGAGGTCCGCGAACTCTCGAAATCCTTCGGCGGCCTGAAGGCCGTCGACAAGGCCTCGCTCGACGTGCGCCAGGGCGAGATCGTGGCCCTGATCGGCCCCAACGGTGCCGGCAAGACGACACTGTTCGCCGCGATCGCCGGCTTCCACAGACCCGACACTGGTCGCGTCGCGCTCGACGGCCGCGACATCACCGGCCTGCCGCCGCACAAGATCTGCGCCGCCGGCATGGTGCGCACCTTCCAGATCACCCAGCCCTTTGCCAAGATCAGCGTGCGCGACAACATCATGGTCGGCGCCTACCTCGCCTCGCCCGACCGCGGGCTGGCGCGGAAGCTGGCCGAAGCCGTCGCCGCCCAGGTCGGCATGGAGGACCAGCTCGACCAGATGGGCGCCGACCTCACCGTGGCCGGCCGCAAGCGGCTCGAGCTCGCGCGCGCCCTGGCGACAGGCCCGAGGCTGCTGCTGCTCGACGAGGTCATGGCCGGCCTCAACCCGTCGGAGATCGTCGACATCGTTGCCGTCATCAAGGGCATCGCCAAGGCCGGCGTCACCGTGCTGCTGATCGAGCATGTGATGCAGGCCGTGACCTCGCTCGCCGAGCGCGTCTATGTGCTGAACCAGGGCCGCATGATCGCCGAGGGCACGCCGGCCGGGATCGCCAATAATCCGGAAGTCGTCGAAGCCTATCTCGGCCATGGCGCCGCCAAGGTGCTGCGTGCTTGAAGTCACCGCTCTCCGCGCAGGCTACGGCGCCATCGAGATCCTGCGCGGCGTCGACCTTGCCGTCGGCGCGGGCGAGATCGTGGCGCTGCTGGGCAGCAACGGCGCCGGCAAGTCGACGCTCAACAACAATATCTCCGGCCTCTACCGCCCGTTCGGCGGCTCGATCCGTTTCGAGGGCAAGGAGATCGGCGGCGCGCCATCGACGCGCATCGTCGCGGCCGGGCTGGTGCAGGTGCCCGAGGGGCGGCGCGTGTTCCCAAACCTCACGGTGCGCGAGAACCTCGAAATGGGCAGCTATCGCCGCGGCAAGGCGGCCCGTGCCCAGAACCTCGACCGTGTCACGGCGATCTTCCCGCGCCTGAAGGAGCGCTGGACGCAATTCGCCGGCACGCTGTCGGGTGGGGAGCAGCAGATGCTGGCGATCGGCCGCGGCCTGATGGGCGAGCCGAAGCTGCTGATCCTCGACGAGCCCTCGCTCGGCCTCTCGCCAATCCTCGTCGAGGAGATGTTCGCCCTGATCGCCCGCATCAATGCCGACGGGCTCGCCATCCTGCTGGTGGAGCAGAACGTCGTGCAGTCGCTGGCCGTCGCCCATCGCGCCTATGTGCTGGAGAACGGCCGCATCGCGCTGTCGGGTAAGGCGGCGGAGCTGGCGGAACACCCCGAGCTGAGGAAGGCCTATCTCGGCCATTAGAGCGTCATGTCATCCGGACCGCGGGCCTCCAGGCCTCATGAGCATGAGCGGGCCTGGAGGCTCGCGGTCCAATGAGCGTCTCGGGCTCTAGGCGATCTGGCCCGCCGCCCACCCGCTCGACCAGGCCCATTGGAAATTGTAGCCGCCCAGCCAGCCGGTCACGTCGACCGCCTCGCCGATGACATAGAGGCCCGGCACCTTCTTCGCCTCCATGGTCTGCGACGACAGCTCGGCCGTATCGACGCCACCCAGCGTGACCTCGGCCTTGGCGTAGCCTTCGGTGCCCGTGGGCGTGATGCGCCAGTCGTTCAGCGTGACGGCGCCGTCGAGAGCAAGCACCTGCGCCAGGCGCTGCGGCAGGACCTCGCCCAGGATCGTGCGCAGCTCGGCCTTGGGGCGGGCGTGCCGCCGCCCCTTGAGGAAGGCCGCCGCGTCGATGCCCGGCAACAGGTCGATCGGGATCTCCTGGCCTGGCTGCCAGTAGGAGGAAATCTGCAGGATCGCCGGCCCGGACAGGCCGCGATGGGTGAACAGCATGGCTTCGCGAAATTTCGTGCGACCGAGACTGGCCACGACATCGAGCGATACGCCGCTCAGCTCCGGCACCTTGGCCGTGAGCGGCACCAATGCCGGTCGTGTCTGGGTGATCTTCAGCCCAAAGCGCCGCGCGATGTCATGCGCGAAGCCGGTCGCGCCCATCTTGGGGATGGACAGGCCGCCCGTGGCCAGCACGACCGATTGGGCCGTGATCGTGTCCGTGTCCGTGGTCACCGTGAAGCGATCCGACCGTTCGACGGCCGCGACCTTCTGCGCCACGCGCACATCGACACCGACGGCCGCGCCTTCCTCCAGCAGCATCGCCACGATCTGGCGCGCCGAGCCGTCGCAGAAGAGCTGGCCCAGCGTCTTCTCGTGGAAGGCGATGCGGTGCTTCTGCACCAGGGCGATGAAATCGTGCTGGGTGTAGCGGCTGAGCGCCGACTTGGCGAAATGCGGATTGGCCGAGAGGAAATTCTCCGGCGATGCCGCGAGATTGGTGAAGTTGCAGCGCCCGCCGCCCGAGATCAGGATCTTCTTGCCGACCTTCTCGGCGTGCTCCAGCAGCACGACGCGCCGGCCGCGCCGGCCGGCCTCGATCGCGCACATCAGCCCGGCGGCGCCACCTCCGATGACGACGACATCGGCCTCACCCATAGAGGGTGCGCATCAGCCACAGACCGAGAATGAGGCCCGCGATCGACGCCGCCACCGAACCGCCGACATAGAGCGCGGCCAGCATATGCTCGTGCCGCTCCCACAGCAGGACGGCGTCGAGCGAGAAGGCCGAGAAGGTGGTGAAGCCGCCCAGGATGCCGGTGGCGAGGAACAGCCGCAGATGGCCGGCGCCGCCGCCTTTCATGGCGAACCAGCCGGCGACCAATCCCATCGTCAGCGAGCCCACGACGTTGATGACGAGCGTGTGCGCGGGAAAGTGCGTGCCCAGGAGCCGCGCCACCCAGATATTGACGCCGTGGCGCACGGAGCCGCCTATGCCCGCACCGATGAAGACGACCAGATAGGCCATCATTGGCCGCTTCCCGCTATTTGGAACCGAAGCGCTGCCGGTAATCCGGCAGCGAGGTCTTATAGGGCAGCGCCGCGGCCTCATAAACGCCGCGAGCCACTGCACGGGCGAGGCAATCAGCCGCTACCGTGCCGATCTCCGTCAGCACGGGCGGCTCCCCACCGGGACCCATGCGTCCGGTGGCGGCGGCAAACACCGTGTCGCCATCGTTGGGCGCATGGATGGGGCGGAGGGATTTCGACAGGCCGTCGTTGGCCATGATGGCGAGCCGCTTGCACTCCGCCTTGGTGAGCGTGGCGTCGGTCGCCACCAGCGCGATGGTCGTCGCGGTCGCCGGTGCCGGCAGGCCCTTGAAGCGCAGCGTCAGCGCCGACTCCGACACCTTTGACGGCCAGCCGTGGCCACCAAACTCCTCACCCCTTTCGTAGGCCCCGGCCCAGAAATGCGGCCCGTCGTCGATGGTCGCCCCGCCGACGGCATTGACCGCGACCAGCGCCCCGACGGTGAAGCCCTGGCCCGTCCGGGCGCTCGCCGAGCCCAGCCCACCCTTGAGATTGACCGTGGTGGCGCCATAGCCGGCGCCCGCCGTGCCCAGCGCGAAATCCTTGCCCGCCGCCAAGGCAGCATCGCGACCGAGGTCCCAGTAGGGTGGACGATGCTTCATCGGCTCCTTCAGCCAGTCCTTCTCGCCGCCGTTCATCAGGTCGAACAGGATGGCCTGCACGGCCACAGGCAGGCTCAATCCGCCGAATTGGGCGCCCTTGCCTTGCGCGCCCAGGACGGACGTAGCGCCCCCCGCCGCATCGAGCCCGTAGAGCGAACCGCCCGAAAAGACGACGGCATCGATCAGGCCACTCGCTTCCGGTTCCAGCAGGGTCACGGCGCGCGACCCGGGCGCGCCGCCCAGGGTCGCCACGCTCGCCACCGTGCTCGCCTCGAACACCGCCACGGTGGCGCCGGTGGCGGCGCGCGCATCCTGGGCATTGCCGACCAGCACCCCCGGCACGTCGGTGATGAGGTTCCTCACGTCAGGAACTCACCGCCGTTCACATGGATGGTCTGGCCGGTGATGAAGGTGCCCTGCGGCCCGACCAGCAGGCGGACCATGGCCGCGATCTCCTCGACCGTGCCGAAGCGCTTCAGCGGGATCGGGCGGTTCGTGCGATTGGGCGGCGCCGGCCCGGCCGCCGTGCCGCGCGCCGTGTCGATCGCGCCCGGAGAGACGGCGTTGCAGGTGATGCGATGTGGCGCCAGTTCAACCGCAAGCGCACGCACCAGCCCTTCCAGCGCCGCCTTGGAGGCCGAGACATGGCAGCGGTTGGGCGTGCCGACATGGGTCGAGACGCCGGACATGGCCACGAACGCCCCACCCTGCCCCTTGGCCACCATCTGCGGAACGATCGCCCGGGCCATCAGGAAGGCGCCATCGAGGGCGACCGACAGGATCTCGCGCCATTCCTCGAAGGGCATCTCGAGGAACGAGGTCTGGCGCCGCAAGCCCGCATTGGTCACCAGTATGTCGACCCCGCCGAACCTCGCCGCCGCCTCGGCCGCCAGGCGTGGCGCCACGGCGGGGTCGCCGACGTCGCCCATTGCCGCACAGGCCTTGCCGCCCGCTTCCTCGATCTCGCGCACGACCGAGTCCACGGCCGCCCGGTCGGCCCGGCCGTTGACGACGACGGCGGCGCCATCGCGCGCCAGCGTGAGCGCAATGCAGCGGCCGATGTTCTTGCCCGCCCCGGTGACGAGCGCGACCTTGCCCTGGAGAGGCAAGGGATGGATTGGGGTGTTGTTTTCCAAGTGTTTACCTTTGAATGTTCGATTCTATACCACTGGTGGCATCGAGATCCGCCTCGATACCCGCCCTGATTGCGGAGGAATGTCACAGTGCCTGCGACGACATTTGCGGGTAGAAGCCTGGGGCTCGGTGTCGGGGGAGCCTCGTTGCGTCCACTTCTTGTCCGCGTCCTGCTGGTGTCATTTTTCCTTCTTAAAGGAGCCGACGCCAGCGCCTTGACGATCACGACGGCCATGCGGGCGCTGCCCGGCGCGCCCGCGACGGTCATTCGCCTCACCGGCATGTTCGAGAAAGGCGATGCTGCGGAGCTGCGCAAGACCCTTGTCCGGCTCAAGTCGGTCAAGGAAACGCCCGGTGACCTTCCCTTCACGACAGCCGAGCTGAGCAGCCAGGGCGGCGATGTCTTCGAAGGCGTGAAGGTCGGCTATCTTTTTCGCGAATTCGGCATCGCCACCGTGGTCCGCAAGAGCGACCTCTGCCTCTCGGCCTGCGCCTTCGCCTTTCTGGGAGGCACGATGGCCGCCTTGCCGGTCGACGCCGTCCCCAGCCGCACCATCGAAGCCGGTGGCCAGCTCGGCTTCCATAACGTCTGGCTGAACTACGGCGGCCTGCGCAATTCGCCCGCCGACGACCGTGTCGCAACCACCGAAGGCTTCAACCTGGCGCTGGGCGGGTCTTCCACCATCATCCGCTACGCCACGGACATGGGCATCGACCCGCGCTTCATCTCGCGCATGCTGGGTCGCCCCGCCGACCAGTTCGAGTATGTCGACACCGTCAGGGAATTCCTGAGCCTGCAGATTTGCCTCATGGAAGCGACGCTGCCCGCCATGACGATCGAGCAGCAGGCCGCCAATCTCTGCAACAACGCGACCCGCTCGGCCACGCCCGTAGCCGCACCGATCGGGCCCGGCATGAACGCGAGCGAAGCCCGCCTGCTCCTGCTCAGGCAGATCGAAGCGACCATTTCCGCGGCGCGCGCCTCCGAACGCCTCGCTTCCCATCTACGGGCTACCGTCGAGACCAGGAACGATGCCCTGATTTCAGAGATCTACGCCGGCTTCAAGGCCGCGGGCTTGCCGCTCCCGGAACTCAATGCTGTCGTCTACGAGATCCAGGGCGTTTCCGCCAACCCGCCGGCAAGCTGCATCGCCAGCCTCTCGCCGGCCGAGCCCGACCGCTACGACGTCGCGCTTCGCGGCCCCAAGGGCATGATGCACGCGCGCTATTCGGCGCCGCAGGGCTGCCGGTGGCTGTTCCGCCACGACGCCAACGAGATCGTCAATCCCCGGCGATCGACCTATTAGGCGGGAGTGATCGCCGATAGACGATCGTGGCCACCGCGAGGGCCACACCCAAGGTCGCAAACGCGCCGAAAACCAGGACGAGAAACCACACTTCGCCAGTCGTCATCGGAAATCCTGCCTGTATCCGGGCAGGATTAAACCTCCGCGAACGACGCGGCGCCTTGATCTACATCAAGCGCGATCCCTCGCCTGAGCCGAAGCGTCAGCCGGCGACGATATAGGCCTTGAGCGCCTCGGTCTCGTGACGGGTCTCCTCCAGCCGTGCCTTGACGACGTCACCGATCGACACAAGCCCCAGCAGCTCGCCGTGGCGAACCACGGGAAGATGGCGGAAGCGGCCGCGCGTCATGAGCCCCATCACGCGATCGATGGAATCGTCGGGATCGCACGAGACCACATCGCGGGTCATCACCTTGACGACCTCGTGATCGAGGCATGACGGGCCATGCAACGCCAAGGCGCGAACGAGATCGCGCTCGGAGACGATGCCGATCACCGCGTCGAACTTGTCGACCACCAGCACCGACCCGATACGCCGCGTGCTGAGCTGCTGCGCGACCTGGGCCACCGAAGTTCCGGGCGTGACCGCGAATACGAGACCGCCCTTCTGCAACAGAATGTCGGAGACGAACATGGTTCCTCCTCCTTTTGCGGGGTGTATCTACGCACAACGAAAAACGCGTGGCGGCGGAAAAGGTTGCGGGCGATAAAGCCGCATGAACGATGCTCGATCGGCCCTCGTCCTTTTTTCCGGCGGTCAGGATTCAACCACCTGCCTCGCCTGGGCGCTAGAGCAATTCGCGCATGTCGAGACTGTGGCGTTCGACTATCGCCAGCGGCATCTGATCGAGCTCGATCAACGGCTTGTGGTGCTGTCGGAAGTCCGACGGCGTTTTCCCCAATGGGCGTCGCGATTGGGCGAAGACCACTTCATCGACATGGGCGTTCTGGGACAGATCAGCGACACCTCGCTCACCCGCAATGTCGCCTTCACGATGGAGAAGGACGGGCTGCCGAACAGCTTCGTGCCGGGCCGCAATCTTCTGTTCTTCACCTTCGCCGCGGCGATCGCGTGGCGGCGCGGCATCCGCAACCTGATCGGCGGCATGTGCGAGACCGATTTCTCCGGCTATCCCGACTGCCGCGACAACACCATCAAGGCGCTGCAGGTCACGCTCAATCTCGGGATGGATCGCAGCTTCGTGCTGCACACGCCGCTGATGTGGCTCGACAAGTCGGAGACCTGGGCGCTGGCCGAAACGCTGGGAGGGCCGGCCCTGATCGAGACGATCCTCGACCATACCCACACCTGCTACGAAGCCGAGCGCGGGCCGCGCCATCCCTGGGGCAACGGCTGCGGCACATGCCCCGCCTGCGCCTTGCGCAAGCGGGGTTTCGAAATGTGGCGGAAGGCCGGGAAAGCCTAGAGACCGCCGGCCAGCCGGCGGGCGTACTCGGCACGGCGCTGCATCTTGGGCAGCTCTTCCTGGGCATAGCGCTTCAAGCCGCCGCTCTGCGAGTTCGCGCCATATTGCGCTTCTGCCTCGGTCATGAGGGCGAGCTGGGCATTGGCGAAGGCGACATCGAACTCAGGGCCTTCGAGGCCGCCGAGACGCTGCAAGACGGCAATGGTGCTCGCCGGCCGGGAAGGATCGGGAGCGTAGGTGACGCCGGCCTCGCTGCGCGCCTTGCTCAGGCGCTCGGCGGCATCGGTGTGATCGGCAAGCGCGCGGGTGGCAAAGCCGCGGACATTCTCGTTGGATGACTTCGCGAGCGCCAACCGCGCCGAGCCGATCTCGAAGTCGTTGATGGCCTGGGCATAGCCCACGAAGCGCGAGTCCGGCAGCGTGTCGGCTGCATGCACTGCAGCGAGAGGAGCAGCCAGGGCGAAGGCGGTGAAGATCAGGGCCGTGCGGCGGGTAATGTTGGTCATGCGAAACTCCGGTGAAATTCCAGGGCGTAACGCCTGCCCGCCGCGTGCGGTTCCACGTGTCGCCGGGACCTGCTAAGACCACCGCCATGCCAAACCTGCTTCCGCTCGATGCTCGCGTCTCGGTCAGCGGCCAGCTCAAGGCCGACGACATGGAGAAGATTGCCGCGCTCGGCTATGCCGTCGTGGTCAACAACCGCCCGGATGGCGAGGCCTGGATGGGCCAGCCGCGCACGGCGGAGCTCGCGCAGGCCGCCGAGCAGGCCGGCCTCGCTTTCGTCGACCTTCCGTTCTCCGGACCTGGCGCGACGCCGGAGCAGGTCCGCACCCTTGCCGGGCTGCTGCGCGACGGCGACCGCAGGATCGTGGCCTACTGCAAGAGCGGCATGCGCTCGACCTTGCTGTGGGGAGCCGCTTCGATGGCCAACGGCAAGCCGCTCGGGGAGGTCCTGGCCGCCGCCCGCGGTGCCGGGCAGGATCTCGATCCGTTAGGCGAGATGATGGCCGCGTTGGCCGCCGCCGCACGTACCTGACGTTCATGTTCCGATGATATGCTCGGCCACGATACCCGGTCGGGTGCCTGCTATGGGGAGAGTGTGATGATCAAATCCGTTTTGGCCGTTTCCGAAGGCGGCCCCGATGCCGCCATGTCCTTCCGTCTCGCCGCCCGCGTGGCCTCGATCTACGACGCTGCGGTGGACGCCCTGCACCTGCCGGTCGGCCCGGCCGGCGGCATGGCCGGCGGGCTGGCGATGAGCGGCGAGGCGATGCCGTTGATCATGAGCATCGACGACGACCGGCTCGAGACTCGCGCCAAGGAATCGGATCGCGCCTACAAGGAGCTGCTGGGCTCCGTGAAGGGCGCCACCTACACCGCCGCCAAGACCGCCACGCTCGACACGATGG
>CANIRG010000177.1 GCA_947469635.1 Rhodospirillales bacterium | reverse complement strand
CTATGCTCCATCGTCGCCACCGGCCGCCTCGCGGGCCGCACCGCACTCGCCGCCATCCAACACGCCATCGCAGCCCACACACACCGCCAAACCGACGCTTGGTCTCCTGGATAGGGGTGAGTAATTACGAATTCCGCGATACGTGAACAAACTTCATTCCCGGAAAATCGCTCCATTTTGGTAATATAATGCGTTTCACGGGTTTTTCGGACTTCAGGAAATCCCCGCCCCGCGATTTGAAATTCTTGCCGCGACGGAAAAGAACGCCTTGATCGCCCGCCGCATCTGTTCGCTCTTGAGGCAGGCGACATAATCCGAGCTGGTAATGGTCGCGTCGCGAATTGCAAGCGTTCTAAAACGCGTCGAGCCCTCGGCTTCGATTTGCCAGATGATGCTGAAACCCAGCCCGGCGCCGACGGCTTCGCAAACCGCCTCGCGGCTGCCCAGCTCCAACATGGTGCGTGGCCGGATACCCGATTTCGCCATAGCCTCCTGCACGACGCGGCGCGTGTTCGAGCCCTCCTCGCGCGACACCATCGGCTGGCCCGCGAGCTCGGCGAAATCGACGCTGCGCCGCGCCGCCCACGGGTGATCGTTGGCCACGATCAGCACCGCCGTGTGACGCCACAACGGCACGGCATGGATTTGCGGATGGCGGGCAATGCCGGGCAGGATGGCGAGGTCGGTGCGCCGTTCGAGGAGCTGCTCGCGCACGAAGCGCGTATTGCCCATCGCCACCGACAGCTCGATGTTGGGATGACGCGCGATGAACTGCGCGAACACGCCCATCGCGATATGCGGCCCGTCGGCGGTGAGGCTGAGCTGGCCGCGCTCCAGCTCCGACGATTCGGTCAGCACCTCGCGGATCTGCTCCTCGAGGCTGGCGTAGCGCCGCGACATCCGGAACAGACGCTCGCCCATCTCGGTGAGCACCACGGCGCGGCGCTGGCGGGTGAAGAGCTTGACGCCGTAGGTCTCCTCCAGCGCCTTCACCTGGATGGTGAGCGCGGGCTGGGTGAGGCCCAGCATTCCGGCGGCGCGCGAGAAGCTGCCCTCGCGGGCCACGGCGTCGAAGGCCCGGATCTGCGTGTGAAGCACACCTCTACTATAAATTATTTTTAAGTTATGAAACTAATATTAAATTGTCCTGCAAGGCCGCAGCCGCGATGATCCGGCCAGGGGCGGAGTGGGGAACCGATGGGCGCGCGGAGGAACATCCTCTTCATCGTCATCGATCAATGGCGTGCCGATGCGATCGGCTGCGCAGGGAATCCGATTCTCAGGACGCCGAACCTCGACCGGCTCGCGGCCGACGGCGTGCTCTGCACGAAGCATTTCGCCCAGGCCTCGCCCTGCGGCCCCTCGCGCGCCGCGCTGCTCACCGGCACCTACCAGCACAACAACGGCGTGATGCGCAACGGCACGCCACTATCGCGCCGCTTCACCAACATTGCTTTGGAGTGCCGCAACGCCGGCTACGATCCCGCGCTGTTCGGCTACACCGACACCACCGCCGACCCGACCGGCCTTTCTCCCGACGATCCGGCGCTGCGCACCTATGAATCGGTGATGCCTGGTTTTGCACCCGAGCTGCATCTGCCGGAGAAACCTTTCCCGTGGATGGCGCACCTGCAGGCCAAGGGTTACGGCTTCGCGGACGACGTGACGGAGATCTATGGGCCAGACGCGAAGGACGCCGGCGGCAGCGGTCCGACCTTTGCGCCGGCACGTTTCAAGGCCGAGGACAGCATCACGGTTTTCCTCACCGACGCGCTGCTCGACTATATATCCGTGCGTCGCAACGACTCGTGGTTCGCCCACGCGGCCTATATCCGCCCGCACCCGCCCTTCATCGCGCCTGCACCTTATAATGCGCTCTATGCGGCTGCCGACATGGCCGCCCCCATCCGAGCCGCCACTGTCGCGGACGAGGCCAGGCAGCATCCGTTGCTGGCGAACTATCTCCGCACCCAGAAGCAGGCGAGCTACTTCGTCACCGGCGAGGGCATCGTGGCCGATCTCGGCGATTCAGCCCTCGCGCAACTGCGCGCCACCTACTACGGCATGGTGCAGGAGGTCGACGACCAGGTCGGCCGGCTGATCGACAAGCTCAAGGAATGGGGCCTCTACGACGACACGCTGATCGTCGTCACGGCCGACCATGGCGAGATGCTGGGCGACCACTGGATGCTGGGCAAGCAGGGCTATTTCGACGAAGCCTACAACGTCCCGCTGATCCTGCGCGATCCCTCGGCCGCCGCGAACGCCGGCCGTGGCCGCAAGGTCGAGCGCTTCACCGAGGCGGTCGACGTGATGCCGACGGTGCTCGACTGGCTCGGCCTGCCGATCCCGCGCCAGTGCGACGGCCGCTCGCTGCTGCCGCTGGCGCATGGCAGCGCGCCGGCCGACTGGCGCAGCGAGGTGCATTGGGAGTTCGACTTCCGGGGCCTCGGCGCCGCCGATTCCGAGCAGGATCTCGGCCTGCCGATGGACGCCTGCTCCCTCGCCGTGATCCGCGGCGACCGCCACAAGTACGTGCATTTCGCGGCCCTGCCGCCGCTGTTCTTCGACCTCGAAAGCGACCCGCATTGCTTCACCGACCTGTCGCGCGATGCCGCGGCGGCGCCGGCGATGCTCGCCTCGGCCCAGAAGTTGCTCTCATGGCGCATCCTGTCCAGCGGCCGGGAACTCACCGGCATGACGACCTCGCCCACCGGACTGAAGGTCCGGCCCTGAGTTTCACCAAGGAGTTCACCATGAAACAGAAACTGCTGGCGGCCTGTGCCGGCGCCTTCGCCGCTCTCGGGATTTCGACGGCCTTCGCGGCGCCGCTGGAAATCCAGTTCTGGCATCCCAGCCTCGGGCCGATCGACGACGCGCTGAAGCAGCAGATCGAGGCCTTCAACACCTCCCAGGCCAACTACAGGATCGTGGCGAGCGGACGCGGCACCTACGACGAGACCTTCAATGCCGCCATCGCCGGCTTCCGCGCCAACAAGCATCCGCAGATGCTGGTCGTGATCGCGCAGAACGCGCAGAGCATGCTGCTCTCGGGCTCGGTCTATCCGGTGCAGGACCTGCTGGCCGCGGAAGGCCACAAGGTCGACTGGAGCAACTACATCCAGCCGGTGCTCAACTACAATCGCACGAAGGAGGGCAAGCTGCTGTCGCTGCCCTTCAGCGTGTCGACGCCGATCCTCTGGTACAACAAGGACGCCTTCGCCAAGGCCGGCCTCACGCGCGCGCCGGTGACGTGGGACGAGATGGGCGAGTATCTCACCAAGCTGAAGGCCTCCGGCATGGAGTGCGGCTATACCTCGGGCTGGCAGCAATGGGTGCATGTCGACAACTACTCGACGATCCACGACCTGCCGATCGCCACCGAGCACAACGGGCTCGACGGCACCAACGCGGTCTTCACCTACAACAAGACCGCCGTGGTGAAGAACATCGCCCGCCTCGGCACCTGGGCCGACGACGGCCGCTACACCTATTCCGGCCGCCAGGGCAGCAGCGCCACACCTGCCTTCACCGGCGGCAAGTGCGCGATGATGACCCATTCGTCGGCGGTCTTCTCCGCCCTGCAGCAGAGTGCCAAGTTCGCCTTCGACTCGGCGCCGCTGCCCTACGAGACCGGCGCCACGCCGCACAACAGCCTGATCGGCGGCGGCGCGATCTGGGTGCTGAAGGGCCACAAGCCCGAGGAATACAAGGGCGTGGCGGCGTTCCTCGCCCATCTCGCGAGCCCCAACCAGCAGGCCAAGTGGCACCAGGACACCGGCTACATGCCGATCACCAAGGCCGCCTACGAGAAGGTCAAGGGCGAGGGTTACTACGACAAGTATCCGCAGCAGGAAGTCGCCATCAAGCAGATCCAGCGCGGCACGCCCACGCTCAACACCATGACCGTGCGCCTGGGCAACTCCAACCAGTATGTCGCGGCGCTGGAGGAGGAGCTGGAGGCCGTGTGGTCGGGCAAGAAGCCGGCGCAGCAGGCGATGGACGACGCCGTCCGTCGCGGCAACGAGATCCTGCGCCGCTTCGAGCGGCAGCGGAATTGAGGCACCGTCATCCCGAGCGTAGCCGAGGGACCTGTTCATGTTGCGCCATGAGACGAGGTCCCTCCGCTGCGCCTCGCTGCGCTCGGCTCCGGTCGGGATGACGCCGGGACCATGATCAAGCGCGTCAACTTCGAGCGGCATCGATGGCTGGCTTTCCTGCTGCTGGCGCCGCAGATGCTGATCCTCACGGTCTTCGTGTTCTGGCCGGCGGCGCAGGCGCTGATGCAGGCCTTCATGATCTCCGACCCGTTCGGCGTGAAGTCGACCTTCGTGTGGTTCGACAATTTCGAGGCGATCCTCTCCAGCCCGGAGTATCTCAACTCGATCTGGCGCACCGCCATCTTCAGCACCGGCACCACTGCCGCCGCCGTGCTGGGCGGGCTGCTGTTCGCGGTGCTGGTGGCTCGCGTGCGGCGCGGCAAGACCGCCTACAAGCTGCTGGTGATCTGGCCCTATGCCGTGGCGCCGGTGCTGGCCGGCATCCTCTGGCTCTTCCTCTTCCATCCGATCTACGGCGCCATCGCGCTGATGCTGAAGCAGGGCTTCGGCATCGCCTGGAACCCGCTGCTCAATGGCAACGATGCCATGCTGCTGGTGATCGTCGCCGCCTCGTGGAAGCAGGTGAGCTACAATTTCGTGTTCTTCCTCGCCGCCCTCCAGGGCATCCCGCGCTCGCTGATCGAGGCCGCGGCGATCGACGGCGCCGGCCCGGTGCGCCGGTTCGTGTCCATCATCTTCCCGCTGATCTCGCCCACCACGTTCTTCCTGCTGGTGATCAACGTCGTCTATGCCTTCTTCGACACCTTCGGCATCATCCATGCGCTGACCCACGGCGGCCCCAGCGGCGCCACCGACATCCTGGTCTACAAGGTCTATGCCGACGGGTTCCTCGGCCTCGACCTCGGCCTCTCCTCGGCGCAGTCGGTGATCCTGATGATCGTGGTGATCGCGCTCACCGTCGTGCAGTTCCGCTACCTCGAGCGGCGCGTGAAGTACGCGGCATGAGAGCCCCCTCATGATCGAACGCACGCCCTGGCTCGACCGGCTCTGCCACGCGATGCTGATCCTGGGCATCGCCGCCGTCTGCCTGCCGCTCTACTACGCGCTGATCGCCGCCACCCACACCCTGCAGGACGTGCTGCAGGTGCCGATGCCGCTCACGCCCGGCGGCGAGCTCTGGAACAATCTCAAGACGGTGACGAGCAACGGCACGCTCGGCCGCCAGCTCACCAACTCGCTGATCGTCTCCGTCGGCGTCACGGTGGGCAAGATCTCGGTGTCGATCCTGTCGGCCTTCGCCATCACCTATTTCCGCTTCCCCTTCCGGATGACGGCCTTCTGGCTGATCTTCGCCACGCTGATGCTGCCGATCGAGGTCCGCATCGTGCCCACCTTCGCCGTGGCGGCCCATCCGTTGCAGCCGTTGGCCTGGCTGCTGGAGACCACCGGCACAGGCGGCGCCTTCGAATGGCTCACCGGCTGGAGCGTCGAGGCCGTGGTGAAATGGAGCCTGCTCGATTCCTACGCCGGCCTGATCCTGCCGCTCACCGCCTCGGCCACCGCGACCTTCCTGTTCCGCCAGCTCTTCCTCACCATCCCCGAGGAGCTGCTCGAAGCCGCCAAGATCGACGGCGCCTCGCCGATGCGTTTCCTGGTCGACGTGCTGTGGCCGATGTCGCGCACCAATGTGGTGGCGCTGGCGGTGATCCTCTTCGTCTTCAGCTGGAACCAGTATCTCTGGCCATTGCTCATCACCACCGATCCCGCCATGGCCACCGCGGTGATCGGGCTCGCGAAGCAGATCTCGGGCGCGCCCGAGGCGGTGCCCAAATGGAACCTGCTGATGTCGTCGGCGCTCTTGATCACGCTCCCGCCGGTCATGGTGGTGATCGTGCTGCAGCGCTGGTTCGTCAAAGGCCTGGTCGACTCGGAAAAGTAGCGGAGCAAGCCTTGGCCACAGTCGACATACGCAAGGTGGAGAAGTCCTACGGGACGGCACGGGTCATCCACGGCATCGACCTCGCCATCGCCCATGGCGACTTCGCCGTCATCCTGGGGCCGAGCGGCTGTGGCAAGTCGACGTTGCTGCGCATGATCGCCGGCCTCGAGGCGATCACCGGCGGCGAGATCGCCATCGACGGCCGCGTCGTCAACACGCTGGAGCCGCGCGAACGCGACATCGCCATGGTGTTCCAGAACTACGCGCTCTATCCGCACATGAGCGTGTTCGAGAACATGTCCTATGCGCTCAAGATCGCGGGCGCACCGAAGCCCACGATCCGCGACAAGGTCGCGGGCGTGGCCAAGGTGCTGGGCCTGGGCGAGTATCTGGCGCGCAAGCCGACGCAGCTCTCCGGCGGCCAGCGCCAGCGCGTCGCCATGGGCCGCGCCATCATCCGCGAGCCCAAGGTCTTCCTGTTCGACGAGCCGCTCTCCAACCTCGACGCCAAGCTGCGCGGGCAGATGCGCACCGAGCTGAAGCGCCTGCACCTGCGCCTCAACGCGACCTCGATCCTGGTGACGCACGACCAGGTCGAGGCCATGTCGCTCGCCAACCGGCTGATCGTGATGAACGCCGGCAGGGTCGAGCAGGTGGGCTCGCCCGGCGAGGTCTATGCCCGGCCCGCGACCCTGTTCGTGGCGGGCTTCATCGGCTCGCTGCCGATGAATTTCTTCAACGGCCGCGTCAATGACGACGGCACCGCCATCGAACTCGCGGGCGGCGTCGCCGTCCCGGTGGGCGGCACGTGGACGGGCACGCCGCGCACCGACGTCGTGGTCGGCATCCGCCCCGATGCCTTCATCACCGCCGACGACGGTGCCTTCAAGGGCCGGATCGAGCTGCTGGAGGATCTGGGCAGCGTGAAGCTCGTCCATCTCGACGACGGCGGCGACGGCTTCGTCGTGGCGATCACGCCGGACACCGAGCTCGGCGGCGCCACCGAGCTGCACGCCGGCGTGCGCTGGAAGGACGTCCACGTGTTCGACGCGGCGTCGGGAAAGCGGCTGTGACGGCACCTCAGACCTTTCCTCCCCATTCAAATGGGGAGGTGGCGGCGTCTTACGCCGACGAAGGGGTCATGAGCGCCAGATGGACCCTCTGACCCCTCCGCCCTCGTATGACGAGGGCACCTCCCCGCGCTGCGCGCAGGGAGGAAAGGCCGGAGGGCTTTGCTGAAATGGAATGCGTCAACCGGGGGAAATGATGGAATTGCGCGAGTACACCGCGCTCTCGGCGGTCGAGATGGCGGAGCTGGTGCGGCGGCGCACCGTGTCGCCGGTCGAGCTGGTGCAGGCCGCGCTGGATGCGATCGAGGCGACCGACGCCAAGGTCAACGCCTATGGCGCCGTGTTCGCCGATGACGCTCTCGCCCGGGCCCACGCGCTGGAGACGGAGGCGCGCGCCGGCAAGTTCCGCGGCGTGTTCCATGGCGTGCCGATCGGCATCAAGGACCTGTTCCTGACCAAGGGCCTCAAGACCCAGCGCGGCTCGAGGATGTATGCCGACTCGATCCCGACCGAAACGGCACCTGCCGTCGAGCGCATGCTGGCGGCGGGCGCGGTCATGGTGGGCAAGACCACGACGCCCGAGCTCGGCTGGAAGGCCGCGTCGAACTCGCCGCTCTACGGCGTCACGCGCAATCCCTGGGACGTGACGAAAACCGCCGGCGGATCGAGCTCGGGCTCGGCGGTCGCGGTGGCCGATGGCTCGGTGCCGCTGACGCTGGGCTCCGACGGCGGCGGCTCGATGCGCGTGCCCGCCGCCTTCTGCGGGATCTTCTCCCTGAAGGCGACGCTCGGCCGCGTGCCGACCTATCCGCTCAGCCCCTCCGAGCATCTCTCGCATGCGGGGCCGATGACCTGCAGCGTCGCCGACTACGCCCTGGCGCTCGACGTGCTGCAGGGACCGGACGAACGCGATCCGCAGTCGCTGCCGGATGCCGGCCTCTCCTATCACCGCACGCTGGGCGACCTGCCGAAGGGCCTGCGCTGCGTGCTGGCGCCGACGCTGTTCGGCCACGCCATCGCCCCCGGCGTCGCCTCCGTGATCGCCGGCGCTTTCGCCGAGATCAAAGCCCATCTCCCGGTGGAGATCGTCGGCACCACGATCGACTGGCCCGACCCGATCGATATCTTCGACGCGCTGTGGGTGGCGCGCGGCGCGCTCTACAGCACGCTGAAGAAAGAGGACAAGGACCGGCTCGATCCCGGCTTCGCCCGCATGATCGACCGCGCGCCGGCCATCAGGCTGGAAGATCATCTCCGCACCCTGCAGGCCCGCGCCGCCTTCAATCGCCGCGTGGCCGAGTCGTTCCGCGACTTCGACCTGCTGCTGATGCCGATGGCGCCGATCGAGCCCTTCGCCGCCGAAGCCGACGGCCCGCCCGACATGGACCAGAGCAAGCCGGTGCCGTGGGCGCGATGGACGCCCTTCTCCTATCCCTTCAACCTCACCGGCCAACCGGCGGCGGCGATCCCCTGCGGCTGGACGCCCTCGGGACTGCCGGTCGGGCTGCAGGTGATCGGCAGGCGCTTCGAGGACGACACGGTGCTACAGTTCTGCGCTGCATGGGAGAAGCATTTCCGTTGGCGAAAGACCAAACCTCCGGTATTCGCCGGCTCCTAGGCATCGCCCTCGGCGCGCTCGTCGTTGCCGCGACGAGCGGCTGCCATCTCCTCTCCTTCCTCGAGGGCGCCAAACCGCCAACCGTGTTGCGTGGGCATGCGCAGGAGGTGACGAGCGCCGTCTTCTCGCCGGATGGTGCCGGGGTGCTGACGGCCTCGGCCGACGGCACGGCACGGCTTTGGGACGCAGCGTCGGGCCGGCAGAAAACCGTGCTGGAGGGTCATCGTGGCATCGTCTCGACCGCCTCCTTCTCGGCGGACGGAGCGCTGGTGCTGACGGCGTCGCATGACAGGACGGCCAGGCTTTGGGCGGTGCGGACCGGCGAGGAACTGCGCGTGCTCGGACACGACGACATCGCGGGCCTCGCGGCCTTCTCCCCGAAGGGATCGACGCTGGCGACCGCCGCGGGCCGCACGGCGCGGCTGTGGGACACGCGCACGGGCCGCGAGCTGCGGACGTTTCGCGGCCACGCCGACCTCGTCACGGCCATGGCCTTCTCGCCCGATGGTTCGACGCTGCTCACAACGTCGGCCCTCACCGACAACGACGGCACGGTGCATCTGTGGGACATCGCGACGGGAACCGGACGGTCGCCGCTGCTCGGTCATCGCGGCCTGCTGAAGGCCGCCGCCTTCTCGCCCGACGGATCGCAGGTGCTGACGGCATCGCAGGACAGGACGGCGCGGCTCTGGGAGACGAAGACCGGCCGGGCGCTCGCGGTGCTGAATGGCCACGAGGGCCCGGTCACGGGCGCGGTCTTCTCGCCGGACGGCGCGCTGGTCGTGACCGCGGGGTCCTACGACAACACGGCGCGGCTTTGGGACGCCCGCACGGGCGGCAGCCTGGTGGTGTTGCGCGGCCACGAGGACGCGGTGTGGCGCGCAGTGTTCTCGCCGGACGGCATGCAGGTGCTCACGGCTTCGGCCGACAAGACGGCGCGGCTTTGGGACGCCCGAACGGGTCGCGAGATCGCCGTCCTGCGCGGTCATGAGGGCGATGTCAGGACCGCGGTCTTTTCGTCCGATGGTGCGTGGATCGTGACGGCATCGGCCGACGGCACGGCGCGGGTCTGGCGCCGGCCCTAGCGGCGGCCCTCGCGGGCGGATTGATCCGGCCGCTCCCGACGCCTATCAATCAGGCAACCCCGCTGAAGCGGGGACTTGGGAGAAAGCGATGCCGGACGGAGTGAGACGCCGCGCGCTCTTGGGCGCCGCGGCCGTGCTGGGCCTGTCGAGCGGTGCGCGTGCCCAACCTGCTTTCCCCACCAAGCCGATCCGCATCGTCCACGGCTACAGCGCCGCGTCCAATCCCGACACGATCGCACGGCTGATCGCGCCCAGCCTGATGGAGACGCTGGGCCAGAGCGTGATCGTCGATCCCAAGCCCGGCGCCGGCGAGCGTATCGCCGCGCAGTATCTGATCGCCCAGCCGCCCGACGGCCACACGCTCTATCTCATCACCGGCGGCGCCAACGTCATCAGCGCCACCGATCCGCAGGCCGCCTTCAGCACGCTGAAGGACTTCACCTACATCTCGACGCTCACCATGTTCCCCTTCGCGATCGTGGTGGGCGCGAGCTCGCCGTTCCGCAGCCTCTCCGACATGCTGGAGACGGCGCGCAAGAACCCGGGCAAGCTGAGCTACGGCCATGGCGGCGTCGGCAACACGCTGCATCTGTCCGTCGAGTACATGAAGGCCAAGACCGGCGCGCAGATGGAGCCGGTGGCCTACAAGGATATCGGCCAGATGGTCGCCGACGTGATCGCCGGCCGCGTCGATCTCGCCATCAGCACCTTCACCGTCTTCCAGGGCCCTCTCAAGAACGGCCAGGCCCGCGCGCTGGGCGTCACCTCGAAGGAGAGGTGGGCTCACTATCCCGACGTCCAGCCGATCAACGACGTGGTGCCGGACTACGAGGTCGTGTCGTGGCTCGGTCTCGCCGGCCCTGCGGGAATGCCGACCGACGTCACCGACCGCCTCGCGCAAGCCGTGAAGGTGGCGATTGCCCTGCCCGACGTGCGGAGCCGGCTCGAATCGATGGGCAACGATGCCGTGTCGAGCACGCCCGCCGCCTTCCGCGCCCGCATCGAGGCCGACTACGCCAAATGGAAGCCGCTCGCCAGGTTCGTAAGCCAATAGTGAGGACGACATGACCTGTTCCTGCATCCAGGGCCTCCAGTGCCGGCATCTCGGCCGACGCGCCGTGCTCGGCGCCCTCGCCGCGACGCCGTTGATCGCCGCTTCGGTGCCGAAGCTCGCCTTCGCCGCCGATCCCGGCCCCAACCTCGCGCAGGCGGCACCTCGCAACCGCATCCTCATCAAGGGCGGCCATGTCGTCACCATCGACAGGACGCTTGGCGATCTCGCCGGCGGCGACGTGCTGGTCGAAGGCACGAACATCGTCGCGGTGGGCCGCAACCTGCAGGCCACCGATGCGGAGGTGATCGACGCCTCGAACATGGTGGTGATGCCGGGCTTCATCGATTCGCACCGCCACACCTGGCAGACGGCCCTGCGCTCCTACGTGGCGCAGGCGAATTATTTCCAGGTCGTGCTGACCCAGCTCGGGCCCCACTACCGGCCCGAGGACGTCTATATCGGCAACCTGCTGGGCGCCGTGGGCGCGCTCAACTCCGGCATCACCACGATGCTCGACTGGTCGCACATCATGAACAGCCCGGCGCATGCCGATGGCGCGGTGAAGGGCCTGGCCGATTCCGGCATCCGCGGGATCTTCGCCCATGGCGTGGCCCAGGTCGGCCGCTCCGCCGGCGCCACGGGTGCACCCAACTCGCAGCAGCATTCCGAGGATATCCGCCGCGTCCAGAAGGACCATTTCAAGACCGAGGACCAGCTGCTCACGCTGGCGCTGGCCTTCGGCGGGCTGGAGTTCTCCTCGCTGGAGGAGACGATCAAGGACGTGAAGCTCGCGCGCGACATGGGCATCCGCCTCACCACGCACGTCGGCGTCATCCCCAACGTCAAGGCCGTGACCAAGATGAAGGACGCGGGCCTGCTCGGTCCCGACATCACCTACATCCATGCGACCTCGTGCAGCGACGACGAGATCAAGATGATCGCCGATTCAGGCGGCACGCTGTCGAGCTCACCGCTCAATGAAAAGCTGCCGGGCATGCAGGCCTGGCTCAAGCACGGGCTGAAGCCGTCGCTCAGCCTCGACAACGAGACCCGCGCGCCGGGCGATCTCTTCACCCAGATGCGCGCGCTGCTGTGGCACGAATGGAACTGGCACAAGCCGCAGCCGGGCACGCAGTCGATCACCTATCGCGACATCCTCGAATACGCGACCATCGAGGGCGCGCGCGCAACCGGCCTCGACAGGAAGGTGGGCAGCCTCGTCCCCGGCAAGCGCGCCGACATCGTGCTGATCGACATGAACGACGTGTCGATGATCCCGCGCAGCGGCGATCCCGCCGCCGCCGTCGTGCTGGTGGCCCAGCCCAGCCACGTCAGCGGCGTG
>CANIRG010000176.1 GCA_947469635.1 Rhodospirillales bacterium | reverse complement strand
CTCCGGCAGCCCGTCGAAAAGTTCCGGCTCACTCGACATCACTCGCCTCCAGATGCTTCGCCGACACCCCAAACAGCGAATCACATCATCGCGACAGCCTCAACTCGCGTATTGCCAAATAAACCAAAAGGCTCACACGCTCTGAGGAGTTCTCCATCGGCGGCGCCGACCCCGACGCATGAAGCGGGTCGGGGCTGGGGGCGCGCCACTCCAGTGGCGCGATCTTCCGTGGCCTCAACAATGACGCGCGACTGGAGTCGCGCGCCCCCAAGCTCCATGCCCCATGCTGAAGGGACGTCAGGTTGTGAGCTTCATAGTAGCACGCCTGCGGCGTGCTCCTCAGGATGAGGTAGGGGGCCTCATCGCTGGAAATACCCTCACCGCTTCGGCAAGGTAAATCGGCGGTCGGTGAGCTTGCGTTCCAGAACGGGAATGGCCCGCGCGGTTCTGCCCTTCTGGCAGTCGTCGAGGGCGATCGAGACGTCGAGATCGGGCGCGCTGCGCTGGTCGCCCGGCTGGGAGATATAGCGACGGGCGAGGTCGGAGAGCGCGGCGCAATAGGCTGCGTCGGCATCCTGCGCCAGCGCCGTGCCGGGCAGCGCCGCAGCGAGGATCGCGGCCAGGGCCAGCCTCTGCCGGCATGAGGTTTGCACCCGATATCGTGCTAGGTTCGCGAACATTCTGCGGTCCTCGGGGGAAACATCGTCATGGGAATCACGCGCCACATATGTGTCCTGGCCGCGGTCGCTGCAAGCTTTGCCACGTTCGATACGGCCGCCCAGCAGATGAGCGCCACGACACAGCTCGGCTGGCTGCGCATCGGCGAATATGCGCCGATCATGATCGCGGAGGCCAAGGGCTACTTCAAGGAAGAGGGCATCGATCACAAGATCGTGGACGGCGGGCCGGGCAAGAATCCGATCCCGATCGTCGCCGTCGGCCAGGCGCAGTTCGGCATCGCGACCAACGGCATGGCGCTGGTGAGCGCGCGCACGGCCAAGGATCCCGTCGATGTCGTGGCGGTGGGCACGCTGTTTCAGCACACGCCGGCCGCCTACCTCACGCTGGCCGCGGCCGATGCCCCGGCGCCCAAGCCCAAGGACCTCGAAGGCAAAAGCGTCGGCGTGCAGGCCGGCACGGAATTCAGCCTGCGGGCCTTCATGAAGAAGAACGGCGTCGATGCCTCGAAGGTCAAGATCGTCGTGGTCCAGGGCACGGCCGAGCCGCTGATGGCGGGCCAGATCGATTTCTTCCTCGGCTGGGTGGTGAACCAGACCTATCAGGTGGAGCAGGAATCGGCCAAGCCCGATGCGCCGGCGTCGGTGAAGGGCAAGAGCTGGAAGGCGCTGCGCTGGTCCGAGCACGGCATCCCGGTCTATTCCGATGTGATCTTCACGGCGGGCGACACGCTCAAGAAGAATCCCGAGCTGGTGAAGCGCTACCTCAAGGCCGTGCAGCGCGGTATGCAGTTCGCCATCGACAATCCCGACGAGACGGTCGAGCTGCTGGCCAAGTTCCCTGGCCAGATCGAGGACGCCAAGAAGCTCGCCTGGCGCTTCAAGCTGCAGAACCCGCTGCTCCAGAGCGAGGACTCCAAGAAGAACGGCCTGCTGTGGATGAACCCGGTGATCTGGGACCAGATGATCGGCTTCCTGAAGGACGGCGAGCAGATCCCGCGCACCATCCCGGCCTCCGAGGTCATGACCGACGACTTCCTCACCAAGAAGTAAAGCGATGGCTGCCGCGATCTCGATCCGCGGCGTCTCGCGGCGCTTCGGCGACACCTGGGCGCTGCAGCCCGTCGATCTCGAGATCGCGGCCGGCGAGTTCATCGCGCTGGTGGGCCCGTCGGGCTGCGGCAAGACCACGTTGCTGCGCATCGTGGCCGACCTCGTGGCGCCCACCGCCGGCGAGGTGCGCATCGGCAGCGACAGCGCGGCCGAGGCGCGGCGCAAGCGCCTGCTCGGGCTGGTATCGCAACGCCCTGCCGTGCTGCCGTGGAAGCGCGCCATCGACGACGTGCGCTTCACCCAGAAGATCGCCGGCCGGGTGGGCTTCGATCCGGCCACGGTGCTGCGCGAGTTCGGGCTGCAAGGTCACGAAGGCAAGCGGGCGCGCGAGCTTTCCGGCGGCATGCTGCAGCGGGTCAACATCGCCTCGGCCATGGCGCACGACCCGTCGGTGCTGCTGATGGACGAGCCCTTCGCCGCCCTCGACGAGATGAAACGGGAGGAGATCGGCGAATGGTTCGACCGTGAGCTGGCGGTGCGGCCGAAGACGGTGTTGTTCGTCACCCACCATATCGACGAGGCGGTGATGCTGGCCGACCGGCTGCTGGTCTTCTCGCCGGCACCGGGCCGGGTGATGGAGGTGGTGAGCGTGCCGGTGCCGCGGCCGCGCGATGCGGCGTTCCGCCAGGATCCGCGCTTCGTGGCGACGGCCGCGCATGTGCGCAACCTTCTCTCGCACCAGGCTTCGGCAGCGGCATGAGCCTCGTGCTGCGCGTGGTGGCGCCCATCGCCTCGGTGCTGGGCCTCTGGTATCTCGCCATCGCCTTCTCCGGCCTGCCGGCCTTCGTCATTCCCAAGCCGGAGCGCGTGCTCGACGTGCTGTGGGTCGACCGGGTGTTCATCTTCACGCACCTGCTGGCGACGCTGCAGGTCGCGGCCGTCGGCTTTCTGTGGGCCAACATCGTGGGCATTGGCCTCGCCGTGCTGTTCGACCTGCTGCCCTTCACGCGCCACATGCTGATGCCGGCCGCGATCACGCTGCGCAACGTGCCCTATATCGCGCTGATCTCGGTGCTGATGCTGGCCTTCGGCGATTCGCTGGTGAGCAAGACCACGATCGTTGCGCTTTCCGGCTTCTTCCCGGTGCTTGTCAACACCATGCAGGGGCTGCGCTCGGCCGACGAGGTGCAGCTCGACCGCATGCGCATCCTCAATGCCAGCTGGTGGCAGACCTTCAGCCAGGTCCGGCTGCCCTATGCCGTGCCGGCGATCGTGGCGGCGCAGGAGATCACCGGCTCGGGCGCCATCATCGTGGCGATCGCTGCAGAATGGATGATCTCCTCCAGCGGCCTGGGCTATGTCATCAACCATGCGATGCAGAACTACCGCGGCGACCAGGTCTATGCCGTCGCGCTGCTCGCGACGGGCCTGTCTTTCCTGATATATTCCTTCGTTCACTGGCTCGGCCGGCGGCTCGATTGGCGCGCCGGCGATCCACGACGCGGCTAGACGAAACGGGAGGCGGACATGGCAGCAGGTCTTTCGGCCGAGGCACAGGCGATGCCGGCCAGCATCCCGGTGGTCGACATCTCGGCGCTCTACGGCAACGACGCCGCGGCCAAGAAGGCCGTGGCGGCGCGGATCGGCGCAGCCTGCGACGAGATCGGCTTCTTCTATGTCGTGAACCATAATGTGCCGGTGGCGACCATCGATCGCGCCGTCGCCGTCGCCGACAGGTTCTTCGCCCAGCCCGAGTCCGAGAAGCTCAAGGTCAAGTCCGACAAGAACAACCGCGGCTACCGCGAGGTCGGCGACGTCGTCCATGCCAACGGCAAGCCCAGCGCGCGCGACAATTTCGATCTTGGCTTCCCGGTGGCGGCCGACGATCCCGAGGTGCTGGCCGGCACGCCGCTCTATGCGCCCAACAAATGGCCCGACACGCCGGGCTTCCAGGCGGCCTTCGAGGCCTACTATGCCGAGACCTTCACGCTCGGCATGAAGATCCTCGAAGGCTTCGCGCTCTACCTCGGCAAGGAGGAGGATTTCTTCGTTCGGCACTTCGACAAGCCGGTCGCCGACATGGTGATCAACCACTATCTCGGCGCGCGCGGCCTGCACATCTCCGACCAGGCCTCGGGCCCGCACACCGACCACGGCATCGTCACCATCCTGTGGCAGGACAATCTCGGCGGGCTCGAAGTCATGGGCAAGGACGGCAAGTGGATCGGGGTGACGCCGCTGCGCGGCAGCTATGTCATCAACATCGGCGAGCTGATGAAGCGCTGGACCAATGGCCGCTTCAAGGCGACGGTGCATCGGGTGGTGCACCTGCAGGACAAGTCGCGCTATTCCATGCCGCTGTTCTGCAACCCCAACTTCCGCACCACCGTCGATCCGCGCGACCTGGGCGTCTCCGATGCCGATGCGATGTATGCGCCGGTCACCTCCGGCGAATTCCTGCTCTCTCGCTTCAAGGCCACGCGCAAGCTGTGGGGCGCCGAGGAGAAGGCAGCGAAGTCGAACGATCCCAACCTGATCGAGGCGGCGGCCGAGTAAGAATCTCATCCTGAGGACTTCTCCATCGGCGGCGCCAACCCCGAGGCATGAAACCGAGCAGCGGTTCAATTTTGACCTCATCCTGAGGAGCGCGCGCAGCACGCGTCTCGAAGGATGGGCTCACACGCGGTGCTCGTTCCCACCCTTCGAGACGCATCGCTGCGCGATGCTCCTCAGGATGAGGTGGGGTGTGCTGCCGTCGAAAGACGCTAGTCGCCGAGCGGCGTGAAGAACTGGTGCAGGGGCGCGTTCAGCCGGACGCGCTTGGCATCGAGCGCGCGGCATTTGCCGTGCCAGGGCTCGCGTTTCCAGCCATAGCCGGTGATGGGCTTGGGGCGCGGCACGACATAGAGCGCTGGTTCGCGGGCGCTGTTCTTCACCGGGCAGGCGACCCAGGCGGCGAGGCTCATCCTGAGATCGTTCAGCCGGAACTCCAGCGTGTTGTCGCTGGTGAAGGTCGGCTGCATCGATCCCCTGCGGCCGAGCTTCTGGATGTTGAGCAGCAGGGCCACGCGGAAATCGAGCCGTGCATAGGCGGCGTCGCCCTCGATGCTCTGCCGGTCCGAGTCGGACAGGAACGGCCGTCGCGGCCAGGCATCGCGCGCGGCCCAGGGATGGGAATGGAAGTCGCCCAGGAACTTCAGGTTGGGCCAGTAGGCGGGCAGCGCCTCGTTCACCGTCTCCACCAGCCCGGCCGAGGGCGTCACCGAGCTCTGCCGCCGTTCGGCATTGGCGTCGACGATCGCCACCTCGACGTTGAAACAGCGGGCCTTGCTGGCCGTCACCGTCTCGTAGCCCCACAGCAGGCCGAAGGCCTCGCGCCGGCGCGTGAGCCGACCGGCCTTGCCGGCGCGGCCGGGCACGGCGAAGCTCTCGAGGGTGGCGATCACCATGCTCTGGAACGCCGCCTCGGAGACATTGACCAGGAAATCGAACTTGCCGGCGACCATCCGGCGATTTTAGTCTCGCCGGCGTTCACACCCTATTACGGTCGTTACTGGCCGAGCGGCAGGCGCCTCAGGCGAAGCGCATTGCCGATCACGCTGACCGAGCTCAAGGCCATCGCCGCGGCGGCCAGGATCGGGCTCAGCAGCAGGCTCGCAGCGACGGGAATGCCGACGGCGTTGTAGACGAAGGCGAAGAACAGGTTCTGGCGGATATTGGCCATCGTCGCCTGCGACAGCACCCGCGCCCGCACGATGCCGGAGAGATCGCCCTTCACCAGCGTGATGCCGGCGCTGGCGATGGCGACGTCCGTGCCGGTGCCCATGGCGATGCCGACATCGGCGGCGGCCAGCGCCGGCGCGTCGTTCACACCGTCGCCGGCCATGGCGACGATCCGGCCCTCGCTGCGCAACCGTTGCACCACGGCCGCCTTGTCCTCGGGCAGCACCTCGGCATGGATCTCCTCGATGCCGAGCTGTTTCCCGACCGCCTCGGCCGTGCGGCGGTTGTCGCCGGTCAGCATGACGATGTGCAGCCCCGCCTGGCGCAGCGCCTGCAGCGCCGCTGCCGCCGAGTCCTTGATCGGGTCGTCGATCGAGATGGTGCCGGCGAGCTTCCCGTCCACGGCCAGCATCACCGGCCGCTGGAAGGTCCCGAGATCGACGCCTTTCTCCTTGAGGAAGCGCGCATTGCCCAGCAGGAGCTGCCTGCCGTCGATAATGCCGGAGAGGCCGCGGCCCGCGGCCGAGCGGAAGTCGGTCACGGGCGACAGCGCGATGTTGAGGTTGCGGGCCGATTCCAGGATCGTCCGGGCGATGGGATGCTCGCTGCCGCGCTCCAGGCTGGCGGCGAGCCGCAGCGTGTTGAGCCCGCCCGTCACTTCGGTCAGCCGTGCCCGGCCGAGCGTCAGCGTGCCGGTCTTGTCGACCACGAGCGTGTCGACCTTCTCCAGCCGCTCCAGCGCCTCCGCGTTTCGGATCAGGATGCCGGCCGACGCGCCGCGGCCGACGCCCACCATGATCGACATCGGCGTGGCGAGGCCCAGCGCGCAGGGGCAGGCGATGATCAGCACCGAGACAGCGGCCAGCAGGGCATTGATGAGGGCCGGCGCCGGTCCCCACATCGCCCAGCCCACGGCGGCCAGCAGGGCGACCGCGATCACCGCCGGCACGAACCAGCCCGACACGAGGTCGGCCAGCCGCTGGATCGGCGCGCGGCTGCGCTGTGCCTCTGCCACCAGCCTGACGATGCGCGCCAGCATCGTGTCGGCGCCGACCTTTTCGGCGCGCATCACGAAGCTGCCGTCGAGATTGAGCGTGCCGCCGATGACCTTGGCGCCGCCCTCCTTGCCGACCGGCATGGGCTCGCCCGTGATCGTCGACTCATCGACCGACCCATTGCCCTCGGTCACGACGCCGTCGACCGGCACCTTCTCGCCCGGCCGCACGCGAAGGAGATCGCCTGCGACGATCGTGTCGATCGCGACCTCCTCGTCGCGATCCTTGGCGATGCGCAGCGCCGTGCGCGGCGCGAGACCCATCAGCGCCTTGATGGCGCCCGAGGTGGCATCGCGCGCGCGCAGCTCCAGCACCTGGCCGACCAGCGCCAGCACGACGATCACCGACGCCGCCTCGAAATAGACCGGCAGGCCGGGCGCCGCGACGGTGGCGACCAGCGAGTAAAGCCAGGCCGTGCCGGTGCCGAGGGCGATCAGGGTGAACATGTTGAGGTTGCCCGTCCGCAGCGACTGCGCGCCGCGCAACAGGAACGGCCAGCCGGCCCACAGCACCACGGGCGTGGCGAAGAGAAGCTGGATCCAGGCCGGGGAATGGAAGCCCAGCATGTGCCCGCCCATGTCGAGCGCCACCACCGGCAGCGCCAGCGCCCCACCGATCCAGAGGCGGCGCGTCATGTCGACCAGCTCCTCGTTGGGACCCTGGTCGAGCGTGATCTCGGCCGGCTCGAGCGCCATGCCGCAGATCGGGCAGCCGCCCGGCCCGACCTGCCGCACCTCCGGGTGCATGGGGCAGGTGAAGACCGTCCCTGGCGCGGCGGGCGGCGGCGCGGGCCGCGCCTCGGCCGGCATGAGATAGCGCGCGGGCTCGGCCGTGAACCTGGTCAGGCACTTGGGATTGCAGAAATAGTAGGTGTGGCCGGCGTGCTCGGTGACGTTCCTGGCGCCCGCGACCTTGACCTTCATCCCGCAGACGGGATCGATTGCGACTTCGGTGTCCATGGTTGCGGTCTATACCCTACGGGGGTATGGTTCAAGCATGGAAGAGCGCCTCAAGAAATCCCAGCTCGCGCGGCTTGGCCGCATCGAGGGCCAGGTGCGCGGCGTCGCGCGCATGGTCGAGGAAGACCGCTACTGCATCGAGATCATCAACCAGGTGCGCGCGGTGCGGGCGGCTCTCGACAAGGTCGAGCAGGAGATCCTGCACGACCACCTGCAGCACTGCGTGGCCCACGCCTTCCACGGCGGCAGCGCGCGTGATCGTCAGGTCAAGATCGACGAGCTGATGGAAGTCCTGGACAGCCGGCGGCGCTGAATCTTCGGTTCGCGTGAGTGAATAGGGCGTCAGCCCGCCAGCCAGAGATCGCCCCAGCCGGAGGCGAGGAAGTTCGGCTCGTTGGAATGGTTGCGCACCGCGGGGCTGGCGAGCGTCACCGAATCGAACTCGACCAGCGGCAGCATCACCGCCTCGCGGGCGATGAAGCGTTGGAAGTCGCCGACCAGCGCCTTGCGCGCCGCCGGATCGATCTCGATCCGCATCCTCTCCACCAGCCCGTCGAGCTCGGGGTTGGAGTATCCCGAGGCGTTGTAGAAGGGCAGGCCCTTGCGGATGCCGTCGGTGGTGAAGAAGCGCGTCGTCCAGGGCACGGGCTCGGTCGGATTGACCTGGCTGGAGACGGCGATGTCGAAATCGTAGTCGGTGTAGATGCGCTTGATCGAGGTCGGGAAGTCGCCGGTCCAGAAGGTGACGCCGATGCCGATGTCCTCCAGCGCCTGCTTGGCATAGGCGCCGACCTTGGGCAGCTCCGCCGACCAGCCACCCGACACGAGGTTGACCGTGAAGCGCTTGCCGTCGGCCTTCTTCGGCAGGCCGGCCGCGTCGAGCAGCGCCGCCGCCTTCTTGGGGTCGAAGTCGAGCCGCGGCGCGTCGGCGACGTAGAACGCCTTGTTGTTGGAATGGATCGGCCCGGTGGCCGGCCGTGCATAGCCGTAATAGACCGTGCGCGCGATCCAGGCGCGGTCCAGGGCGTGGAAGATCGCCTGCCGTACCTCGCGCCTGGCGAAGATCGGATTGCGCATGTTGCATTCGAGCGTCGCCACCCACGAGCTCTCGGCATAGCCCTGTGTCGTCGCCACGAGCTTGCCGCCGGCCGTCAGTCGCTTGACCTCGGGATGCGAGGTCGGATTGGCGATGCCGAGCTGGATCTCGCCCGCCTCGAGCGCCGCGGCGCGGCTGGCGGGGTCGCGCTGGAAACGCAGGATCAGCCGGTCGAGATAGGGCAGGCCCTTCTGCCAATAGGCTTCGTTGGGCGCGAACTCCATGTGGCTGCCGCGCACCCACTGCTTGAACTTCCACGGGCCGGTGCCGATCGGCGCATTGTTCGCCGGGTTGGTCATCATGTCGGTGTCGCCATAGACGTGCTTGGGCACGATGTAGGAGATCACGCCGCCGATGACGGCCGCGAAGTAGGGCTCGGGCACCGGCTTGGAGAAGCGCACGACCACGGTGGTCGCGTCGGTCGCCTCGACGCCGGTGAAGTCGCGCATCGCCGGCGCGATGGCGTACTTGCGCCAAAGCTCGTCGATGCTGAAGACGATGTCGTCCGCCGTCATCGCCTTGCCGTCGTGCCACAGCACGCCCTGCCGCATGACGATGGTGTAGCTCTTGAAGTCGGCCGATGGCGTCCAGCGCTCGGCCAGCATGCCGGTGTAGCTCCCGTCCATGCGGCATCGCGCGAGGCGTTCGAAGACCTTCGACGAGGTGAAGGTCGGCCCATAGCCGCCGCCCGTCGGCACGTAGCAGGCCGGTGGCTCGAAGCCGCCCCAGGTGGCGACCAGCGTGCCGCCGCGGCGTGGCGTCTCCTGCGCCAGCGATGGTGCGATGCTGGAACCGAGGATGCCGGCGCTGAAGGCGCGGCGGGAAAGACGATGGATGCCGGTCATATGTACCCCCGGAAGGGCGCAGCTATTTCCGGGCCAAAGCCCGCGCGTTCAGGCTTGGCCCGTCCATTCCACCGTATGTGCCTCGCGCGACGGCCGCTCGATCGGCTGTGCCTCGCGCGCCGTGCCGACGGCGAGAAGGCCGACCAGCCGGCTCGGTGCGTGGAAGCCGAGCGTCTCGTTGACGCGCGCATCGTAGGTGTTGGCGCCGGTCACCCACATCCCGCCATAGCCCAGGAGATGGATGGCATTGAGCATGTTCATGGCCGCCGCCCCGGCCGCCATGAGCTGCTCGATCACCGGGATGGCGTGGCCCGTGCGAATCTCCGCCCCGACGCCGATCAGCAGCGGCGTGCGCGCCACCCAGCCCCGGTAGCGTGCGCCCAGGCTCGCGCCCGTCTCGGGATTGCGTGCCATCGCCGCTTCGGTGAGGCATTCGCCGAAAGCCGCCCGGGCCTCGCCGCGGATCAGCACGAAGCGCCACGGCCGCAGCCTGCCGTGATCGGGTGCTCGCAGGCCGGCGTCGAGGATCAGATCGAGGTCGGCGCCGGTCGGTGCAGGCTCTTCGAGAACGCCGGCGGAACGCCGCGCGAGGAGGGACTCTATATCGCGAGTGATAGTCATTCGCATATTGTGTCATGACACCCCGCTTTTGGCGAGAGAGACTATTGCGGCTCGATCACTGCGGCTCGATCCGGGCGATCTTCACGTACTCCGCCCACTTGGCGCGCTCCTCCCGGTCCTGCGCCGCGCATTGCGCCAGGTCGAGCTTGCGCGGCGTGAGGGCGAACTCCTCGATGAGGCGCTTATGGAGACCGTCGGAGAAGATCGCCTCGTTGATCAGGACGTTCAGCCGCTGCTTGATCTCCTCCGGCACCGCCTTGGGCACGGCGACGGCCAGGAAGCCGGTGGAGACGAAGCCGGGGAAAGTCTCGGCCAGCGTCGGCACATCGGGATAGAGCGGGCTGCGCTCGGGCAGGGAGATGGCGAGCGGCCGCGCCTTGCTCGCCACCACCTGACCGCGCGCGGCGGTGAGGTCGACGAACATGAACTGGATGGCGCCGGCATAGAGGTCGTTCCAGGCATTGCCGATCGCCTTGTAGGCGACGCCCTGCCACTCGACGCCGGCCTGCTTGCCCAGCACCTCCGACGGCACCTGGGAGCTGGCATTGAAATAGCCGAAGTTGAGCTTGCCGGAATTGGCCTTGGCGTAGGCCAGAAGCTCGGCCATCGACCTGTAGGGACTGTCGGCCGGCACCACGAGGAAGGCGCCGCTGGAGCCGATCACGCCCACGACCTGGAAGTCCTTCTCCGGGTCGTAGCCGGGGTTCTTGTACATATGGACGTTGGCGGCGTTGGTCGAGGTGGTGGCCAGCATCAGCGTGTAGCCGTCCGGCGCCGAGGATTTCACCGACAGGACGCCGACGATGCCGTTGGCGCCGGCCTTGTTCTCGACGACGAAGGGCTGGCCGGTCTTGTCTTCCATGTACTTGCCGACCAGACGCGCGGTGATGTCGCCCGATCCGCCGGGGGCGAAGGGCACGACGATATGCACGGCCTTGGCGGGCCAGGCCGGCGTTTGAGCGTGCGATGGGAGGGCCGCCAGGGCGGGCAGGGTAAGAAGGGACCGTCGAGACAGCGACATGCGGAATGGGAGCATGTCGCACAGTCTAGTGAAACCGGCGCGCATGGACAGCGCGCCGGCCGCAGCCCTACCTTGCAGCCATGTCACAATCAGGTCGTCCGCCGCTCGCCGGCGTCAGGGTCGTCGATTTCTCCCGCGTCATCGCCGGGCCCATGTGCACCCAGATCCTCTCCGACATGGGGGCCGAGGTCATCAAGATCGAGAATCCCGACGGCGGCGACGACACGCGCAAGGGCGCGGGCCCGCGGGCCGGCGGCGATGCGGGCGAGAGCCATTTCTTCATGGCCTACAATCGCGGCAAGAAGAGCGTGGCGCTCGACTTCACCAAGCCCGAGGGCCAGGCGGTCGTCCATAAGCTGCTGGAGAAGGCCGACGTCATGCTGGAGAACTTCCGGCCGGGCGTGCTCAAGAAGTACGGCCTCGACTATGCCTCGGTGCACCAGAAATACCCGCGGCTGATCTATCTCTCGATCTCGGCCTATGGCCAGACGGGACCTTTGTCCGACCGGCCGGGTTACGATCCGGTGCTGCAGGCCGAGTCGGGCATGATGAGCGTGAACGGCGAGGCCGATGGCGAAGGGCTGCGCCACGCCATCGCCATCGTCGACACGATGACGGCGATCCATTCGGTGGCGGCGATCAATGCCGCCCTCTACGCCCGCACCAGCACCGGCAAGGGCCAGCAGATCGACCTCGCGCTCTACGACACCGCCCTCGCCTGCCTCGGCAACATGGGCGCCTACTACCTGATCGGTGGCGACCAGCCGCGGCGCGCCGGCAACGGCCATTTCGCCTCGGCGCCCAACAGCTCGTTCGACACCGCCAACGGCAAGATCTACATGGCCGTGGCCAACCAGAAGCTGTTCGTCGACACCTGCAAGGCGCTGGGCCACCCCGAATGGGCGACCGACCCGCGCTTCTCCACCATTGGCCAGCGCGTCGCCAACAAGCCCGAACTCACGCGCCTGATGGAAGAGGTGCTGCGGACCGACACCAAGGAGAACTGGGCGCAGAAGCTGCGTCACCTGCCGGCCGGACCGATCCGCACCATGAAGGAAGCGCTCGACGAGCCCGAGGTGAAGCGCCGCGGCATGCTCAAGACCTACAAGCACCGGCGCGTCGGCGACGTGCCGCT
>CANIRG010000175.1 GCA_947469635.1 Rhodospirillales bacterium | reverse complement strand
TTTCTCATCTACAAGCTCATCAGCGAGGCCTTTCCGGGGCCGCGCCAGGCGATCAGCGTCCTGAACTCGTTCTTCCTCAGCAACCGCGGCCTCTATTTCCCGGTGCCGCTGGCCGACCCGATCCACAAATGGATGGGCCTCGGCCTCATCGTCGGCATCATCGCCGCCGTCATCCTCCATCGCTGGGCGAAGAAGCGCCAGGATGCGACCGGTCTGCCCTTCCCCTCCGTTAAGGCGGGCCTCGGCCTCATGCTCGGCATACCGTTGCTCATCTGGCTGGCCGGCGGCGCGCCGCGCAGCATGAGCTGGCCGGCGCTCAGCGGCTTCAACTTCGAGGGCGGCACCGTCATCCAGCCGGAGTTCACCGCGCTGCTGGTCGGCCTGGTCCTCTACACCTCGGCCTTCGTGGCCGAGATCGTCCGCTCCGGCATCCTGGCGCTGCACAAGGGACAGAGCGAGGCTGCAGCCGCCATCGGCCTGTCGCGCGGCCAGGCCATGCAGCTCGTGCTGCTGCCGCAGGCGCTGCGCATCATCGTGCCGCCGATGACCAGCCAGTATCTCAACATTACCAAGAACAGCTCGCTCGCCATCGCCATCGGCTATCCCGACCTGGTGGCGTCGGTGAACGTCACGATCAACCAGACCGGCCAGGCGATCGAGAACGTGCTGATCATCATGGCCGCGTACCTGACGGTGAGCCTGTCGATCTCGGCTTTCATGAACTGGTACAACAAGCAAATTGCCCTGAGGGAACGCTGAGATGGGAGCGCTGATGTGACCGACGTATTACCGCGCCCGCAGGTCGCCCCTCCCGTCATCGACACGGGCGTGGTGGGCTGGGCCCGCAAGAACCTGTTCTCGAGCTGGGCCAACGGCATCACCAGCCTGGTCCTGATGTTCGCGCTTGGCTGGGTCCTGCTGTGGTTCATCGACTGGGCCCTGCTGACCGCCACCTTCACCGCTGACAGCGGCGCGGAGTGCCGCGGCCACGGCGCCTGCTGGGCGCTGATCCACGAGAAGTACCGCTACATCTTCTTCGGATCGTTCCCCTACCAGCAGCATTGGCGGCCGTTGTTCGCGGTCATCACCATGCTGTCGATGCTGCTGCTCTCCTCCGACCGGCGGATGTGGAACACGCGGCTGATCTGGATCTGGTCGATCGGCAGCTTCATCACCTTCCTGCTGATGTTCGGCGTGCTGCATTTCTCGATCACCTTCTTCCTGGTGGTCGCGCTGGTTGCCGGTGGCATCGGCTACGCCATCCGCAGCGTCATCGCTCAGAAGGCCGAGCTCTACGCCTACTACGCCGCCATGGGCATCGGCCTCGTCGGCTTGGTGCTGCGCATGCTGGGCATCCTGCCGACCTTCGGCGTCACCATCGCACCGCTCAGCTACGTCGAGACCGGCCTGTGGGGCGGCATCCCTGTGACGATCATCCTCGCCACCTACGGGCTGGCCTTCGCCTTCCCCTACGGCGTCCTGCTGGCGCTCGGCCGGCGCTCGCACCTGCCGCTGATCAAGGGCCTGTGCGTGGGCTTCATCGAGCTGATCCGCGGCGTGCCGCTGATCAGCCTGCTGATCATGGCCTCGGTCATGCTGCCGCTGTTCCTGCCCAGCGGCACCAGCATCGACAAGTTCCTGCGCGCCCAGGTCGCCGTCATCCTGTTCGCCGGCGCCTATATCGCCGAGATCATCCGCGGGGGCCTGCAGTCGCTGCCCAAGGGCCAGTTCGAGGCGGCCGACGCGATGGGGCTCAACTACGTGCAGAAGACCTCGCTGGTCGTCCTCCCGCAGGCGCTGCGCGTGGTCATCCCGCCGCTGATCAACACCTTCATCGGCTTCTTCAAGGACACCTCGCTGGTGCTGATCATCGGCATCTTCGACTTCCTCAACACCGCCAACCAGGCGCTGGTGGATCCAAAGTGGGCCGGCTTTCCCGGCGAGGTCTACCTGTTCGCCGCCTTCGTCTATTTCTGCTTCTGCTTCTCGATGTCGCGTTACAGCAAGCATCTCGAGGTCGAGCTCAACAAGGGGACGCGCCGCTAATGGCTACCAAAGCAGCCCATGACCTTTCCAAACTGCCCTCGGTGATCACGCTGAAGGGCGTGAACAAATGGTTCGGCCAGTTCCAGGTGCTCACCAACATCGACCTCGACGTCAAGGAGGGCGAGAAGATCGTCGTCTGCGGCCCCTCGGGCTCGGGCAAGTCGACGCTGATCCGCTGCATCAACCGGCTGGAGGAGCATCAGCAGGGCGACATCATCGTGGACGGCGTGACGCTGTCCAACGACGTCAAGAACATCGAGGCGATCCGCCGCGAGGTCGGGATGGTGTTCCAGTCCTTCAACCTCTTCCCGCACCTCACCATCCTGGAGAACCTGACCCTCGCGCCGATCTGGGTGAAGAAGACGCCCAAGAAGGAGGCCGAGGAGATCGCCATGAGCCTGCTCAAGCGGGTGCGCATCCCGGAGCAGGCTCTGAAGTATCCCGGCCAGCTCTCGGGCGGCCAGCAACAGCGCGTGGCGATCGCCCGGGCACTCTGCATGCGGCCCAAGATCATGCTGTTCGACGAGCCGACCTCCGCCCTCGATCCCGAGATGGTGAAGGAAGTGCTCGACGTCATGATCGAGCTGGCGGGCGAAGGCATGACCATGATCTGCGTCACCCACGAGATGGGTTTCGCCCGCGCCGTGGCCGACCGGGTGATCTTCATGGACCGCGGCGAGATCGTCGAGCAGAACGAGCCGGAGGAGTTCTTCGCCAATCCGAAGAACGAGCGCACCAAGCTGTTCCTCGGCCAGATCCTGCGTCATCAGTAGAATGCTAATGCGGACCACGGGCCTCCGGGCCCGCTCATGAGCGGGCCTGGAGGCCCGTGGTCCGGAAGACGATGAGGTCATGAAGCTCCTGATCACCGGCGGCGCAGGGTTCATCGGCTCCGCCGTCGTTCGCCACGTCATCCGCACCACCGACTGGACCGTGGCCAACGTCGACAAGCTGACCTATGCAGGAAACCTCGAATCGCTGGCTGAGGCCGCCACCAGCAATCGCCATCGGCACCACAAGGTCGATATCCGTGACCGCCCCGCCCTCGACCTGATCTTCCGCGAGCTTCAGCCCGACGCCGTGCTGCATCTCGCTGCCGAAAGCCATGTCGACCGTTCGATCGACGGCGCCGCGCCCTTCATCGAGACCAATGTCGGCGGCACCTACACGCTCCTCGAAGCCACGCTGGCCTACTGGCGCACGCTCGATCCGGAGACGCGCAGCCGCTTCCGCTTCCAGCATATCTCGACGGACGAGGTCTTCGGCTCGCTGGGCCCGACCGGCCGCTTCACCGAGACCACGCCCTACGCGCCCAACTCGCCCTACTCCGCCAGCAAGGCCGCCTCCGACCATCTGGTCCGCGCCTGGCACCACACCTACGGCCTGCCGACGCTCGCCACCAATTGCTCCAACAACTACGGGCCCTATCACTTCCCCGAGAAGCTGGTGCCGCTGGTCATCATCCGCGCGCTGCGCGGCGAGCGCCTGCCGGTCTACGGCAAGGGCGACAACGTGCGCGACTGGCTGCATGTCGAGGATCACGCCGAGGCGCTCACGCTCGTGCTGCGGAAGGGCCGGCCGGGCGAGACCTACAATATCGGCGGCGACAGCGAGCGGCGGAACATCGAGGTCGTCCGCGGGATATGCCGGCTGCTCGACGAGATGATGCCCGATAGCCCGCATCGGCCGCACGAACGCCTGATCGAGTTCGTGACCGATCGGCCCGGCCACGACGCCCGCTACGCCATCGACGCCTCCAAGATCAAGAACGAGCTCGGCTGGCAGCCGCGCCACGATTTCGAGGAGGGGCTGCGCGCCACGGTACGCTGGTTCCTCGACAACAGGGGTTGGTGGGAGCGGGTGATGAGCGGCGCCTATCGCGGCGAGCGGCTCGGGCTTGCGGGCTGACGCCGTGTCCGAGCCTTCGCCCAGATGGGAATGGGGTGACCTATACAATCGCTATGAGGCGACCCTCGGTGGCGACGTCATCAGCTGGATCTGGATCGGCCCGAAAGATCTCGGCGGCGCGTCGGATCAACCGATAGCGGAATTCCTGGCCTTCGGTCCGCTCGACGACGATGCGCCGGCCCATGTGTTGGCCGAACTCCGCGCCATCATCGAGACGCGCGACAATCTCGACGGCTCCAGGCTGCAGGCCGCTGCCGAGGCGCTGCGTTCCGACCGCCTGAAGAAGGAGCGCGAACGCCGCGAAACCGAGCACGCTGCGATAGAGCGTTCGCGCGCGGCCCGGGCCTTGCCCGACCCTTGGCGCTAGAGAGGGCCGCGACCCACCCGTCACAGAAGCGACCGTAATCGTCGAGGCCGACCGTCCTCGCCTATAATGGACAATCGAATTCGCACATTTCAAATGCCCCCCTACGCGGACTCCGCGGAGGGGAGGTGCCCTCGTCTTGCGAGGGCGGAGGGGTCATGAGCGCCCAATGGAGTCTCTGACCCCTCCGTCAGCGCCAGACGCTGACACCTCCCCGCGCTGCGCGCAGGGAGGAAAGGCGCCAACGCGACGGCGAGGGGTTCCGAGCGAGATGTGTGAATGGGATAAGTCGACGCGAGCGGTGACGCCGTTTTTTGTGCATTTGTTTAATGGGCTCGGCCAGTCGGCCAGCACGTCTTCCTCATCCCGCCTATCCACATTGGACGGGCCAACCACGACCGCGCAAACTCGCGGCTTCATCCTGGAACGGGACCGCCCTGCCATGAAAATCGCCGTCGGCATGTTCAAGCATGAGACCAACACCTTCTCGCCGGTGCGCACGGCATGGCAGGATTTTGGGCCGGGCGGGCCCTTGTTCGGCGCGGCGGCCTACGAGACGTTCCGGCATTCGGGCCTGTCGATCGCGGGCCTCCTGGAGCAGGCCGAAGCCATGGGCGGCGAGGTCTTCATTCCCATCGCCGCCCGCGCCCTGCCCAGCGCACCGGTGTCGCGTGACGCCTTCGAGCGGATCTCCGACGCGCTGTGCGAAGCCGCGACCCGATGCGATGTCATGATGCTCGATCTGCACGGCGCCATGGTGGCCGAGCATTACGACGACGGCGAAGGCGAGATGCTCCAGCGCATCCGCGCGGCGGCCCCCAACCTGCCGCTCGCCCTGGCACTCGACTCCCACGCCAACATCACGCCGCGGATCGCGGCCAACTGCACGGTGATGGTGGGCTATCGCACCTACCCCCATCTCGACATGGTCGAGACCGGCCGCATGGCCGGACGCCTGCTGCGCGAGACGCTGGCCGGCAGGCTGAAGCCGGTGACCGCCGTTCGGCGCTGCCCGATCCTCGCCAACATGCTGCGCATGGTGACGAGCGAGCAGCCGATGGCCCAGGTCATCGCGGCAGCGGCCGCGGCGGAGCGCGACGGCATGCCCTGCGTAACCGTCTTCACCGGTTTCCCCCTGTCCGACACCGCCGACACCGGCCTCACCGTGGTAGCGACGGCCGACGGCGACATTGAAAAGGCCGAAGCGGTGGCGCAGAGGATTGTCGATCTCGCCTGGTCGCTACGGGAGCAGTTCAGCACCGATTTCGAACCCTTGGGCGACGCGCTGAAGCGTGCCGCGACGATCACCGGCGGGCCGGTGCTGCTGGCCGATATCTCCGACAATTGCCACTCCGGCGGCACGCAGGACTCGATGGACGTTATCGAGAAGGCGCTCGACCAGGGCCTGACCGGAATATTGGCCGGCCCCATCGTCGATCCAGAGGCCGTCGCCACCATGATCGCGGCGGGAGTCGGCGCCACCGTCACGCTGGCCGTAGGCGGCAAGTCGGCCATTCCCGCGCTTCGCACGCCGCTGCGGCCGATGCGGCTCACCGGCGTGGTCAAGCACATCGCCGAGGGGCGCTTCACCGTCGAAGGGCCGGTGTTCACCGGCATGCGGGTCAATCTCGGGCGCGTGGTCGTGCTCGACACCGGGCCGTTGGTGCTGGTGGTCAGCGAGGATCGGGTGGAAGCGCTCGATCCGCAGCAGTTCCGCCTGTTCGGCCTGGAGCCGACGCGCTTCCGCTACATCGTGCTGAAATCCAAGGTGCAGTACCGGCCGTCCTTCATGCCCCTGGCCAAGGCCGCGATCGACTGCAATGGCGCGGGCGTCGCCAGCATGGATCTCGCGGCCTTCGACTGGAAGAAGCTCGCCCGTCCCATCTATCCCCTCGACAGGAGCAACACATGATCCGGCGTCCGGTCCAAATCCTTGCGGCCCTCGCCGCCCTGTCCTTGCCGCTCGCAGCTCACGCCCAGGAGAAGGTCCTGCGCTGGGGCAACAACGGCGAGATCTCGACGATGGATCCGCACGGCGCCTTCAGCACGGCCAATGCATCGCTGCTGTTCAACATCTACGAGCCTCTGATCCGGCATGACCGCAATCTCAAGCTCGAGCCGGCTTTGGCCACCGCGTGGCAGACCATCGCGCCCGACCACTGGCGCTTCACCATCCGCAAGGGTGTGAAGTTCCACGACGGCGCGCCGCTCACCGGCCGCGACGTGGTCGCCTCGCTGAAGCGCGCGGCGGCACCCAACTCGCCCTACCTGTCGGCGACGTCGATGATCAAGGATGTTCTGCTGGTCGACGAGTTCACGGTCGACGTGATGCTGCACGGCCCCTATCCCGTGCTGCTGAACGATCTCTCCGGCGTCGGCATCCTGAACGAGAAGTGGATGACCGAGAACAACACGCTGCAACCGGCCGATCCGGCCAAGGGTAAGACCTCCTACACGACGCTCAAGACCAATGGCACGGGCCCCTTCATGCTGGTGTCGCGCCAGCCCGACGTCGCCACCATCATGGCCCGCTTCCCCGCCTGGTGGGACAAGCCGACACACAATATCGATCGCGTCGAGTACCGGCCGATCCCCAATGATGCGACGCGTGTTGCCGCCCTCATGTCGGGCCAGATCGACCTCATCACGCCGACGCCGGTCCCCTCGATCGAGCGGCTGAAGCAGGACGCCGGCCTCAATGTCGTCGAGGCACAAGACCTGCGCGTGGCCTTCATCGGCTTCAACGTGGCGCCCGACCACATTCCCGACGGCGCGACATCCAATCCGCTGACCCACCTCAAGGTGCGCGAGGCGCTGGCCTCGTCGATCGACGTCGACCTGATCGCCAAGCAGATCATGCGCGGCCTCACCAAGCCCATCCATACGCTGGTGGCGCCGGAGATCCAGGGCTACGACGCCGCGCTCGCCACGCCGCGCACCAGGTTCGATCCCGAGCGGGCGAGGAAGCTACTGGCCGAGGCCGGCTACCCGTCGGGCTTCCAGATCGGCATGGATTGCCCCAACGACCGGTTCGTGAACAGCGACAAGGTCTGCGAGGCGATCGTGTCGATGTGGGCCAAGATCGGCGTCAAGGTGGGCCTCGCCGTCATGCGCTACCCGGTCTACATGCAGAAATTCATCAACAACAAGAGCGACATCTTCATCATGGGGTGGGCCAACACCCCGCAGCTCGACGCCTATTCCATGCTGAACAATGTGCTGCGCACCCGTTCGGGCCGCGCCGGCACCTGGAACGCCGGCCTCTGGTCCAACGCGGCGTTCGATGCGCTGACCGAGAAGGCCGGCGTCGAGATGGACATGGCCCAGCGCCAGAAGCTCATCACCCAGGCCTTCGAGATCGAGCGCAAGGATTTCGCCACCATGCCGCTCTATCGCGAGCCCATGGTGCTGGCGATGACGAAGACTCTCGACATTCCCGCCTCGCCGGACGGCAAGGTACGTGCATGGTGGGCGCGGATGAAATGAGATCGGGCGAAGGTCAGGAACCTTGGCGGGGCTCGCGCGCTATACCGCTGCGAGTTTTTTCACAGGAGATTTCTGATGGACAAGGAACACGTCAAGGGCGCCATCGACAAGACCAAGGGCGCCGTGAAGGATGCCGTCGGCGGCCTCACCGGAGACGACAAGCTCCAGGCCGAGGGCAAGATGGACAAGGCGAAGGGCGCCGCACACAACGCCCTGGGCAACGTGAAGGACGCCGTGAAGGACCTTTCGAAGAAGGTCTGACATCGTTCCTGGCGATCGAGGAAAGGGCCGCCGGTAAGCGGCCCTTTCGTTTGGCTGGACGGGCTTGGTCAGCCAGCAAGGGGGCGCCGTCCATCGAGGGTCCGGCGAACGATGTGCGCGAGATCGGCCTTGCGAAACGGCTTGCTCAACAGCAACGCTCCTTCGTCCAGCCGACCATGGAGCACGCTGGAGAGTTCGGTGAAGCCCGACATGAACACCACGGGCGTTTCGGGCCGCAGGCGCACCACCTCATCGGCCAGGCTCTTGCCGCTCATGGGGCCCGGCATCACGACATCGCTCAGCAACAGATCGAAAGGCGCAGGCGCAGTCTTGAAGGCCAGGAGGCCGGCTGCTCCGTCGGCCGATTCGGTGACCGCGTAGCCCAGGCTTCGAAGCTGCTGGACGACGCTGGCGCGAACCTGCGACTCGTCCTCGACGACGAGGATGCGTTCGGTCCCGCGCGGCGCAGGCGCGTTGCTGCTCGCGACCTGCGTCTCCACCTCACCGTCGCTGTGCGGCAGGTAGAGCTTGATCGAGGTGCCACGACCGACCTCGCTGTAGATCCGGATATGGCCGCGCGACTGCTTGATGAAGCCGTAGACCATGCTGAGGCCGAGGCCGGTCCCTTTGCCGACCTCCTTGGTCGTGAAGAAGGGCTCGAACACCTTGGCCAGGGTCTCGGGCGGAATGCCGGTGCCGGTGTCGCTGACGGCGACCATCGCATAGGCACCGGGCACGGCATCGGGATTCAAGGCGCCGTATTCCCTGTCCAGGATCACATTGCTCGTCTCGATCAGAAGCCGGCCGCCGCCGGGCATCGCATCCCTTGCATTTATGCAGAGGTTGACCAGTGCCGTCTCGAGCTGCGACCGGTCGATGTCGACGGTGCCGAGATCGTCGGCCAGGATCGACTCGATCTCGACCTGCGCGCCCAAAGCGCGGCGCAGGAGCTTGCCGGTGTCGGCGACGAGATCGTTGAGGTCGGTTCGCTGCGGACGCAACGGCTGCTTGCGCGAGAAGGCGAGCAGCTGGCGTGTCAGGCTGGAGGCCCTCTGCACCGCCTTGTCGATCTGGTCGAGGCGATCGGTCACGCCGGGGAGCAGCCCTTCCTCCTCGAGCAGCGCGTCGGTGTTGGCGAGTATCACGAAGAGGAGATTGTTGAAGTCGTGGGCGATGCCGCCGGTGAGCTGGCCCACCGCCTCCATCTTCTGCGACTGGCGCAGCTGCTCCTCGGCGGCCAGCCTTGCGGCCTCGCCGCGCAGCCGCTCGGTGACGTCCTGCGCCGTAGCCAGGAAGCTGGGCCGCCTGTCGAACTCGATCGAGCGCAGGATCATCTCGACGTCGAAGACCGTGCCGTCCTTCTTGCGATGCCGGAAGCCCTGGATGGGGGGCAATTCATCGAGATCGAAGCCGGGTGGGATGATCTTGATCTTCGGCAGCTCCTCCGGCGGATAGATGTCGTTGGTGTGCATGCCCAGCAGCTCGTCGTTCGACCAGCCATACTGCTTCACCGCGGCATTGCTGACGGCGAGGAAGCGGCCGCTCTGCCTGTCGACGGCGACCATGGGATAGGGATTGGCCTTGAACAGCACGCGGTAGCGGTCCTCGGTGGCGCGCCGCGCGCCCCATTCGCGCACCAGCCATACCCCGAGGCCGGCCAGCGCCGCCGCGGCGACAAGCCAGCCGCAGACGACGATCCAGACGGTGCGCCACCAAGGTGCAAGGATATGGTCGACCGACTGGGTGAAGGCGAGGGTCAGGTCCGGATAGGCATCGAGCCTGCGATAGACGACGAGCCGCCGCAGGCCGTCGATCACGCCCAGGACCTCGTATTGTCCTTTGACGCTGCCTGCGCGGATCCGGGTGAAGAGCGGCCCGTCGAAATAGGAGACGCCGACCGCCTTCTCATTGAACGGGCTCCGCATCAGAAGGACACCGTCGTCGCGATACAGGCTGATGGCCAGGCCTTGAAGATCGTCGGCGACCGTCCAGACGCGGTCGAAATAGGCCACGTCCACATTGCCGACGATCACGCCATCGAATTCCCCATTGGGTCGCCACAGCGCCTGAGTCACGGGAATGATCCACTCCCCTGCCGCCGTCGCCCGGGAACGGATGGGCGCGCTGAAGAGAAAGCCCGGCCGCGGATTGTCGCGGTGCTGAATGAAGAACGCGCGATCGGAAACGTCCCGGCCGGTGTCGGCCGCTGTCCGGCCGTAGACGATGCGCCCCTGCCTGTCGATCACCGCTATCCCCGTCAGGAAAGGCCGTCCCGCGAGCAGGTCCCGGAACTGCCGCCGGATCGACTCATCGTCGGCGGTACGGCCGTCCGCGGGGATCAGCGCCTTGGCGGCCTGCAGGGTTTGCTCGATCGTCTGGACGGTGCGGACGGTCTGCTCGTTGGCCAGCTGGGCAAAGCCGCTCACGGTCCTGCCGCCCGCGTCGAGCGCGTCGGCGCGCAGGTAGAGCAACAGGCCAGACAGCACGACGGCGGTCACCACCGCGAACACCGACAGCAGGACGATGATGCGACCTCGGATGGAAACAGGCCGATCGATTGTCGATTCTGACGTCTTCAACCGAAAGCCCAAATTGTTGCCCCCGGCCGTGAACGTCGAAGTGGCCGAGGGGTTCCGCGACGTGGGATAGAGGGCCCAGCGACCACTGATTGAGGGGTGATCAGGCATGCCGAGACTGGGACTTCGGCTTCATGGCGGCCTCGATCCGCGACGCTGCGTCGAGCTCGCCGCCGCGGCCGAGGCGAACGGATATGCCTCGGTGTGGTTCGCCGAGAACCCGTTCGAGCGCGGCATCATGCCGGCCGCCGCCGCCTGCGCCGCCGCCACGCGACGCCTGGAGATCGGCATCGGCGTGTGGAACCCCTACCTGCGCCATCCGGCCCAGATCGCGATGGAGATCGGCGCGCTCGACGAGCTGGCGCAAGGCCGGGCGGCGCTCGGCATCGGCTCGGGGATCGCCGCCCCCATCAAGCGCCTGGGGATCGACAACAGCCGCCCGCTCGGCGCGCTCGCCGACACTTTCCATATCGTACGCGGCCTGCTGCGGGGCGAGAGCGTCACCTACAAGGGCTCGGTGTTCGCCGTCGAGGACGCAAAGCTCAGCTACCGGCCCTCCCGGCCCGACTTCCCCCTGCTCATGGCGGCCCGCGGCCCCAAGGCGCTGGCGCTTTGCGGCCGGATCGCCGACGGGCTGATGGTGTCGAACATGTGCCCGCCGGGCTTCGCGACCCATGCCGCGACCTCCCTGCGCGCGGGAACGCGGATCGTCCAGTATGCTCCTTGCATCGCGATGGCGGATCGCGACCAGGCGTTCGCCGCGATCAAGCCGGTGCTCGCCGGCATGCTGCGGACCTTCTGGGCGCTCGGCCAGAAAGTGCCCGCCGCCAAGACGAGCCTGATCGACCGCAGCGGCATTCCGGAAGCCGACTTCGCCGCCACGATCGTACGGCTGCAGACCGGTGTGTCGCCCGAAGCGGCGATCGACCAGCGCTTCGTCGAGGCCTTCTCGGTCACCGGCACCGGGGAGGATTGCCTCCGCCGCATCGCCGCCTACGATGCCACCGGAGTCACCGACCTCGTGCTAACCTTCGCCGGACCCGATCCCATGGCCGACATGGCATATCTGGCGCGTTTTTCGCTTGGGGCAGCCACATGAAGCATCTCGCCGCCTTTCTCCTCTCCGTCGTTGCCCTGGCCACGAGCGCCACGGCGCAGCAATGGCCGGCCAAGCCCATCCATTTCGTGGTGCCCTTCGCCGCGGGCGGAGCCACCGACGTGCTCACCCGCATGCTCTGCGAGGAGCTCGTGGTCGAGCTGAAGACCCCGTGCGTGGTCGAGAACAAGGGCGGCGCCGGCGGCAATCTCGGCGGTGCCGCGGTGGCGATCGCACAGCCCGACGGCTACACTTTCCTCGTGTCGGCCCCGGGCGTGCTCGCCTACAACAAGATCCTGTACCGCGAGATGTCGTTCGATCCCGACAAGGATCTCGACCCGATCTGCCTCTTCGCCTTCCAGCCCAACGTGCTGGTGATCAACCCCTCGCTGCCGGTCAAGGATGTCGCCGAGCTGATCGCCTATGTGAAGGCAAACCCGCTCAAGCTGTT
>CANIRG010000174.1 GCA_947469635.1 Rhodospirillales bacterium | reverse complement strand
TCGGCGATGCGCTCCCGCCGCTCGCGCCTGCAGGTGATCTTCCAGGACCCCTACGCCAGCCTCAATCCGCGCATGAGCGTGGGCGCCATGCTGGGCGAGCCGCTGCGGCTGCACCATCTCGTGGGCAACGACGCCCAGCGCCGCGACCGCATCGCCGAGCTGCTGGAGCTGGTGGGCCTCAGGCCCGACCATGCCCGGCGCTATCCGCACGAATTCTCCGGCGGCCAGCGCCAGCGCATCGCCATCGCCCGCGCGCTCGCCGTCGAGCCGCGGCTGATCGTGGCCGACGAGCCGGTGTCGGCGCTCGACGTGTCGATCCAGGCGCAGGTCATCAACCTGATGCGCGAGCTGCAGCGGCGCTTCGGCCTCGCCTACATCTTCATCAGCCACGATCTCGCAGTCGTGAAGCACATCGCCGATCGCATCGCCGTAATGTACCTCGGCAAGATCGTGGAGACGGCGACGACCGAGGAATTGTTCAAGAACCCGCGCCACCCCTACACGCGCGCTCTCCTGTCGGCGGTGCCCTTGCCCGATCCCACGATCGTGCGCGAGCGTGCGTTGCTGGAGGGCGACCTGCCCAGCGCCTTCAACCCGCCCGCCGGCTGCCATTTCCATACGCGCTGCCGCTACGCGCGCGACTCGTGCCGGCGCGACGTGCCTATGCTCGCCGATGACGGCACGGGACATGCTACGGCCTGCCCGTGGTGGCCCGAATTCCCGCCCACGCCGCCGATCGCGGCGCGCGGCCAGGGTGACGATCGCATAAGGCTGGACCGCCTTCAGGCGGCATTCGTTTCGACAGTGGAGGAAACATGAAGAAGATTTTCGCATCGCTCGCCGTCTCGGCGGCACTGGCGGCGACATTCGCCGGCGGCGCGTCGGCGCAGACCAACCTGCGCATCGGCCTCGCCGAGGATCCCGACGTCATGGACCCCTCGCTCGCCCGCACCTATGTCGGCCGCATCGTCTTCGCCTCGATCTGCGACAAGCTGTTCGACATCGACGAGAAGCTGAACGTGGTGCCGCAGCTCGGCCTGAGCCACGAGACCTCGGCCGACGGCAAGACCGTCACCATCAAGCTGCGTCCGGGCGTGAAGTTCCATGACGGCGAGGCCTTCGACGCGACGGCCGCCAAATACAGCCTCGACCGTCACCTCAACATGAAGGGCTCGTTCCGCAAGGCCGAGATCGCCTCCGTTGATTCGGTCGACGTCGTCGATCCGCTCACCATCAAGCTCAACCTCAAGGCGCCGTTCTCGCCGCTGCTGGCCCAGCTCACCGATCGCGCCGGCATGATGGTTTCGCCCAAGGCGGCCGAGGCTGCCGGCGACAAGTTCGGCCTCAAGCCGGTGTGCGCGGGCCCCTACAAGTTCGTCGAGCGCGTGCAGCAGGACCGTATCGTCGTCGAGAAATTCGCCGACTACTGGAACAAGGACCAGGTCTTCATCGACAAGATCACCTACCTGCCGATCGTCGACGGCACGGTTCGCCTGGCCAACCTGCGGTCGGGCGGCCTCGACCTGATCGAGCGCGTGCTCGCCACCGACATCAAGACGGTGCGCGACAATCCCAAGCTCAAGCTCAGCAAGGCGGTGTCGCTGGGCTATGTCGGCATCACCATCAACATCTCCAACGGCGCCAAGGCGGGCGGGCCGCTGGGCAAGGATGCGCGCGTGCGCCAGGCCCTCGACCTCGCCATCGACCGCGAGGCGCTGAACCAGGTGGTGTTCAACGGCGAGTTCGTGCCGGGCAACCAGTGGATCAGCCCGCAAAATCCCTACTATCACGCCGGCCTCCCGGTGCCCAAGCGCGACGTCGCCAAGGCCAAGGCGCTCTTGAAGGAGGCGGGCGTCACGACGCCGCTGGCGCTCGACTTCATGGTGCCGAACGGCTCGGAGACCCGCGCCGTCGCCGAGGTCGTGCAGTCGATGGCGGCGGAAGCCGGCTTCGACCTCAAGATCCGCGTCACCGAGTTCGCGACCTCGCTCAAGCAGGCCGAGGACGGCGAGTACCAGCTCTTCCTGATCGGCTGGAGCGGCCGCAGCGATCCCGACGGCAACGCCTATTCCTTCCACACCTGCAATTCGCCGCAGAACAACAGCGGCTATTGCGACCCGGCGGTCGACGCCGCGCACAACGAGGCGCGGCTGAAGAGCGATCCGGCCGAGCGCAAGAAGGCCTACGAGAAGGTCGCGGCCAAGTATCTCGCAGAAGGCTCGATCAAGTATCTCTATCACGTGCAGGTGCTGGTGGCGCACAGCGACAGGCTCGAGGGGTATAAGCAGATCCCCGACGGGCTGGTGCGCGTCATCGGCCTCAAGCTCAAGTGATGCGCTCCCCCTCTAAGCCCGTCCTCCCTGCGCGCAGCGCGGGGAGGTGGCGCCGTCATACGGCGACGGAGGGGTCAGAAGCGCGATTTGGCGCTCATGACCCCTCCGTCGGCGTAAGACGCCGACACTTCCCCTTCGCGAAGCTCGCGAAGGGGAGGAACTAGGAAATGCTCACCTTCCTCACCCAGCGGCTGCTGCAGATCATCCCGACGCTGATCCTGGTGTCGATGCTGATCTTCGGCCTGCAGCAGCTGCTGCCGGGCGACCCGGCGCTGATCATGGCGGGCGAGGAGCGCGATCCCAAGGTGCTGGCCGAGATCCGCGAGCAGTACGGGCTCGATCAGCCGGTACCGGTGCAATACGTCTTCTGGATGAAGGGCGTGCTGAGCGGCAACCTCGGCGAATCGATGCGGCTCAAGAGCTCGGTGCGCGATCTGGTGATCCAGAAGCTGCCGGTGACGCTGCAGCTCGCCGCCATGGCGCTGCTGGTGGCGATCTGCATCGGCATCCCCGCCGGCATCGTCTCGGCGGTGAAGAAGGAGACGCTGTGGGACTACGGCGCCAACCTGTTCGCGCTGTGGGGATTGAGCACGCCCAACTTCTGGCTGGGCATCCTGATGATCTTCCTGTTCTCGGTGACGCTGGGCTGGCTGCCGGCGTCGGGCTACGTGAGCCCGCGCGAGAACTGGCAGATGAGCCTCGCCACCACGATCATGCCGGCCTTCGTGCTGGGCAATGCGCTGGCCGCCGTCCTGATGCGCCACACCCGCTCGGCGATGCTGCAGGCGATGGGCGCGGACTATGTGCGAACGGCGCGTGCCAAGGGCCTGCATGAAGGCCGCGTCGTGCTGAAGCACGCGCTGCGCAACGCCATGACGCCGGTCATCACCCTGCTCGCCCTCGACTTCGGCACGCTGCTGTCGGGCGCGGTGCTGACGGAGCAGATCTTCACCATCCCCGGCTTCGGCAAGCTGATCATCGATTCGGTGTTCAACCGCGACTATGCCGTGGTGCAGGGCGTCGTGCTGGTGACCGCTACCGTCTACATCCTGTTGAACCTGCTGGCCGACGTGGCCTATGTGCTGGTGAATCCCAGGTTGCGCGGATGACCGTCACGACGCTTCCTCTTCCCAGCGCCGGCGAGCAGAGCCGCGAGGAGAATCCCTGGGCGCGTGGCTGGCGGCGGCTGCGGCGGCGCAAGGGCGCCATGGCGGCGCTGGTCGTGGTCGTGCTGCTGATCCTGGTCGCTGTGTTCGCCCCCTGGATCGCGCCCTACGATCCCGCGGCCACGAGCTGGAGCCTCGTGCGCAAGCCGCCGACATGGGCGCATTGGCTCGGCACCGACGAGGTCGGCCGCGACATCCTCTCCCGCATCATCTTCGGCGCCCGCGCCTCGCTCAGCGCCGGGCTGGTGTCGGTCGGCATCGCCGTCGGCGCCGGCGTGCCGCTGGGATTGCTGGCGGGCTATGCCGGCGGCTGGGTCGACGCCATCCTGTCGCGCATGGTCGACGCCATGCTCGCCATCCCCTTCCTCATCCTGGCGATCGTGCTGGCGGCCTTCCTCGGCCCCAGCCTCGGCAATGCGATGATCGCCATCGGCGTCACCGCCACGCCGGTGTTCATCCGCCTCACGCGCGGCCAGACGATCGCCGCCAAGGTCGAGGATTACGTCGAAGCTGCACGCGCGGTGGGAAACCCGCACTGGCGCATCGCGCTGCGTCACGTCCTGCCCAACATCGTGCCGCCGCTGCTGGTGCAGGCGAGCCTCGCCATCGCCGGCGCGATCATCGCGGAGGCAGCGCTCTCCTTCCTCGGCCTCGGCCAGCAACCGCCCGCCCCGTCATGGGGAAGCATGCTGAACGCCGCGCAACGCTTCATCGCCCAGGCGCCCTGGATGGCCTTCTGGCCGGGCTTCGCGATCTTCTTCGCCGTGCTGTCGTTCAATCTTCTCGGCGACGGCCTGCGCGACGCGCTCGATCCGCGGCATAAGTAGGTAGTTCGCTGGGCGCGCACGACTCCGTCGCGCGTCTTTGGTGAAGCGAGGAAGAACGCGTCACTTGACTGACGCGGCCCCAGCTAATTCGGCAGGCTCGTGTCGGTGGTGTCGAAGACCGCGGCGCCCGGCGTGAGCGCGGCCGCCTTCTCCTCGACCATGAGCTGGGTCACCGACAGGAAGTGAACCAGCTCGCCGTCCCCGAGCTGCTCGGCCTCGTCGATCAGGTCGCGCACGCCGTGCCACACCCGAAACAATGCCGCGACCCGCTTCTTGCCGGATAAGGCCCGGCGCCCCCGCCGGCGCCGGACGTTCGGCTCGACGACGATCTCGAACACAGTCATGGCTCTCCCCCATCTCTTCGCGCCCATTCGTCCCGGCGGCGTCACCCGCCGGATCGCTCTCCCCAGAGCAGGCCAAGCATAGCCGCGAACATCATCGACGTCTTTCCCCGCGTCCCGCATCGCGTAACTAGTTCGTGACCGTACCGAGCGGCAGGCCCGATGCGTCGAGCTGTTGCTCGCGTCGGAGCACAACCGCGTCGGCCTCCTCCATTTCGGCAAGCGGCTTGGACGGGTCGACTACCTTCACCATGGCGACCATCCGCCTGGCCGCGACGTCGGCCTCCGCAGGTTCGAGGCGGCGCCAGCCCTGTTTCTCCCAATAGGCCGTGCCGGACGGCAGCACCTGGACATGGAGCAGGTTGCACCCACGGGTCGCCGCCATCGCGCGGCAGTGTTCGAGCAGGAGCCGGCCGATATCGTGGCCGCGGAAACGCTGCAGCACCGCCAGCCGCTCCGGCATGGCGAAGGACCGGAACCAGCGCACGCGCACCGCCCCCGCCGGCTCGTCGCCGACATGGGCGATGACGTGCGTGGCGCCGAAATCGTGGCCGTCGAACTCCTCCGAATAGGGCATGTCGAGCTCGCCGATGAAGCAGGCCGCGCGCACCGCGAAGGCCTGCATCGTGTCTTCCATCTTCATGGCGACCTTGGTGGTCACCGCCGCGCCGCCGATCGATCCCGCGGTAGTGTTCATGTCACGTCCCTTCAGCTCACCCGACGCTCGGCCCAGGCCGCATGCGGGTTGGTCGCGCCGCGCTCCGCCGATTCCTCCAGGATGCCCGGCATATCCATCCGGTCCTCCGGCCGGTTGAGCACCAGTGGATCGCTCCGCATCGACGGCGCCTCTTGCGGATCCGCGGCGAGGTCGCAGGTGAAGGCGCCGTATGCGTGATCGGAGAAATGAAAGACGCGATCGTCGACCCGGCGGAAGCCCGCGCGCTCCATGATCGGCCATAGACGATGCTGCGAATGGAGGTAGACCCTGGAGAAGCCCTTGGCGCGGGCGAAGCCCTTGGCCCAATCGATGAAGGGGAAGAACAGACCCATCGAGCGATAGCGCCTGAGGATCGCCGCGCGCTCGAACTTCACGAAGCTGCCGAACCAGCGCAGCCGCATGCAGGCGGCGGGCTCGCCGTCGACATGAAGGAGGAGGTGGCTCGCGGTGAAGTCGTTGCCGTCGAACTCCTCCCTGTAGGGGCACTGCTGCTCGCCGATATAGACGGCGGAGCGCAGCGCATGGCATTGCATGAGCTCGTCGGCGTCGGACGCGAGCTTGATGGTGACGGCGGGCCGGTTCGACGCGCCCGCCGGCTGCTGCTGGACGGCCATGCTAGTCCCCCTCGGTCAGTACCCCGTTGTCGTTGCGGAAGCGGCGGCCTCCTGCCGTCACCGCCGGAAGGCCGGACGAAATCTGCGCCAGCACGTCGGCCACCACACCTGCCGTCATGCCCCTGGCGCCGCGCCGGATAGAGGTCGCGGAAACCTCGTCGCGACGCAGGATGCGCCACGGATAGATCCCGCCCGCCTCGTCATGGATCTGGCGCACCGCCATGCCGCCGATGTCGCTGCCGTGCAGCCCGTGCAGGCGCACGCCGGGATGGCGCCGCCTGATCTCGGCGATGACGCCGGGGAAACCCTCGCGGTCGTAGATCTCGCGGAAGAAGGCGACCTCGACCTTGCTCGAAAGCCCTGCCTCGTCCAACGCCAGCTCGATCAGCACCTTGCGCGTCTCGGGCGGCAGGAACATGCGGCCGGAGGGGAAGTAGTCGACGTTGACATCGGCCTTGTCGGTGGTCTCGTAGATCTGGAAGCCATCCTCCAGGCGCGCGACACGCAGCTGGCCCTTGCGGAAGGCATCGGCATGAAGTCGCGGCACGAGGGTGGGATGGATGACGACCTTGTCGAGCCGGCGTTCCTCGATGGCGCGCCGCACGATCTCGAGATGCGAGAGGTGGAAGGGATTGAAGGTGCCGAAGAACAGGCCGATGCCGCCGCTCGGTGCGGTGACCGAGCGGATGTCGGACAGCAGGCCGACACCGAACAGGACGCCACCCAGCAGGACGCCCGATACGAGGAACGCCTCGCGCGCCCCGGCAACGCCGGCGGTGCCCAGCGCCGCGAGGACGACGCTGATCGACGCGCCGATCAGCACATTGCGATCGGCATCGCCGATGCCGCGCCGGAAGAGGAAGAGGCCCACGTACTGGCTGCCCTGCGAGGCGAGCGTGGTGACGAGCGCGGCCCCGGCCACGCCGCCGACCGACGCCATGCCCACCGGATTGAGCGCCCCTCCCCACTGCATGATCCAGAACACTGCCAGATTGAACGCATACTGCGGAAGCACTCGCGCCAGCCTGCCAGCACTAACGAAGCCGAAGCGGTCGTTGGCCCACAGCTCGGCCTTGTTGCCGAGCCTGGCGTAGCTCGGAAGGAAAGCCCCCACGAACAGTGACACGCCGATCAGCGCCGGGTTAGCCCAACCGCCGTGCGCATGCGCATAGCTCAGATAGGAAAGCAGGCCGACGAAAGCCGCCGTGCGCGTCGAGGGACTGCGCACATGACGGCGGAGCCTGCCCCGCCTCGTTTGCTCGGCGTCGATCGGCGAAACCACCAGCGATTGATTGGCCAACGAAAATGTGGACTAGATGCATGCTGCCAGGATCGAGCCGCATGTTGAGAAGACCGGCTAATACCCTCGTAGAATGGCATAAAAAGACACCATACAATCAATGGTATAAGACTGGGCCATCGGGTTCGCTCGAGTAAGCTTCGACTGGCGCCACATTTGCAACGATTGTCGTTCCGGCACTGGTCAATTTGGATTTCCACCGATGGTCACGCCTCCCGCCCGCAAGAGCAAAGTGCCGAACATTCTCGGCGATTGGGACGACGTCCGTTTCTTCCTGGCCGTCGCCAAGACCGGCAGCTTCAGCGCCGCGGCGACCCAGCTCAACACCAAGCAGACGACGGTCGGCCGACGCATCCAGGCGCTGAAGCGCCGCCTCGGTGCCAAGCTGTTCGACCGCCATCGACACGGCATGGAGGTGACGCCGGCCGCGCGCGGCGTGCTGGTGCAGGCCGAATCGATGCTGTCGAATGCCACCGCGATCGAGCGGCACCTGGCCGGGCTCGACCGCGAGATGTCGGGCGTCGTGCGCATCGCCGCGACCGAAGGGCTGGCGGCGCACTGGCTGGTGCCGCGCCTCGCCCGGCTGCGCCGTTCCCATCCCGACATCATCGTGCAGGTGGTGGCAGGCGACCAGGTGCTCGACCTCGCCACGCGCCAAGCCGATCTCGCCATCCGCTTCTTCCGTCCGACCTCCAACCAGCTGGTCGCGGCAAGGGTCGGCCAGTTCACCATGTCGGCGTTCGCCGCGCCCTCCTACATCGAGCAGCACGGCCAGCCGCGGACGCTCGATGAGCTGCGCGACCACCAGATCGTCGACCACACGGTGCTGCACGGCCTGCCGGCGATGAAGCCGTGGAGCGAGATCGTCGAGCGCAGCCCGAGCGTGGTGCTGCGCACCAACTCCTCCTACGCCGCGCTCGAGGCGGTATCCGTGGGCTACGGCATCTCGGTGTTCCCCGACTACGTCACCAGGATCTCGAGCCTGGTGCCCGTGCCGATCGACCTCGGCATCCTGCGCGACATCTGGCTGGTCAGCCACAAGGAGACCAACAAGGGCATGCGCATCCGCACCGTGATCGACTATGTGCGCGAGCAGTTCCGCAACGACGAACGCGAATGGTTCAGCGCCTCGCCCACCCGCGCCGCCGCGGCCTGACGCGCTACAGCGCCGCCTTCAGCTTCTTGTAGATCGCCTCGATCTCGTCCTTGTTGCCGGGCTTGTAGCCCCAGTTGAGCGCCACGCCGTCGTTGGGCAGGCGCGGCATGATGTGGATGTGCAGATGCGGCACGCTCTGCCCCGCCCCCTCGCCATTGGCCTGCAGCAGGTTGACGCCGTTGGGCTTCAGCTCCGTGATCACCGCCTTGGCGACCCGCTGCGCGGTCCTGGCCACCGCCCCCAGCACCTCCGGCGGGATGACGTCGACGGTGGGCCAATGGCCCTTGGCGACGGACAGCGCATGGCCGGGATTGACGGGGTTGATGTCCATGAAGGCGATCGTGGCCTCGTCCTCGAGGAGCTTGAAGCAGGGGATCTGGTCCGCCACGATCTTGCAGAAGATGCAGCTGCCGTCCGTCGGATGCGTCATGTCGGTATCCCCCGTTTCCCGCTTCTTCCCACCAGGGTGGGAAACCTTCGATGCCGATAGCATAAGGGTTTCGCGGCCGTTTCCCACTTTCCCGCCACGCCCTCGTCTGAGGTAATAGGATACCGCACATGAAAAAAGCCGCCCAAGAGCGGCTATTCGAGGATGGGTGGCCGGATCGCCCCGCCCATTAAGGAGGTGCCGGCCGCGGTATTGTTGGCCGCGAAATATCTCCCCTCCGCGACAGAGGTGTCAACGCAGCACGAGGCGATTGGGTTGCGTCGCGATTCAGCTCCCCGTCGAGGCATAGCGGGCCATGCCGGCACGCCAGGCGACGAAGGAGAGCGCCAGGAAGGCGAACCCGGCCAGCGGCGTCAGCGGCAGCAGCCAGTCGGGCGCGCCCAGCGGGTCGGGCCGCTTCAGGATGGCGAGCACCGGATAGTAGGCGACGCAGGCCAGCGGTATGCCGAAGGTCAGCACGCGACGGAACCAGCCGGCGTAGATGTCGAGCGGATACTGCGCCGCCTGGACGCCGCCGTAGGTGAGCACGTTCACGACCTCCAGGCTCTCCACGGTCCAGAAGGCCAGCGTCGCCTGCAGCACCAGGATGCCCGCAAACAGTGCCACGCCGCCTGTTACGGCCCAGACGGCGATCGCCACGGCGGCGGCGTCCCATTCGATGGGCGCGAGCCGCGTGGCGACGGCCAGCACGGCGAGGCCCTGCAGCAGCCGGCCGAGGCGCGAGAGGCGGATCTCGTGGCCGATGAGCTGCAGCGTCGCCGAGCGCGGCCGCAGCAGCACGCGGTCGAACGCGCCGGTGCGCACGAAGTCGGTGCCGAACACGTCGAAGCCGCGCGTCAGCAGGTCGGCCAGCGAAAAGGTGATGTTGATCAGCGCGTAGAACAGCGCCACCTCGCCAAAGGTCCAGCCCTTGATCTCGCCGAAGCGATGAAAGAGCGCGAACACGCCCAGGATCTCGATCGCCGTCGCGCCGATATGGCCCATCGTGAGAAGCAGGGTCGCCGCCGGATACTGCGCCTGGGCGCGGATCGAGGCGCCGACGTAGCGGAAATAGAGGCGGAGCGCGTTCATGCGTCAGCCACCCTGCATCTCGAGGTGGCGCATCATGCGCGCCATGGCGACGCGGCCGAGCGCCACCAGCACCACGATCCATCCCGCCTGCAAAGCCAGGCCCTGCAGCGCCGCCGCGCCGCGGAGATCGGCGAAGTAGATGCGGAAGGGAATATCGACCAGGCCGGCGAGAGGCTGGAGATGCAGGAAGGGCCGCATGGCGTCGGGAAAGAAATCGAGCGGCACCAGGCTGCCGGAGAAGACGACGACCGTCGGCATCAGGATGGCGTTGACGCCGCGCTCGTTCAGGCTCGCGGCCACGACCACGTTGGCCAGCATCAGCACGGCGACGGCGAGCAGGATCATGAGAACGAAGGCGGGAACGAAGAGCGCGACCGCTTCCGGCCCCGCCGGCGGCTGCCACGCCCACGCCTCCAGCCCGACGAGCGGCAGCACGACGCCGGCCGCCAGCAGCATCAGCACGGCGCGCGGCAGGGCGCGGGCTGCGATCCAGCCCAGGGTGCGGGCATACCAATAGCCATAGGCATCGATCGGCCGCAGCCGGTCGTAGCCCACGCCGCCGGTGCGGATCGACGCGCCGACCTCCGGATCGGCGAGCCACGGCAGCAGCGCCAGGAAGGCCTGCCCCAGCCAGGTGTAGGTGACGATGTTGGGCAGGCTGATTGGCGCCGCGGCGCCGGCCGATTCGTAGAACGCCGCGTAGACCATGATCTTGATGGCGCCCCACCAGCATTGCGTCGCGAAGCCCGCCAGCGCGGCGACGCGATACTGCAGCATCAGCAGGAAGCGCGCGCGGAAGGCCGCGGCATAGGGGCGGAGCGCGGCGCTCATGCTCACGCCTCGCTGGAATCGTGCAGGTCGTAGAAGCGCGCGATCACCTCCTCGATCGCGGGCTCGTCGACATGGATATCCTCGACGGCGTGCGCGGCGGCGATTGAAGCGATCAGCTGCGCCGCCGGAATCTTCGCCGGGTCGAACGCAAGCTCGAGCGAGCGGCCGGTCCGCGCCCTCACCTGCACGCCCGGAATATCGAGGGCGGGCGCTTCCTCGGTGAAGTCGACCCAGAGCCGCCGCTCGGCGAAGACGCCGGCGCGCAAGGCATCGAGCGAGCTGTCGGCGAGCAGGCGCCCCTGGCCGATGACGATGACGCGCTCAGCCAGCGCCTCGACATCGTGCATGTCGTGGGTCGTCAGCAGCACCGTGACGCCGCGCTCGCGGTTGAGGCGTTTCACGAATTCGCGGACGGCAAGCTTGGCCGGCGCATCGAGACCGATCGTGGGCTCGTCGAGGAACAGGACCTCGGGGTCGTGCAACAGTGCCGCGGCGAACTCCGCCCGCATGCGCTGGCCGAGCGAAAGCTGGCGGACCGGCTGGGCCAGCAGCGGTTCGAGCCGCAGCATGGCGACCAGCTCGTCGCGCCGCGCACGATAGCGGTCGGGCGGCACGCGATAGATATCGGCCAGCAGATCGAAGCCGTCGAGCACGGGCAGGTCCCACCACAGCTGGCTGCGCTGGCCGAAGACCACGCCGATGCGAGCGACGTGCCGCAAGCGATCCTCGTAGGGCACGAGCCCGCCCACCTCGACCCGCCCGCTGGTGGGCCGCAGGATGCCCGAGAGGATCTTGACAGTGGTGGACTTGCCCGCGCCGTTCGGCCCGATGAAGGCCAGCAGCTCGCCGGCCTCGAGGCTGAAGGAAAGGTCGACCAGCGCCTTCACCTCCCGCCACCGCCGCCGGAACAGCCCCCTCACAGCGCCGCCCAGCCCCGGCGCCCGCTCGGCGACACGGTAGGACTTGGCCAGTCCTTCAACCAGGATTTGGGGCATGCCGCCCGCCGCTTTGTGAAAAGGGCGCGGAACCTAGGCGGCGAGGGTTAGGCAGTCAAGCCGAGGCGCGATGTAGATAGGTATGAGCGATATGAGGTGCCGTTGTGCAAGAGGCTACCCCTGACGACCGTGGGCCTTCAGCTCGCTCATATTCCAGAGCTGGATCCTAGATCGAGAAGCTGAACTGTCCGTTACCTTCGATCTTCAGCGACCCATGGCTGATGACATCCATTCCCAGCAGGACGTCGTGAGCTGCCCCCGGATTTTTTGGACACCGATTTGTCCAACCGGAGGCATTCATGATGAAGTCGAGCATGAACCAAATCGAAACCAACGATGTGAATGATGATCCTGAGGTCAGCAGGGTCGAGCGCAGTTCGTCCAGGCAGTCTCCT
>CANIRG010000173.1 GCA_947469635.1 Rhodospirillales bacterium | reverse complement strand
TCCGTTAGCGGTCCCGCCGCAGCCCGGAGGCCTGTTCCAGAAACTCAGAAGCCGCCGGGATGCGGCGGCTTCGTTAGGTCATGACCCTTCGCGCCGCCTATGTGAGCGACGTAAAATACCAACCGTTCTGGAGCAGGTTCGTGGTCATGCGGATTTTATAGAGTTCGGCCACTACCTATGTCAATCCCGTGAGATGGGACATCAAAACATCAACCCATTTATGATGTGACGGATGAGAACCACGTTGACCCCGATCCCGATGTCGCTGCTCAACTGAAGCGCGTGCAGCAGCGTCGTGACGCACGTTTCAAGGATGTCGTGAACGAGGCCCTCCGAGAGGGCCTGAAGACGATGGAGGAAAAGCCGCGATCGCGCCCAAGGTCGAGGACAAAGCCCCTATCGCTCGGAGGCTCCTGCGTGGGGAGCTTGGACAACATCGCGGAGGTCCTGGCGATCATCGAGGGCGATGATTTCAAGTGATATCGGTAGATGCCAACATCCTGATTTACACGGTCGACAGCAACAGCCTCCAGCACGCCGCTGCTCGCTCCTGGCCGGATGGGCAACTCAACGAAGCTCCACGTGTCGGTCTGTCGTGGACGTGCTTTTTGGCTTTCGTCCGCATCATCACGAACCGCGCCCGGCGAGCATGGCGGCAGCGAGGACCCAAGTCCGCACTTGGCTGGAATGTCCGGCAGTCTGGATACCGAGCCCAGGCGATCACCATGGCGAAATACTGGATAATCTCCTTGCGGCACCCGGCATTCAGGGCAATCTCGTCACCGATGCTCATATCGCGGCATTGGCGATCGAACATGGCCTGGAAGTGCAAAGCACAGACTCCGACTTTGCGCGGTTTCCCAATCTGCGTTGGAACAACCCTCTGAAGTAGTTCGCGCCCCATGACACCCGACAAATCGCCCCTTCTGAAGGCGGCCCCCTGGTGGCGACTCAGCACTGGCCGCACGCTTGTCGTTCGCGGCGGCCGGCCGCTGATCGGCACCTATCCGATCAGCGGGGCGAAGAATGCCGTGCTGCCGCTGATGGTGTCGGCTCTGCTCACGCCGCATCTCGTCACCTTGCGCAATGTGCCGGCGACGCTCGACGTCGCCGTGCTGGCGGCGCTCCTGCAGAAACTCGGCTGCGAGATGCACTGGTCAGCGACCGGCGCAGGCCTCTCCGTCACCCTCTCGGCCGATCGGGTCCAGCCCGGGCGCATCGACCCCGAGCTGGTGACGCGCATGCGCGCCTCGGTCCTGCTGCTGGGCGCCTTGCTGGCGCGGTGCGGCGAGGCCCGATTGCCCATGCCGGGCGGCGACGCCATCGGGCTGCGCGGCATCGACTTCCACGTCACGGGCCTGCGTGCCATGGGCGCGACGGTGGAGTTGGCAGGGGGTGTGATCGAGGCCACGGCGCACGGCGGCCTGCGCGGCGCCGACATCCTGCTGCCGCTGCCATCGGTTGGCGCCACGGAGAATCTGCTGCTGGCCGCCGTCTCGGCCAAGGGCACGACGAGGATCCGCAATGCCGCGCGCGAGCCCGAGATCGCCGATCTGGCGGCCTGCCTGATCTCGATGGGCGCCAGGATCGACGGTGTCGGCAGCCATGTGCTCACCATCGAAGGTGGGCTGCCGCTCGCCGGCGCGATCCATGCGGTCCTGCCGGATCGCATCGAGCTCGGCACGCTGGCCTGCGCCGCCGCGATCACGGACGGCGAGCTCAGCCTGCCGCATGCCCGGGTCGAGCTTCTCGGCGTGGCGGCGCCGCTGCTCGACGCTGCCGGTGTGGAGCTGCGCGACGTCGACGGCGGCGTGGTCGCACGCCGGGCGAGCAGCGGCCTGGCGGGGATCGATCTCGTCACGGGTCCCTACCCGGGCTTTGCAACGGACCTGCAGTCGCCGGCCATGGCGCTCCTCGCGACGGCGAGCGGCGTCAGCACCGTCAGCGAGACGATCTTCGAGCAGCGCTTCCGGCACGTCGACGAGCTGCGCAAGATGGGTGCCGATATCGCCGTTCACGGCCGAACGGCGCGGATCCGTGGCGTCGCGCGCCTGCGCGGCGGCAACGTCACCTGCACCGACGTGCGCGCCGCGGCGGCGCTCGTCATCGCCGGCTTGGGAGCGACGGGAAAAACCACCCTCGATGGCCTCGATCATCTGGATCGCGGCTATGACCGGATGACGGAAAAGCTGGCGGCTTGCGGCGCCGATATCGTTCGATTCTAGCGGACAGGCGTTGTCGCTGGGCGCGCGCCACTTGGGTGGCGCGCGCCCAACGATGAGATCATTCGGCCGCGACGGCCATCGCCTGCTTGAGGCCGGGCATGGTGAAGCCCAGCTTGTCGAGCTTGGCGATCATGTCCTTGCCCTGGGCCTCGGCGGTCTCCACAAGCGGCGGACGGACCGGCGTCCAGGCCGAGTCGTCACCGTAGTGGGCGATGCAGTATTTCAGGCCGGGGATCATCACATAGCCCTGCATGACGCCGCGGACCTCGTTGATCCAGGCCTGCAGCTTCTCACCCTCGGGCGTCTGCCACTTCCTGTAGGTCTCGGCGATCTTGCCGGGATTGATGTTGGCCGTCGCGCTGATGACGCCGACGCCGCCCGCCTTGATGTTCTCGATCAGCGGCTTCTCGTTGCCCGAGAAGACGTCGAACCCGTCCTTGCCGAAGGCCTCGATCATGCTCTTGGTGTGCGCCCAGTCGTCGGAACTGTCCTTCATGCCGGCGATCTGCTTCGGGTAGGCCTTCATCAGCCGCTCCACGAGCTTGTGGGTGATCGGCACCGCCGACACCGGCGGGATGTGATAGAGATAGACGCGCAGCCGGTCGTCGCCGACACGCTGCACCACCTCGGAGAAGAAGCGGAACAGCCCCTCCTCGGGAACGCCCTTGTAATAGAAGGGCGGCAGCATCAGCACGCCCGAGACGCCGAGCTTGGTGGCATGCGCGCTCACCTTGGCGCATTCATTGATCGAGCAGGCGCCGGTGCCCGGCATCATGCGGTCGGTCGGCACACCCGCCGAGACGATGGCCTCCAGCAGGCCCATGCGCTCGTCGGCCGACATGGAATTGGCCTCGGAGTTGGTGCCGAACACGGCCAGCCCGCAATCCTGGCTGAGCAGCCACTTGCAATGGGCGATGAAGCGGCCGACGTCGGGCGAGAGGTCGCGCTTGAAGGGGGTGACGACTGGCGAAAGAACGCCTTTGATCCGCGCTGCGGCCATGATCTTATTTCTCCTGGGGAATGGCGCACCTTTTCTGCAACGAAGCGCCGGAGACGTCCAGTGGCAGGTTCAGCGCAGGAAATTCTTCCCGAAGATGGTTACACCGGGACATTGGTCGGCCGCGTCAGCACGCTGGCCGGACCAAGCGTCGTTGCGGTGCGATCCGACGGGGTGTTCGACATCACAGCGACTGCGGCCACGGTCGCCGATCTGTGCAATTCGGCCGATCCCGTGACGCTGGCGCGCAGCAGCGGCAAGCGTCTCGGCACGCTCGAGGAGCTGATCCCGAGCCTGCTGGCACCGATCGACCTGCAGGCCATCAAGGCCGCGGGCGTCACCTTTGCCGTCAGCCTGCTGGAGCGGCTGATCGAGGAGCATGCCAAGGGCGATCCGGCGCGCGCCGAGACCGTGCGCGGCGAGCTCAACTCGATCATTGGCGCCGATGTCACCACCATCAAGCCAGGCTCAGCCGAGGCAGAGGCGCTGAAGAAGAGCCTGATGGCGCGAGGTGCCTGGTCGCCCTATCTCGAGGTCGGCATCGGCCCCTATGCCGAGATCTTCACCAAGGCGCCGGCCATGGCCGCCGTCGGCTACGGGGCCGAGATCGGTATCCGGTCGGACTCCGAGTGGAACAATCCCGAGCCCGAGGTGACGCTGGTCGTCAACGCCCTGGGCAAGATCGTCGGCGCGACGCTCGGCAACGACGTCAACCTGCGCGACATGGAGGGCCGCAGCGCGCTCCTGCTGGGCATAGCCAAGGACAACAACGCCTCCTGCGCGCTGGGGCCCTTCGTGCGGCTGTTCGACGAGAGCTTCACGATCGACGACGTGCGCAAGGCCAAGGTCGAGCTGGAAGTGACCGGACCCGACCAGTTCCGCCTGCGCGGCGCCAGCGACCTGTCCAAGATCAGCCGCGATCCCGAGAACCTCGTCACCCACGCCATGGGCAGCACGCATCAATATCCCGACGGCATGGTGCTGATGACCGGCACGCTCTTCGCGCCCACCGAGACGCGCACGCCGGGCGGCATCGGCTTCACCCATATGGTGGGCGACCTGGTGTCTATCCGCTCCCCCAAGCTCGGCACGCTCACCAACCGGGTGAACCATTGCGACAAGATCGCGCCCTGGACGTTCGGCGTCTCGGCCCTGATGCGCAATCTCGCGGGGCGGGGCTTGTTGAAGTGACCAGCGCTTGCCCCGGTATCACCCTCATCCTGAGGAGGCCCGAAGGGCCGTCTCGAAGGATGGGCAACAGGCGGGGTGCGCGTTGCCCATCCTTCGAGACGGTCGCTGCGCGACCTCCTCAGGATGAGGTGAGTGTGGTTGAAGCGCCTTCAGGCTTGTCGCAATGACCGACGACCTCTGCCGCCTCCCCGCCTCGACGCTTCGCGAGCAGATCGCGGCACGCAAGGTCTCGCCGGTGGAGCTGATGACGGCGGTGCTGGCGCGGGCCGAGAGGCTCCAGCCCGAGCTGAACTGCTTCATTACGCTGATCGCCGACCAGGCGATGGAGGCTGCGCGCGTGTCTGAGCGCGAGGTGATGCGCGGCGAGGCGCGCGGGCCGTTGCACGGCATTCCCTTCGCCGCCAAGGATCTGGTGAACACCGCTGGCGTGCGCACCACCTTCGGCTCGCTGCTCCACGCCGACAACGTGCCGAAGGAGGACGCCGTCTGCGCCGCCCGCATGAAGGCGGTCGGCGCGATCCTGTTCGGCAAGACCACGACGCCGGAGTTCGGCCACAAGGCGCTGACCGACGCGCCGCTGTTCGGCCGCACCCGTAACGCGTGGAGTGCAAAGCATACGTCGGGCGGGTCGAGCGGCGGCGCGGCAGTCGCGGTCGCCTCGGGCATCGGGCCGGTCGGCATCGCCACCGACGGCGGCGGCTCGACACGCATTCCTGCCGCCGCCAACGGCATGGTGGGGCTGAAGCAGAGCAACGGCGTCATCCCGCACAGCCAGGTGGCCGACGCCTTCGGCAACTACACCTACGTGACGCCAATGACGCGCACGGTGATGGATACCGCGCTGATGCTCTGGGTCATGTCGGGGCCGCATCCATCGGATCCCTGGTCGATCGGCGTCGAGCCGAAGGACTATGTCTCCGCCGCCCGAGCCGAAGGCGATCTCGAGGGCAGGCGAATCCTGTTCAGCGCCACGCTCGGCAACACGCTGGTCGCCAAGGACGTCCGCGCCTCCTTCGAACGCGCGCTGGGCAGGCTGCGCGATCTTGGCGCCGAGCTGGTCGAGCTCACCGAGACGCTGCCCGACATGGAGCCGGTGTGGAAGGTGATCAACCATACGACCTGGCGGGCGCGCTTCGGCGAGATGATCCGGAGGGACGACAACCGCATGTCGCCGTCGCTGGTGCGCCAGGTCGCGATGGCGGCCGATTGGTCGGGCGCCGACTACCAGCGCGCCATGTTCCAGCGCACCGACCTGTTCCGCATGGTCCAGCACTGGTTCGAGAGCTTCGACTATCTGGTGACGCCGACGCTCTCGCGCACCGCCCTGCCGATCGACCAGGACCTGTTCGATCCCATCGACATCGACGGCGTCGAGGCGGGCGAGCTCAGGCGCAACTGGTTCCCCTACACCATGCCTTTCAACATCACCGGCCATCCCGCGATCACCCTGTGCTCGGGCTACGACAGCGAAGGCCTGCCGATCGGGCTGCAGATCGTCGGCCGCTTCCGCGACGAGGCATCGGTGCTGCGCGCCGCGGCGCTCTATGAGGCGAGCGAGGACTGGCTGTCGCGATGGCCGGAGCTGTGAACCGGCCGCCACCGCTCACGCCCGAGGAGATCCAGGCCCGCGTGCTTCATCGCGACGGGCTGATCCTGGTGATCGACAAGCCGGCCGGCCTCGCGGTCCATGCCGGTCCCAGCAAGGCGCCCAATCTCGAGGAGTGCTTCGACGCGCTGCGCTTCGGCCTGCCGCGTCCGCCTGCCCTCGCCCACCGGCTCGATGCCGACACGTCCGGCGTGCTGGTGCTGGGCCGCCACCCCAAGGCGCTGGCCAAGCTCGGCCGTCTCTTCTCCGGCCGCGACACCGAGAAGACCTATTGGGCCATCGTGCGCGGTGCACCGCCAACCGATGAGGGAGTGTTCGACTCGCCGCTGCTCAAGCTCAACACCAAGGCCGGCTGGTCGGTGAAGGTGTCGGCCAAGGGCCAGCCGTCGGTGACGCGCTATCGCACGCTCGGGCGCGCGCCCGGCATGACCTGGCTGGAGCTGACGCCCGAAACCGGCCGCACCCACCAGATCCGCGTGCACTGCGCCCATGCCGGCTGCGCTGTGATCGGCGACCGTCTCTACGGCACGGTCGAGCCCGGCCAGCAGCTTCACCTTCTCGCGCGCCGGATCGTGCTGCCGCTGTCGAAGACCAAGCCCGTCATCGACGTCACCGCCCCGCCGCCCCCGCATATGCTCGCGGCGTTGAAGGCCTGCGGCTATTCCGAGGACTTCACCCAGACCCGCAGCGGATCGCCGATCTCGAAGCCGGCATCGAGCGCGGCCTGAAGCTCGGCGCCCGACTCGTAGCCGACGAGCGGCAGCCGCGGAAAAGTCTTGGCCGCCAGCAGGCTGAGAGTCCGCCACACCGCGACTGAATCGGCTGCTTCCGCCACCACATTCGTCAGGCCGACGACGCCCTCGCTGCGATAGAGCATGCCGCCCGCCACGATGGCGAAGCCGCGCCGTCCGGTGAACAAGGCGAAGTTCGGATCGCCGAACGGCAGCAGCGCCTTGCCCTCGGCCTCGCGCTGCCAGACGATGTCCGAGGACGGACCGTCGATCGGCATCAGGCTGCGGATCCACGAGGCTTCGAACAGCACGTCGAAGCCCCGTCGCGAAAGATCGAGCGTGTTGAAGCTGTCCTTTACCGCCCAGCGACCGGGCAGGTTCGACTGGGCCAGGATCTCGATCGCCGTGCGCTGTTCGGCAAGGTCGGCCTCGCCGCACGCCAGCGTCACTGCGTTGGGATAGAAACGCGGCACGGTCTGGGCATTGACCCAGCTATGGCCGAGGAAGCGGCCGGGCGCACCGTGCGCGCGGCAGACCGCGTCGCACCAATGGGCGTTGTTGAGGGCGGCCGCTGTCGTCCACCCGTTCAGGCGCGGACTTCCTCACGCTGGAAGATCACGTAGGCCGCGGCAAACAGCACGATCATCGCCGCAACGAGGCCGGTGACCTGCGGCCAGATCAGCAGCAGGCTCTGGTCGAAGGGCAGCGGCGCGTTCGGAATGGTTCCACGCGAGCGGGCGAGGAACAGGTTCGAGAAATCGCCGAACACCCGCGTTTCGGGATTGAGCAGGGCGGCGACGGCCTCGCTGAACAACGTGCCCGGCGACACCCGCATCAGGGCCTGGCCGAACTGCTCGAAGCCGAGCAGCTCGTCGGCGCTGGTGAACTGGACCGGCGCCATGCTCATGGCGATCGACGATGCCACCATCGGCCACAGGATGAAGAAGAACAGCCAAAGGCCCAGCGCGCAGAGCGCCGACGTCGCGGTCGAGCGGAAGATCACGGAGAACAGCATCGACACCGCCAGCCACACCCCGCCATAGGCGATCGCCACGACGAGGAAGCCCGCGGCGCGAGCGACCTCGACGCCGCCCGGCGGCACGCCGAGCAGCAGGAGGCCCGCGCCGAACACGATCAGCCACAGCGCCATGAGGCCCACCGCCAGGGTGGCGAGGCCGCCCAGGAACTTCCCGAGCAGCAGCGCATCGCGATAGATCGGCTGGGAGAGCACGCGCGAGAGCGTGCGGCGGTTGAATTCGCTGTTCACCGAATCGAAGCCGAGCCCGATCGCCATCAACGGAATGATGAAGTTCAGCGCCGTGACGAAGGTGATCTGCACCCGCTCCGGCTCGAGGGTGAAGATGCGCAGGAACAGATAGGCGTCGGCGCTCACGACGGTCCGGAGCTGCTGCAGCGACGAGGCGACCGGAAACGCGCCGAACACGATCACGAACAGCGTCAGCACCATCATGCGGATGCTGCTGAGATGATCGGCGAGCTCCTTGGTGAACACCGGACCGACGCCGGTGAAGGGCGATCCCTCACGCCGCATGGCGGATCTCCTTCTGGAAGTAGCGCGTATAGACTTCTTCGAGGCTGGGCTGGAGGTCGGCGAGCCGCGTGAGCGAGCCGCCCGCCGTCACGATGCGATGGGCCACCGCTGCCCGCACGTCGCGGTCGGCCGTCACGCGCCAGGCACCATCGCCGCCAGCCACGACCTGCTGCACGCCTTCGATGCCGCGGATCACGCCCTCGATGTCGGTGCCCTGGGCTTCGACCAGCAGCGGATGTCCGGCGCCCAGCACCTGGTTGGCGAGCTCGACCACGGTGCCCATCAGGGCGATCTTGCCCTTGTTGAAGAGGGCGACGCGATCGCAAACGCTCTGCACACGGTCCAGCAGATGCGACGACAGCATCACCGCCACGCCGGCCTTCTTCAGGCCGCGGATCATCTCCAGCAGCTCGTTGGTGGCGTGCGGGTCGAGACCCGACGTCGGCTCGTCGAGGATCGCGACCTCGGCGCCCTTCATCACGATCTCGGCGATGCCCAGCCGCTGCCGCATGCCGCGCGAGTAGGTGCTGACGCGCTTGTCGCCCACGTCGGCGAGCTGGACGCTGGCCAGCGCGTCCTCGATGCGCTTCTCGGCATCGCGACGCGGGATGTCGAGCAGGCGCGCGGTGTAGCGCATGTTCTCACGCGCCGTCAGATGGTCGTAGAAGCCGACCGAGTCGGGCAGGTAGCCGACCCGGCGCTTGACCTCGAGCGGCTGACGCACCGGGTCGAAGCCCAGCACGTTCACCGTGCCGCCGCTGATCTCGGTCAGGCCGAGCATCATCAGGATGGTCGTGGTCTTGCCCGCGCCGTTGGGTCCGAGCAGGCCGAAGATCTCGGCCCGGCGGATGTCGAGATCGATCTCGTTGACCGCGCGGGCCGTGCCGTAGAGCTTCAGCAGCCCACGGGCTTCGATGACATTGTCGCTCATCTCGGGCGGCTTATCGCCGGCCGAAGCGGGCGACCGCGCCCAGCAGCACCAGCAGCGCAACGGCGATGATGCCGATGCCGACGATGCCCCAGATGGTCGAGGTGGTGACGGTGATGCGGAAGTCGGCCGATGCCGATTCACCGCGGCCGTTGGCGCGGAACGAGGCGACATAGTCGCCGGCGATCGCCTTGTCGGCCGGCGTCACCTTGGCCACGACCTCTTTCTTCTCGTTGGGCGCGAGGCTGGCGATCGTCTTGGGCTCGAACTCGACCTTCCAGTTGGTCGGAACGCTGCCCGAGAGCTCGACCTCCTCGATCGCGGCGGTGCCGTCGTTGCTCAGCACCATCACGAAATCGGAGGTCTTGCCGACGGTCGCTTCGCCGCTCAGCCGTCCGTCCTTGGTCGACAGCGCGATCTTGCCCTGGCCGCTCACCTGCAGGGTCACCCGCTGCTCGGCCGTGGCGCCTTCGGCGGCGACCTTGACCAGCACGGGATAGTCGCCCGCCTTGACGTCGCGCGGCGGCGTCACCTTGACCTTGATGTCCTTGGACTGGCCGGCCTCGATCGGGATCGAGCTGATCTCGTTGCTGCCGAAGCCCTCGGTGAAGGTGTTCTGGAAATTGGCAGGGCCCTGGGCCGTAAGGGCCACCGTGAGGTCCTTGCCGCTGTCGTTGCTGACCGCCAGCGTGTACTCGAAGGCCGAGCGCGGCGTGCCGCGCAGCGACGGCAGGCGCGACTTGATGGTGAGCTTGGCCGGCGCCTCGGTGCCGATGGTGAGCGTCACCGGCAGGTCGACCGACTGGCCGGCGCCCTTGGCCGACACCGTCACGGTCTGCGAGCCGGGCTTGGCGTCCTTCGGAACGTCGACGCGCAACGTGAGCGACACGCTCTCGTTGATGCCCGGCATGGCCGCCGCCACCGGCTGGCCGCCGCCCAGAACATCGACCTTCCAGCCCGCGGGCGCGCCCGCCACCGACAGCGCGAACGTCTCGGGCGCGAGGCCCGCGTTCTGCAGCTTGAAGCGGACATTGGCGACCTCGCCGGGCCGCACGGTCTGCGAGGGATATTCGGTGAGCAGCCAAAGGCCCTTCACCGCCGGCGTGGCCACGGGATCGGCCGCTACGACCTGCGCCGAGGTAAGAACGGGAGTGACGAGCAAGCAAAGGAGTAGAGCGATCAGACGGCGCATTGTTTGTTCCTGCGTCCTTGTGAAGTCCCTGGATTTCGGCGGCGCGAAGCTACGTCTCCGAAAGCGACGAAAACATGGCAAATGCCATGAAAGGGTCAAGTTTTCCTTAAGCGGTGGCGCTTGGTCGCGCTTTCATGCGCTCGAACCAGGCAGTTAGGCTTTTATTGGCCGGATCGAGCGGTTGCCCGACATTCTTCATGAAATCGAGGAAGGCGAACAGCAGAATATCGGCCATCGTGAGCTTGGTTCCCGTGAGGAAGGGCTTGGCGCCCATCAGCCCGTCGAGCCAGGTGAGCTTCTTGCGGGCCGTCGTCTTGAGGTCGTCGGCCGCCTGCGGGATGCAATGCACGCGGTCCTGGAACATCTTCAGCCCTTCGGCGAAGCGGAAGCCGTTGGCGGCAGGCTCACAGATGTTGAGGTCGATGCGGCGCGTCCACATGCGGGTGTGCGCCCGCTCCTCCGGCGTGTCGCCGATCAGCGATGGCGTGTCCCTCTTCTTCTCGTCGACGTACTCGCAGATCGCCGTGATCTCGGCCAGCACCGTACCGTCGTCGAGCTCGAGCGCCGGCGTCTGGCCCGACGGGTTGACGCCCAGGTAGGGCTCGCGCCGATTCTCGCCGCCGCGCAGATCGACCTCGACCTTGGGAACGTCGAAGCCCTTCTCGGCCATGAACATGCGGACCATGCGCGGGTTCGGCCCGCCGGAATTGTAGAATTTCATTGTCGCTGCTCTCCCCGCCCTGCACCTATCAATTTCGCCACGGCTCCACAAGAATCTTGGTGTGCCGCTCGGGGTTCGCCAGCTCCTCGAAGGCGCCCTTGACGCCGCCGAGCCCGACCTTGCCGGTGACCAGCGCCTCGGCGTCGACCTTGCCCTCGGCCAGAAGATCGAGGCAGTGCGCGAATTCCTGCGGCGTGTAGCCGATCACGAACTGGAGGCTGAGCTCCTTCACGATGGCGAACAGCGGCTCGATGCGGTCGGGCTCCATGCAGACGCCGGCCACGATCACACGAGCATCGCGCGGGGCGCCCTCGAGGATCTGCTGGATCAGCCCCGGCACGCCGACGCATTCGAAGATCGCGGCCCGCTTGTCGGCAGCCAACCTGGCGTAGGGCGATTCCTTCGCCGGATCGATCACGATGTCGGCGCCCATCCTCGCCGCAAGCTCGCGCCGCTTGGGCGAGAAGTCGGCGGCGACGATCGGCCGGACACCCTTCAGCCGGAGCCCGACGATGACTGCCAGCCCGACCGGGCCGCAGCCCACGACCAGCGGCGCCTCGTCGCCCTTGAGCGCCGCCTTCTCGACGGCATGGACGCCGACGGCCAGCGGCTCGGTGAGCACGGCATGGTCGGTCGGAAGTCCATTGGGCACCTCGAGCAGCAGGGGCGCCGCCAGCACCATGCGCTCCGCGTAGCCACCGGGAAAATCATTGGAGTAGCCCACGGTGCGCGGCCCGTCGGGTTGCAGCATGATCGGCATGGAGCAGACGCGCGTGCCCGGCTTGAACCTGCGTTCCGTGCCGGGACCATAGTCGAGCACCTCGCAGCAGAATTCGTGGCCGAAGACGACATCGCGCGCGAGGTCGAGCGGCTTGCGGCCCGGAATGCGCCGCGACATCTCGACCATGTGCGGCGCGTGCTTGGCGTAGTGCAGGTCCGACCCGCAGATGCCGCAGCACAGAGTCTTCACGAGCACCTGGCCGGGGCCCGGCACCGGTTCGGGCAGGGTGGCGACCACCATCTCGCCGCCGCGGAAGACGGCTGCCCTCATTTGATGAAG
>CANIRG010000172.1 GCA_947469635.1 Rhodospirillales bacterium | reverse complement strand
GACCCGATCGAAGCCGACGGTGGCGCGATAGAAAGGTGCAAAGTCGAAATCGTTACGCATGGATCATCCTCCTGTGAGCGATGGGTTGCGATCGGCCCCCGACGGGCGGCCGGTGATCCGACGGCACCGAACGATGCCGTCGTCGACCGAGCGATCTAGGATTGCTTCCGCCGCCGTCAAGGGGTGTGGAAATCCTTCAAGAACAGGGCGTGTGGCCCGCTAAAACGTCCGAATATTCATATTTTTCAATGAGATATGCCTTGCTCGCCGGCGTTGCAGAAGGAGGCAATAAATTTTTGCGGCAAAATCTTGAAGGAAAAACCTCGATTTCTAAATCGATCTGGCCCGGGTCCGAGAGGTTCGGGTTCATGACCCTATTGTTTTGCATCAGGAGGATTTGCATGCATTTCCGTCCGCTGCACGACCGTATCGTCGTGCGCCGCATCGATGCCGAGGAGAAGACAGTCGGCGGCATCATCATTCCCGACACTGCCAAGGAAAAGCCCATGGAGGGCGAGATCGTTGCCGCAGGACCGGGTTCCCGCGACAGCAAGGGACAGCTTGTGGCCCTGGAGGTCGAGGCGGGCGACCGCATCCTGTTCGGCAAGTGGTCGGGCACCGAGGTGAAGATCGACGGCGAGGAATTCCTGATCATGAAGGAAGGCGACGTCATGGGCGTGCTCGGCAACAAGCCGTCGCTGCGCTGCGCCGCCTGAACCATCCAGATCGACAGCCACCCAGGAAAGGAGGGATAGGACGATGTCTGCCAAGGAAGTGAAATTCTCGACCGAAGCGCGCGCGAAGATGCTGCGCGGCGTCGACATGCTGGCCGATGCGGTCAAGGTCACGTTGGGTCCCAAGGGCCGCAACGTGGTGATCGAGAAGAGCTTCGGCGCGCCGCGCATCACCAAGGACGGCGTCACCGTCGCCAAGGAGATCGAGCTCGCCGACAAGTTCGAGAACATGGGCGCCCAGATGGTGCGCGAAGTGGCCTCGAAGACCAACGACCTCGCCGGCGACGGCACGACGACGGCGACCGTGCTGGCCCAGGCGATCGTCAAGGAAGGTGCACGTGCCGTCGCCGCAGGCATGAATCCGATGGACCTCAAGCGCGGCATCGACCTCGCCGTCGAGGCGGTTGTCGAGGACCTCAAGATCCATGCCCGCAAGGTCACGAAGAACGACGAGATTGCCCAGGTCGGCACGATCTCGGCCAACGGGGACACGGAGATCGGTCGCTACCTCGCCGAAGCCATGGGAAAGGTCGGCAACGAGGGCGTGATCACCGTCGAGGAGGCCAAGTCTCTCTCGACCGAGCTCGAGGTGGTCGAGGGCATGCAGTTCGACCGCGGCTTCGTCTCGCCCTACTTCGTGACCAATCCGGACAAGATGCGGGTCGAGCTCGAGGATCCCTACATCCTGATCCACGAGAAGAAGCTCTCCGGCCTGCAGGCGATGCTGCCGGTGCTGGAATCGGTCGTTCAGACCGGCAAGCCGCTTCTGATCGTAGCCGAGGAGATCGAGGGCGAGGCCCTGGCCACGCTGGTGGTGAACAAGCTGCGTGGCGGCCTCAAGATCGCCGGCGTCAAGGCACCGGGCTTTGGCGATCGCCGCAAGGCGATGCTGGAGGACATCGCCATCCTGACCGGCGGCACGGCCATCGCGGAGGATCTCGGCATCAAGCTGGAGAACGTCACGCTCCAGATGCTGGGCCGCGCCAAGAAGGTGATGATCGACAAGGACAACACCACGATCGTCGAGGGCGCCGGCGCCACGGCCGCCATCAAGAGCCGAATCGCCCAGATCAAGGCGCAGATCGAGGAGACTACGTCGGACTACGACCGTGAGAAGCTGCAGGAGCGGCTGGCCAAGCTGGCGGGCGGAGTCGTGGTGATCCGCGTCGGCGGCGCGACCGAGATCGAGGTCAAGGAGAAGAAGGATCGCGTCGACGATGCCATGCACGCCACCCGCGCGGCGGTCGAGGAAGGCATCCTTCCCGGAGGCGGCGTGGCGCTGCTGCGCGCGACGAAGGCGCTCGCCGGGGTCGAGGGCGCCAACGCCGACCAGAAGGCCGGCATCGAGATCGTGCGTCGCGCGATCCAGGTGCCGGCGCGCCAGATCGCGATCAACGCCGGCGAGGATGGCTCGCTGATCGTGGGTCGCCTGCTGGAGAAGGATGAGTATGGCTGGGGATACAACGCCGCGACGGGGACCTGTCAGGATCTCGTCGGCGCGGGCGTGATCGATCCCGCCAAGGTGGTGCGGACGGCGCTGCAGGATGCGGCATCGGTGGCTTCGCTTCTCATCACCACGGAGGCCCTCGTCGCCGAGGCGCCGAAACCGGCGGCCACAACGCCGGGCGGCGCCGCAGGTGCGGGCTTCTGACGTCGGGGGGCCGGGGGAGCCCATGGCTCCCCCGATTCCGGCGTCGATTGGCTGGCCCTTATCATGCAGCCCTTTCCGCACCTTGTGCTGGGCGTGCTTGGAACGCTCTCCCTTGCTCTTTACCTGGTCCTGTGCAGTGCCAGCGCACTGCAGGCGTGGCGCGACGTCCATCATCGGAATCTTCAGGCGATGTCGGTCGAGAACCGTGCCGCCGTTGTCGATGCCGGGTATCCGGCACCGTCCCACTGGTCCGGTCGGCGTTGAGGTTCACCATGGACGATCTGATTCTGCCCTTGGCACTCGCGGTCGCAGTTACCGTCCTCGCCCACTTCGTGGTGGCGGCCATCCTCGCGCTCCCGCGCGAGTGGGCTCGCCGCAAGACAGCTCGCGCGTTTTGGCGAGGGGCAGAGTCGTGAGACATGAGACGAATCGCCTAAAAGCCTTATACCATCGGCATCGGAGGCGTCTCACGCCGATGAGACTCCGTGAGACTCCGTGAGACGGTTTCAGACGGCCTGGATCGCGGCCTGGGCGATGGATTCGCCCCATTCCTGCACGAAATGGCCGGCCTCGGCGATCGCCAGCGGCGGCGGGCAGTTGCGGATGTCGGCGTGCAGGGCGCGCATCACCGGCGGCCCGAGCACCGGGTCCGTCATGCCGACCGCCATCAGGCTCTTGCCCGCCCAGTCGTTGCGCCAGAAGTCGCGCGCCTGGCGGGAGAGGGCGGCGCCTTCGGCATCGGGCTGGTCGGGCACGAGGTTGGGGAAGCGGCGCAAGCCTGCCTTGTACGAGGCATCGGGGAAGGGCGCGGCATAGGCTCGGGCTTCGGCCTCGGAGAGGTGGGGGCAGCTCCGCTGCATCAACCGGGCGATGTCCATATCGGGGCTGCGGTTGGAGAAGGCGCGCCAGTCGAGGAAGCCTTTGCTCAAGGGCTGGTCGCCGGTGGCCAGGGTCGTGTTCATCACCAGCAGGCCGGCGTAGCGCTCGGGCGCGGCCATCGGCAGGGTGAGGCCGATCAAGCCGCCCCAGTCCTGCACCACCAGGACGATGTTCCGGAGATCGAGCGCCTGGATCAGGTCGAGCAGGCTCTGGCGGTGGAAGTCGAAGGTGTAGATTGCCTCGTCGGTCGGCTTGTCGGAGCGGCCAAATCCCAGGAAGTCGGGCGCCACCACGCGATGGCCGGCCGCGGTGAAGACCGGGATCATGCGGCGATAGAGGTAGCTCCAGGTCGGCTGGCCGTGCAGGCACAGGAAGGTGCGCGAGGCCTCGCGAGGTCCCTCGTCGACATAGTGCAGACGGAGCGCATCTGGGCGGTCGAGATAGTGCGGGGCGTGGGGCCAGCCGGGCAGGCCGGCAAACCGCTCCTCGGGCGTGCGCAGGGCCGCGATCAATAGTGTATCCTCAGTTGCAATGAAGCCCACCCCGCCCAAAGACCCGCGCGACGAGCGCCTGGCCGCCGCTTTGCGCGAAAACCTCAAGCGGCGCAAGGCGCAGGTGCGGGCCAAGGAAAAGGTTCCAAAGCCCCCGGAAAATAAGGAAAACCCCGGTGGGTGAGTGTTTGGTTGAGCCGCCCGGCCCAAGCGTCTAGAAGCGCCCTCAATGACCATTCTTTCCGATCGCTGGATTCGTCGCATGGCGCAGGAGCAGGGCATGATCGAGCCCTTCGTCGATGCCCAGAAGCGCGAAGGCGTGATCTCCTATGGCCTGTCGTCCTACGGCTACGACGCGCGCGTGGGCAGCGACTTCAAGATCTTCACCAACGTCAACTCGGCGGTCGTCGATCCGAAGAACTTCGACCAGAACAGCTTCGTCGACCGCTCGGCCGAGGTCTGCGTCATCCCGCCGAACTCCTTCGCGCTGGCGCGCACGGTCGAGTATTTCCGTATCCCGCGCGACGTGCTGGTGGTCTGCGTCGGCAAGTCGACCTACGCGCGCTGCGGCATCATCGTGAACGTGACGCCGCTCGAGCCGGAGTGGGAGGGCCACGTCACGCTGGAGTTCTCCAACACCACGCCGCTGCCCGCCAAGATCTACGCCAACGAGGGCGCGTGCCAGTTCCTGTTCCTGCAGGGCAACGAGCCCTGCGAGATCTCCTACCGCGACAAGGCCGGCAAGTATCAGGGCCAGCGCGGCGTCACCTTGCCGAAGATCTGAAAGAGGCGGACATGGATCGCATCAGAATCAACGGCGGTCGCCAGCTCAAGGGCGAGATCCGCATCTCCGGCGCCAAGAACGCCGCGCTGCCGTTGATGGTGGCGGCGATGCTGAGCGACAAGCCGCTGGTGCTGAAGAACGTGCCGCGGCTGGCCGACATCTCGACCATGATCCAGCTGCTGCAGCAGCATGGTGTCGAGGTCTCGGCGGCGCCGGGCGAGAACGGCCACAGCCGTGGCACCACGCTCACTCTCAAGACCGCAAAGATCACCTCGACGACGGCGCCCTACGACATCGTGCGCAAGATGCGCGCCTCGGTGCTTGTGCTGGGGCCGCTGCTGGCGCGCGAAGGCCGAGCCAAGGTGTCGTTGCCCGGCGGCTGCGCCATCGGCGCGCGTCCCGTCGACCTGCATATCGCCGGCCTCAAGGCGATGGGCGCGGAGATCGACATCGACGGCGGCTACATGGAGGCGCGGGCGCCCAAGGGCCTCAAGGGTGCGCGCTTCACCTTCCCCAAGGTGTCGGTGGGCGCGACCGAGAACCTGATGATGGCGGCCTCGCTCGCCAAGGGCACCACGGTGCTCGACAATGCCGCGCGCGAGCCGGAGATCACCGACCTCGCCGAGTGCCTCATGGCGATGGGCGTGCCGATCTCGGGCGTCGGCACCGAGACCCTCACCATCGAAGGGGTCGAGTCGTTCAGGGAAGCCACCCATTCCGTCGTTCCCGACCGCATCGAGGCCGGCACCTATGCCATGGCCGTGGCGATGATGGCGGGCGACGTCGAGCTGCTGGGCGGCCGCCTCGAGCTGATCGAGAGCGTGGCGGGCGTCCTGCGCTCGGCCGGCGTCACCTTCGAGCCGACCGAGCGGGGCTTCCGCGTCCATCGCACCAACGGCGCGCTGCACGGCGTCGACGTGATGACCGAACCTTATCCCGGTTTCCCGACCGACCTGCAGGCGCAGATGATGGCGCTGATGACGCGCGCCGAGGGTGCCTCGATGATCACCGAGACGATCTTCGAGAGCCGCTTCATGCATGTGCCCGAGCTGGCGCGCATGGGAGCCAACGTCACCATCCATCACGAGTCGGCGCTGGTGCGCGGCGTGCCCAAGCTGCGCGGCGCCGAGGTCATGGCGACCGACCTGCGCGCCTCCGTGTCGCTCGCCATCGCCGGCCTCGCCGCCGAAGGCCAGACCACGCTGCACCGCGTCTACCACCTCGACCGCGGCTTCGAGCGGCTGGAGGAGAAGCTCGCCGCCTGCGGCGCGGACATCGAACGGCTGAAGGGTTGATGATGATGAACGATCGTTGCGCCGCTGGGGGCGCGCGAACCCAGTCGCGCGTCATCGCTTGGACCGCCAACGATCGCGCCACTGGAGTGGCGCGCCCCCAGCCATGACAGACAAGCTCAAGCTCACGGCGCTGGACGCCGACGACCTCGCCGTCATCTCGGCCGCCATCCAGGACTCGCTGGTGGCGGTGCGCGACTGCGCCCACTTCGTCGACGAGCGGCGCTTCGTGCTGCTGCTCAACCGCTTCCGCTGGGAGGCGGATCCCGGCATCGAGACGGCCTATTGGCGGGTCCATTCCGCGCTCGTCTTCAACGAGGTGAATGCCGTCCATCACCACAAGATCCCGCTGGAGAAGCCCGACCGGGTGCTGGAATTGCTGGCCGTGGAGCAGGACGGCGAGAAGTCGGTGCTGCTGCGCTTCGCGGCCGGCCGCACCATCCGGCTGGAAATCGACCGGCTCGCATGCCATCTGGGGGATGTCGGAGAACCGTGGCCCACCCCGTGGAAGCCCGCCCATCCGGTCGAATAGCCTGGAGTCGATAGCGTGGAGCGGGCCGTGTCGAGCGAAGCCAACGAGAAACTGATCCTGGCCGTCCCCAAGGGGCGCATCCTGGGCGAAGCCGCGCCCTTGCTGGTGGCCGCCGGGATCGAGCCCGAGCGTGCCTTCGCCGATCCCGACGCGCGCCAGCTGCGCTTCACGACCAACCATCCCGACCTCGACATCATCCGCGTGCGCTCCTTCGACGTCGCGACCTTCGTGGCCTTTGGCGCCGCCCACCTCGGCATCGCCGGCGGCGACGTGCTGATGGAGTTCGACTACCCGGAGATCTACGCGCCGATCGACCTCGGCATCGGCAAGTGCCGCCTGGCCGTCGCCGAGCCGATCGAGATGGCGGGCCACGACGATCCCCGGCGCTGGAGCCATGTGCGCATCGCCACCAAATATCCCGAGATCACGCGCCGCCACTTCGCCGCGCGCGGCGTGCAGGCTGAGTGCGTAAAACTCTCCGGCGCGATGGAGCTGGCGCCGTCGCTGGGCCTCAGCCATCGCATCGTCGACCTGGTCGACAGCGGCCGCACGCTGCGCGACAACGGCCTGGTCGAGATCGAGCATATCGCCGACATCACCTCGCGCTTCATCGTCAATCGCGCCGCGCTCAAGACGCAGCCGGAACGCATCGGCCGCTGGGTCGACAGGTTCCGCGAGATTTCCCGTGCCGCTTAGGCTCGACGCCTCGGCGCCGGGCTTCGACGAAGAGTTCTCGGCCTTCCTCGGACGCAACCGCGACACCGACGAGAACGTCGACCGGATCGCGGGCGAGATCGTGGCCGACGTGCGCAAGCGTGGCGACGCGGCGCTGATCGACTACACGAGGAAGTTCGACCGCTTCGACCTCGATGCCGCCGGTCTGCGCATCTCCGACGCGGAGCGCGAGAGCGCGGAGGCCAAGGTGCCGCCTGCACAACGCGACGCGCTCATGTTCGCCGCGAAGCGCATCGAGACGTTCCACCGCGCGCTGCTGCCCAAGGACGTCGAGTTCACCGATGCCACCGGCACGCGGCTTGGCGCTCGCTACCGCCCGATCGATGCGGTCGGCGTCTACGTGCCCGGCGGGCTCGCGGCCTATCCCTCGTCGGTGCTGATGAACATCGTGCCGGCCAAGGTGGCAGGCGTCGGGCGCATCGTCATGGTCGTGCCCACGCCCGACGGTGTGCTCAACCCGCTGGTGATGCTGGCGGCCGGCATCGCCGGCGCCGACGAGATCTGGCGCATTGGCGGGGCGCAGGCCGTCGCGGCGCTCGCCTACGGCACGCAGTCGATCAAGCCCGTCGACAAGATCACCGGCCCCGGCAACGCCTATGTCGCCGCCGCCAAGCGCCGCGTGTTCGGCCACGTCGGCATCGACCTGATCGCCGGCCCGTCGGAAATCCTGGTCGTTGCAGATCGGCACAACGATCCCGCCTGGATCGCGGCCGACCTCCTGTCGCAGGCCGAGCATGACGCCTCGTCTCAGTCTGTGCTGATCGCCGACGATCGCGCCTTCGCCTTCGATGTCGAGGAGGCCGTCGACACCCAGCTCCGGACCATGCCACGCGCCGACATCGCGGGGGCGAGCTGGCGCGACAACGGCGCCATCATCCTCGTGCCCGATCTCGCCGGCTGCGCGCCCATCGTCGACCGCATCGCCGCCGAGCATGTCGAGCTGGCGATCGAGATGGATGCCGCCGAGGCGCTGTCCCGAATGATCAACCATGCCGGCGCGATCTTCCTCGGCCGGCATACGCCCGAGGCGATCGGCGATTACGTCGCCGGCACCAACCACGTCCTGCCGACCTCGCGGGCGGCGCGCTTCTCCGGCGGGCTCGGCGTCTCCGACTTCCTCAAGCGCACCTCGATCTTGGCGTGCACGCGGGAGGCCCTGGCGGCCCTCGGCCCGGCGGCGCTGGTGCTGGCCGAGGCCGAAGGGCTCGCGGCGCACGGCCGTTCCGTGTCGATCAGGCTCGGCCGCTAGCGCCATGTCGTCCGACGTCCCCAAGGCCCGCCGCATCGTCGACGTGGTGCTGGACGAGGAGTCGGTGGCGCGCCGCAGCCCCGAGGTCGAGCATGAGCGCGCGGTGGCGCTGTTCGACCTGCTGGAAGACAACGACTTCCTGCTCGTGGGCAGCGAGGGCGGTCCCTACAAGCTCCACATCGGCGTCTTCGAGCAGCGGCTGGTGTTCGGCGTGCACGATGCCAACGACGTCAAGCTGCGCGACATCATCCTGTCGCTCACGCCCTTCCGCAAGGTGGTGAAGGACTACTTCCTGATCTGCGAAAGCTATTACGCCGCGATCAAGAAGCTCGGCCCCTCGCAGATCGAGGCGCTCGACATGGGACGGCGCGGCTTGCACAACGAGGGCTCGGAACTGCTGCGCGAGCGCCTCGACGGCAAGATCGAGGTCGATCTCGACACGGCGCGTCGGCTGTTCACGCTGATCTGCGCGCTCCATATCAAAGCATGAAGACGCTGCCCGCCAGCGTGCTGTTCGCCTGTAGCCACAATTCGGTACGCTCTCCGATGGCCGAGGCGCTGGCCAAGCGGCTCTACGGCCAGGCCTCGTTCATCGATTCGGTCGGGGTGGCGGCCAGCGACGTCGATGCCTTCGCCGTCGCGGCCCTCGACGAGCTCGGCATCGACGTGCACCGCCATCTCTCCAAGACCTTCGACGACGTCGATCCCGCCTCGTTCGACCTCATCGTGACGCTGTCACCCGAGGCCCATCACAGCGCGCTCGAGTTCACCCGCAGCACCGCCGCCGAGGTCGAATACTGGCCGACGCCCGACCCCACTGCCGTCGAAGGATCGCGCGAGGCCCGGCTCGCCGCCTACCGCCAGACCCGCGACCAGATCCTGGCGCGGCTTAAGGCCCGCTTCGGCGCACCGTCGGGGCCGACTCTCTAGCCGTTTGCTCCAGTTGACTAAATGCCCCTCCAAGCCCATTTTCCCGCCGCTCCCAACCCTAGCCCGGAGGCCGGATGGCCAAGGAAGATCTGATCGAGTTCAACGGCGTTGTGGCTGAGCTGCTGCCGAACGCCATGTTCCGCGTGAAGCTCGACAACGACCATACGATTCTCGCCCACACCTCGGGCAAGATGCGCAAGAACCGCATCCGCGTGCTGGCAGGCGACCGCGTCACCGTCGAGATGACGCCCTACGACCTGACCAAGGGCCGCATCACCTTCCGCTTCAAGTAGGCGCCGCTGGCGCCCGCGCTTCCGTTGCCCGCTGCGCCGCTCATCCTGGCTTCCGCTTCGCCTCGCCGGCTCGATCTGCTGCGTCAGATCGGCATCGAGCCTGCAGCGGTGGATCCTGCCGAGCTCGACGAGACACCGTTGCCGAGCGAGCTGCCACGCGCCTATGCGTTGCGCATGGCCGAAGCCAAGCACGCCGCCGTGGCGCCGCGCCATCCCGGCAAGCTGGTGCTGGCGGCCGACAGCGTCGTCGTGGTGGGACGACGCATCCTGCCCAAGGCCGAGCGGGAGGAGGAGGCGCGCGCCTGCCTCGCGCTGCTGTCGGGCCGCCGCCATCGCGTGCTGGGGGGCATTGCGGTCGGTGTCGACGGCAAGGTGCGGATGCGGCTCGTCGAGACGGTGGTGCGCTTCAAGCGGCTCGAAGCCAGCGAGATCGACGCCTACATCCAAGCCGGTGACTGGCGCGGCAAGGCCGGCGGCTACGCCATCCAGGGCTCGGCGGCGGCCTTCGTCGCTTTCATTTCCGGCTCCTACAGCAACGTGGTCGGCCTCCCCTTGTTCGAGACGGCCCAGCTCCTGAAGTCGCTGCGATGACCCGCATCGATCGCCTGATTTGCCACGTCCTGCCGCGCGCCTGCCTGATGGCGCTGGTCGCGGGAGGCCGCCTCGTGGAACTGCAGGTCGCCCGTCGCGACCGGCCCTCGCGTACCGACGCCATCTTCCTCGGCCGGCTGGAGCGGGTGATGCCCGAGCTCGAGGCCGCTTTCGTCGATATCGGCATCGGCCGCTCGGGCTTCCTGCGCGCCGAGGACCGTGCCGGCATCGACGGCTGGCCCCATCCCGGCGCGCCGGTGCTGGTGCAGGTGCGCAGCGATCACGAGGGCGGCGACAAGGGCCCGCGGCTGTCGATGAACATCGCGGTCACGGGACGTTATCTCGTCTATCACCCGATGGGTGCCGGCGTGACCTTCTCGCGTCGTATCGAGGGCGAGCTGGAACGGGAGCGGCTGGAGCGCCACGTGGAGCGGCTGCTCGACGGTGGCATCGTGCTGCGCACCGCCGCGGCGGGAGCGACGCCGGCGGTGCTGCGGGCCGATGCCGCGGAGATTGTCCAGCGCTGGGACCGGCTGCGTCGCCACGCGCTCGACGTGCCGCCGCCCGCCGACATTTCCTCGCGCCTGCCGGGCGAGCGCGATCCGATGGCCCGCGTGCTGCGCGACCACGGCGCCACGCTCGACGAGGTGATCCTCGACGACCGCGGGATGGCGCGCGCGGTCCAGGAGGAGGCCGACCGGCTGGGTGAGAAATTCCGCGTGCGCTGGCATGGCGGCCCGATGCCGGCCTTCGACATCGACGACGTCGCCAGCCAGATCGGCACGGCGCTGGCGGCGCGCATCGCGCTGCCGAGCGGCATAGAGCTGCTGTTCGAGCCGGGAGAGACCCTGACCGCGGTCGACGTCGACAGCGCCGAGGCCGGCGGCCGGCAGGGCCGAGCGCCGCGCCGGCCGGCCGAGGTCAACATCGAGGCGGTCCCGGCGATCATCCAGCAGCTCCGCCTGCGCAACATCGCGGGCGCGGTGGTGATCGACTTCATCACCATGCGCAGCTCCTACGATCGCGACAAGGTGCAGGCCGCGCTGGTCGAGGCGCTGCGCGACGATCCGGTGCCGACGCAGATCTACGGCTTCACCCGGCTCGGCCATTTCGAGCTGACGCGGGCGCGGCGTGGCCCGACTCTGGCGCAGCAGCTCGAGGCGCTGGAGGGGAGCGAGGAGAGTTGACGCCCGGCTGGACCGGCGCGATTCTCGGCACCCCATGACGCCTCCCGACCGAACCGCCCCGCCGCTGCGCGCCGTGCGCATCCAGGCCAAGTGCCCGGTCTGCGGCAAGCTCGCCGACACCAAGTACCGGCCGTTCTGCGCCAAGCGCTGCGCCGACATCGATCTCGGCCGCTGGCTGAAGGAAGGCTACCGCGTGCCGACCGACGAGGGGCCGGAAAACGACGATCCCGAGACATCGCAGGGGCGAACTGGACAGGACCGCTAACCCATCCTATACAGCCCGCCGCCAGACGAACGGCATGCCCAGGTAGCTCAGCTGGTAGAGCACGCGATTGAAAATCGCGGTGTCGGTGGTTCGACTCCGCCCCTGGGCACCATTCCTCCTCCTCCCACATCCTCAGAAGTGCTCAAAAAGCCCGTAACGACGGGCTTTTACCCGAAAGGCGAAACAAGACCGATGAACCGTATACGGCGAGTAGGAGTACTCCCTGCTTCCTCCCGTTCTTTGACATCATTGTGGGTTTGGAGGGGGAGAGAGGTTCGATTCCTCGGGCATGCAGAGGCTGGTGCTGATTCTAGATTACCCGAATCTCCCTCCCAGCCCACAACACATATCGACAGGTAGCCGCGGAGCGGACCTGAGCCTGTCGCATTATCAATCGTGGTGAGTTTGGAGGGGGAGAGGTCCAGATTCGGAGTGTATCCCCGCCCGGCGAAAATGAAATGGCTCATCAGGAAATCGAGTGGGTAAATCCAATGGGGAATGCGGCTTGAAAGCCGACCGGGATTGAGTTTCCCGGGTTTTACAAGGCTGCCGAATTGGGCATCATTTCGCGATGGCCAATTCATCGAAACGACAGCGGCGCCTTTGG
>CANIRG010000171.1 GCA_947469635.1 Rhodospirillales bacterium | reverse complement strand
TGCCTATTGGAACAGGCACGCGGCGGTGATTGACGGCATTCGCATCCTGGGCCCGAGATCGTGGGTGTATACTTCTGGGCGAGACGCGTGATCGAGCGGCCCCCATTCCGGGCTGGCACACGCTCATGCGCGATCTCGCTGGATCCGAGATTGACGCGATGAAGGGCGCTTCGGTCTTGTGAGACTAGAGCTGGTCGGAGCTTGTCACCCCCATCGATTTCGCAAATGCTGGACGGAAGATAAAGACGATTGGGAGGCGACCATGCGCAGAAGAATCATCGCGAGCCTGATGCTCGCTTCCGGCCTTGCCGCGGGCAGCGCCGGGGCACAGACCTTTCCTTCGAAGCAGATCACTCTGGTGGTGCCGTTCGCCGCCGGTGGCCCGACCGACACGCTGGGTCGCGTGATGGCCGAACGCATGAGCCGGACGCTCGGCCAGACCGTGATCGTCGAGAACACGACGGGCGCGGCCGGCACGATCGGCGCCGCCCGCGTCGCGCGCGCGGCGCCCGACGGCTACACCATCGGCATCGGTCACTGGAGCACGCACGTCGTCAATCCGGCCATCTATCCGGCGATGGCCAATGTGCTCGACGATTTCGAGCCGCTGGCCCTCATCGCCACCAATCCGCAGCTGGTGGTGTCGCGCAAGGATTTCCCCGCGACCGACCTCAAGACCCTGATCGAGTGGACCAAGGCCAATGCCGACAAGGTCACCGTCGGCACGGCGGGTGTCGGATCGCCGACCCACATCAGCGGCCTCTACTTCGAGCAGAAGACCGGCGCCAAGGTGCGCTTCATTCCCTACCGGGGCGCCGCGCCGGCGCTGCAGGATCTCATGGCCGGCCAGATCGACATCATGTTCGACCAGGTCGCCAACTCGATCGCCCAGGTGCAAGCGGGCAAGATCAAGGCCTTCGCCGTCACCTCGAAGCAACGCCTGAAGGTGATGCCGGACATCCCGACCGTCGACGAAGCCGGCCTCCCCGGCCTCTACATCTCGGTGTGGCACGGGATATGGGCGCCGAAGGGCACGCCGGGCGACGTCACCGCCAGGCTGTCGGCCGCGGCGATGGAGGCGCTGACCGACCCGCAGGTCCGCGAGCGTTTCATCTCGCTCGGCCAGGAGATCCCCGAGCCCGCGCAACAGACGCCGCAGGCCCTGCGAGCGCACCACGAGGCCGAGATCAAGCTGTGGTGGCCCCTGATCAAGGCCGCCGGCATCAAGATCGAGTAGTCGGCGACGAAGCAGGTCGGCGATGCGCGGCCTCGATGATGCTCTCAAAGCCGGCTCCGCGGTCCGGACGACCATGACGTCGGGGGTTCAGATCACGCCGTTCTTTCGCAGGCTCTCGATCTCGGTCTCCGATTTGCCGAGCACCGCGCGCAGCACCTCGTCGGAATCGGCACCGAGCAGCGGTGCCGGCTTGGCCGAGTCGATCGGCGTGCGGGAGAAGCGGATGGGATTGCCGACCACCGGCGAACGCTTGCCGGTGGCGCCGGCCTCGGGCTCGACCACGAGCCCGCGCGCGGCGATCTGCGGATCGGCGAAGACCTGGTCGAGGCGGTTGATCGGCCCGGCCGGGATGTTGACGCGGTCGAGGGCGCCCAGGATGTCGGACGCGGTGCGCGCGGCGATCAGCGGCTCGATGATGGCCAGCAACTCGGCACGGTGGATGACGCGGGCCGAATTGACCGAGAAGCGCGGATCGGTGGCGAGGTCGGGGCGGCCCATCACCTCGGCGAAGCGGACGAACTGCGTGTCGTTGCCGACCGCTACAACGATATGGCCGTCGCGCGCCGAGAAGGACTGATAGGGCACGATGTTGGGATGGGCATTGCCGTGGCGGCCCGGCACCTTGCCCGAGGCGAGGTAGCCCGAGGCCTGGTTAACCAGGGTGGCGATCTGCACGTCGAGCAGGGCGAGGTCGATGTGCTGTCCCAGGCCGCTCTCCTGCCGCTCCATCAGCGCTGCCAGGATCGCATTGCTGGCATAGAGGCCGGTGAAAAGGTCGGCCGTCGCCACGCCGACCTTGGTCGGGGGCCCGTCGGCCTCGCCGGTCACGCTCATCAGCCCGCCCATCGCCTGCACCAGCAGGTCGTAGCCGGTGCGGTCCTTGTGCGGGCCGGTCTGGCCGAAGCCGGTGATCGAGCAGTAGATGAGGCGCGGGTTGCGCCGGGCGAGGCTTGCGTAGTCGAGACCGAGCTTGGCCAGGCTGCCGACCTTGAAGTTCTCGACCATGATGTCGCATTCGGCGGCGAGATCGGCCACCAGGGTGCGGCCTTCGGGCGTCTCCATGTCGACCGTGACCGAGCGCTTGCCGCGGTTGGTGCAGAGGAAATAGGCGCTGACGCCACCCGGCCTGCCGTCGCCGTCGACGAAGGGCGGGCCCCAGCCGCGCGTGTCGTCGCCGCTGCCCGGCCGCTCGACCTTGATCACCTCGGCGCCGAGATCGGCCAGCAGCTGGGTGGCCCAGGGGCCCGCGAGCACGCGCGTGAGATCGAGCACGCGAACGGATCGAAGCGGCAGGCCCATCGTTTCTCTCCCCATTTTCTCTACCTCATAGCTATCATGGCCGGCGCACCCATGACCGCGATCGCCCTGCCTGATTTCAGCGCGCGCCAGCTCCAGGCCGTCCTTGCGGTCGGCGAGTATGGCAGCTTCGTCGCCGCCGCGGCGCGGCTGCGAATCTCCCAGCCGACGCTGACCCGCACCATCAAGCGCGTCGAGACGGCGCTGGGCGTCCGCCTGTTCGACCGCACGACCCGCCATGTCCAGGCGACGCCCGCCGGCCGCGAGTTCATCGCCGTCGCCGAGCGCATGCTGAACGACCTGCGCATCACCGTACGCTCGATCCGCGAGGTGGCCGAGGAGCAGCGCGGCCGGCTCACCATCTCCAGCATCATGTCGGTGGCGAGTGGCGCCCTGCCGCTGCTGCTCGCGGCCTATCGCGCCGACCGGCCGGGCATCGAGATCCATGTGCGCGAAGGCGTGCACGGCAGCGTGCTGGAGGATGTGAGAAGCGGCGCGGCCGATTTTGGCCTCGCCTATGTCGACGAGCTGCCCGACGCGATCGCGGGCGAGCCGCTGCAGCGCGAGACCTTCAGCCTCGTCGTGCCGCGGCGCCATCGCCTGGCCAAGCGGCGGAGCGTGGCCCTGGCCGACATCGGCGACGAGCCGCTGGTCGCCCTGCCGTCCGACTCGCGCACCCGCCGCACCATCGATGCGGCGGCAGCGACGGCGGGCCTTGCGCTGCGCCAGATGGTGACGGTGAGCCAGTTCGCCACGCTGATGGGCTGCGTGCGGGCGGGCGTCGGCCTCGCCGTGGTGCCCAATGGTGCGACCGGCCTTCTGCTCGGGCAGGACCTGCGCGCCGTCCCGGTGAGCGAACCCCGCCTGTCGCGGCGGCTGGGGCTGATCACCTTGCGCGAGCGCGAGCCCTCCCCGGCGGCATCGGGCTTCATGGCCCTGGTCCGGCGGGCGTGGCCCAAGCCAGGCCGGAATTGATGCATATTGTGAAACAATCCCGGCTATCAGCTTGAGATTGGCATAGGCGAAACAAGGACTATGGTGGCTCCCGTGCAACTCTCCTCGACGACCTACGACGCCGACGGCATCTCCGCCGTCCAGGAACTCTATCATTCCAACGGCTGGACCGACGGTCTGCCGATCGTGCCGCCAACGGCGGATGCCGTGCAGGCATGTCTCGAGTGGGCGATGATGCCGCCGGACCAGCTGATCGGCATCGAGCCGGTGCGCGGGGCGGCCATCACCGCCGAGAAGCTCGCCATCAACGCCGTCATGGCGGGCTGCCTGCCGATGCATTTCCCGGTCGTGGTCACGGCCTGGATGGCGATGATGCGCGACGAGTTCCTGATGCACGGCGCCACCGCCAGCACCGGCGGCTGCGCCGTCCTGGTCGTGCTGAACGGCCCGATCCGCCGCGAGCTCGGCGCCAACGGCACCTTCAATGCGCTGGGCAACAGCGACCGCGCCACCGCCGTGATCGGCCGCGCCGTACGGCTCTGCCTGATCAACCTGATGGACGTGCGGCCGGGCGAGATCGATCGCTCGACCCTGGGCCATCCCGGCAAGTACAGCTATTGCGTGGCCGAGGACGAGGAGGATTCGTCGTGGCTGTCGCTCTCCGAGCAGCGCGGGCTGGAGAAGGCGGCATCGGCCGTGACGGTGATGGCGGCGGGCGCGCCGCGCCAGATCATGAACGAGTGGACGACCAAGCCCGAGGAGATCCTCGAGACCTTCGCCGCCGAGATGCGCGCCAACCTGCGGCACTATTCGATCCATCCCGGCAACTACGCCATCATCGTTCCCAAGCAGCTACGCGAGCATCTGCAGGCCGCGGGCTGGACCAAGACGATGGTGGCCGAGTTCATCCACCAGCGCGCGCGCATCCATCGCCGCGAATGGGCCGAGGTCGGCAAGGGCGCCGTGGTGCGCGACCGCGGCGACAGCGTCTATCCGGCGATGGACTCCGCCGACCAGCTTCTGGTGATCGCCGCCGGCGGGCCGGCAGGCGGCTTCGGGGCAATCATCCCGCCGTGGCTCGGCAACAAGAGCCATGCCGTGACGTTGGCCATCGGGGCCTGCGTCGACTGCGAACCGCCCAAGACTTGAAGAGGTCCGTCATGATCATCCGTGTTCTCGATCCGACGATGGAGAAGGGCGCGCCGATCGGCCAGCCGGCGCCGCGCCTCGACACGCTGAAGGGCAAGCGGATCGGCTTCATCTCCAACGGCAAGGAAGGGACCAAGGGCTTCTTCGCCCATCTCGACCGCATGCTGCGCGAGGACTATGGCGTGGCCGAGGTGATCAACCGCACCAAGTCGAACTACAGCGCCCCCGCCGACGCCGACATCGTGGCCGAGATCAAGGGCTGGGACGCGCTGGTCTCCGGCATAGGAGATTGAGGCAGCTGCTCATCGTGCAGTCTGCACGACTCAGTCACCGCCGAACGCCTGGGCGTCCCCGCCTTCAGCGTGATGACCACGCGCTTCGCTTCCGCCGCCGAGCTGATGAGCCGCGTGCTCGGCATGCCCGACTACCCCTTCGCCCGGATAGAGCATCCGGTGAGCAGCGCCACCGACGACGAGCTGAAGGCCCGCGCCCGCGCCGCGATCGAGCAGGGGGTGGGGATGCTGCTGAGACTTCCCTAGCCTATCCTCTGGCCGCTCTCGTCTCGCTTCCCATTGACTGATGATTGCAGTCGCGTACAGTCTTGCTGTTTATGCGACAGTCGAAGCCGGCGATTGGGAGCCTGAAGTTCGGCTGCTCGGGGGCAGGGGGGAACACTATGCTTCGTCGCCTTCTTCGGCTGATGCTGCCCGGTGCTCTGGGACTATTGGCCGGCTGCCAGAGCCAGCAACCCCAGGGGCCGGCTGTCGCCATGGCACCATCGGTCGCTGCAGCAGTGGAGGTGGCTCCCAATACGATCGCGATTCCATCAGGGGAATTGAGGAATGCGGAAATCAAGTTTCAGCCGCTGAATCCCCATCAAGGCGGTGTTCAGCCTCAACTGATCGGTGGCCAGGTCGCCGACGTTTCCCAATGGCCCGCGTCCTTTGCTGCCACCATCGTTGCCGTCAATGGCAAGAAATACCTCTGCACCGCGACGCTAATCGGGCCGCGGGCACTCTTGACGGCCGGGCACTGCGTGACCGAGCACTATCGAGCACAAGGGTAAGGTATATACGGCGATTTGCACGCATCATCCCAAGTATGACAGCCTGTGGGACCAGGACGTGGAAGATGGGAAGCATCCATCCTGGGGGCAGCGGAAAAACGGCGTTAGCGCCGACTTTTCACTCTGTCATCTGTCGGAGTCGATCGACGACATCCTCTACGAGACGCCGTTGATCAACCCCAATCAACTCACGACCTCGAGCAAGCTCTTGATGGCGGGCTATGGCTGCAAGACGGCCAATATGCAGCCGAGCGTCGATCCGGCAACGGGCAAGCCCATTTTTCAGATCGGTTTCGCCACTGTCGCCTCATTGCCCCAAGGAGAGTATCTCTATATCGTCACGGGAACAGGGGCCTTGATCTGTCCCGGCGACAGCGGTGGCGCTGCCTATCTCTCGACGTCGTCCGGTCTGGATGCTGTTGGCGGTCGCCGGATCGTTGCCGTGAATTCTCGCGTTGGCACGGACACCAACAAGAATGTGATCGGCCCTTCCTATCTGTCCAGTGTCGCCACACCGAGCGCTAGCGACTTCATCAAGAAGTGGTCCAACGATCACGGCGCTGCGGTCTGCGGCTATAACCAGGCAAGCAAATGCCGATCGTTCTAACGTTCTGCTGCTTGCGGTTGGCGGCCATCTGCCTTGTGGCGGTCATTGTCGCGAGCTGCGCCACGCAGACGACAGCCCCTGCCGCGTCTGCGCCGCCGTCGTCACAGACGTTGCCGTCGGATGCGCTGGCCTTCGCTGTTCCCACAGTGCCGCCGACGGAGGCCGTCGAGTACGTTGCCCGGAATACAAGCTTCATTCGAACTAGACCTGAAGGCGCTCGCTCTCTCGATGATGTGGTGCGGGCGCGCTGCGGCTATGTTTCGCCCGTCTTCATGGACGAGCTCGCCAGGCTCAATGACGATCCCCTCGCCGAGATAGACGGAAAGCTGGCCGCCGGCGATGCCGTAACGGTCAAGCTGCCGCAATGCTTGAGATATGAAGGGCCTCGCTACGTCGTCAAGCGTGGCGACACGCTGACCACCCTTGCTCAAGGCATGGGGCTTCTCGATCCCGCCAAGGTCAAGTTTCCCCAATATGTGATCGACGCCTTGGTCGACTCGCTCATGTTGCTCAATCCGAGCTTGAAGCCGACGCGCGATCCTGCAAGCCCGCTCGACCTGACGCTCGGGCTCAACCTGCGCCTTCCGATTACCACGGATCCAACGTCTACGACCCTGCGGTTGCTCACCACCCGACGAGAGGAAAAGGAGCGCTTCGCTCAGGAGCTGAATGCCCGTCTCAACCCAGCGGTTGTCTACGACCAGAAGCAGGCGCCGCATACCCGTCGCGAGGACGCTGCCGCGAACCTCTATGCCTACTTGCGACTGTCGACAGGCAGCTATCGGTTGGCTACCGAGTTCGCCGAAGTCCCGACCGCGCAGGTTTGTCCGGGCGGTGCGTTCGATCCCAAGCAAGACGACTCCAAGACGATTGCTCTGTCGACGGCGGCACTCACGGAGCTGCTGAAGTATCTGGATCAACCCTATGTGCGTGGTCTGATACGCCCTCCGCCTGGTCGCCGTTATTCGCGGGAAACGACGATCGGCGTAGTCGATGCTGGTGTGCGCAAGGACGATCTCCCGGCAGAATTGTTGGATACCTGGCCGAACGAGAGTTCGTTCGTCGACAACAACCAGAACGACGTCCCCAACGAGCAAGGTGGTGGGAGCAACAGTCGCGATACCGACTTCAGTCCCGTCAACGACTGCCGGAACGTCGCGGCGGCAGGGAATAATGCGACCTGTGCAGAGCATGGGACCCATGTGACGGGGTTGGCGCTCGGTGGTCCGGCTGCCAACAAGGCGTTTCATGAAAAATTGAGACAGCTCCTCGGGACGGAGGTACCCGCCATTCGCTATGGGCACTTCCGTGTCGTTCGCTATGACGGCCGCGCGGATGTCTTCAGTACCTACGCTGGCATCAAGTGGTTCCAACCGAACGCGAACGTCAGCCTGCGGGAGCCGTCGCGGGCACGTGTCATCAACGCAAGCGTTCTCGACAAATGCACGTCCGAAAAATCGGATCAGCTCAAGGCGATCCTCGGCCGATCCAGCCTGATCGTGGCCGCGGCAGGCAACAGCACGACGCAGCTGCCTCGGCACAAGGTGGATAATGAGGAACTGCTCTGTCCCGCGCTGCTTGGCGGCAACGACTCGGTGGTCGTCACTGTCGGCGCAGTGCTGAAAAACGGAAACTTGGCGCCGTTCTCCAGCTATGGCACGGGTATCGTGGACATGCTGGCGCCCGGCGAATGCGTGCCGAGTTGGGTAGGCAGCGGCCAGCAAAAGCGGTTGTCCGGGACGTCCATGGCGGCACCCCAAGTCTCGTTCGTGGCAGCCTTACTGTATGCTCTGCTTCCGGAAACCGAGGCCCAAAAGGGCGCCGCGCGCCTCGTGAGAAAGCAGCTCATCGCTTCGGCCCGCTACGACAAGGCGCTGGCGGAAGCCGCGCTTTCGGCAGGACCGGTCGATGTTGTCCGGGCAGCTCGCATCTTCGACGATCAGATCATCGAAGATGGGGGGAAGGACAAGAAAAGCCAAGAATGGTTCGGCAAGATTTCAGACAATGCGTCGAGCTACGACACCCCGCTATGCAAGGGTCGAGATCTTAAGCTTTCCGAGATGGATAAGGTGGCAATCGTCGAGATCAGGGCAACCGAGGTTTCTGCCCGGGTGTTGCGGAGCAGCAGCGACAACAGGCTCGCCTTCGAGGAGTGCGTGATCCCGTCGACCTACCAGATCGATTTCCAGACGCGAAATCCTGATGGGAGCTACGGCGAGATGCGTACGATACCCATCGCGAAGGTGAAGGAAATCGTTCCTCGGTTGGTCAAGCCTTAGCAGACACCTTCCCTACTTGATGCCCAGAGCCTCCTTGAGGATGGAGACGATCTGGCCGCTGAGATCCTTTTGCTTGCTGGTGTAGGTCGTGACCAGGAGTTCCTCGAACGCACTTGGCTTCTCGGTCTCCTCGACGGTGACGAGCATATTGAACGGCGCCACATTCGTCCGGGACTTGCCTGGGCCGGCTACCTGGATTTTTATGGCTCTGCCGTCCATCAGAGATGCCTGAATTTCGGTGCCGATTTTGACCTTTTCGAACTGCAACGGCACGATCGCACCTGCTCCACCCTTGTCGGCTTGCTTGGCATCGGCTGGTGTTTTCGGATCGGCGGCAGCCGCGGGTTTGGCAATGGACTTGGGATCGATCGGGCCTTGCGCCATCACGAAGACCATATTGATCGTCTTAGTATCGTGACTGGTCCGGCCCGCTGCCGTCTTGGCAAGATGCAGGAGGTCTGGTGTCAGAGTCATGACGCCCGAATCGGCATCGTCGCTCGGGAGCGTGATCCTCGCTTGAAAATAAAAATCGGGGAAATCTACCAACTTGAGCTTTGGCGGAACCTCAGGACGGAGCGACCCGTGTCGCTGGGTTCCGATAGCCGACGGGGCACTTGCGCCAAAACTGCCGCGCGCCACAACCAAGCAGGCAATGGCTGCCTTGCCTTTGTCTCCGTATAGTTGTGCACTCGCCTGCGCATGGTGACTTCCCGTCAAGGCGTCTTCGCGCGCCTTTAGATAGTTGCCGAGAGCGTTCGTCGCCAGATCTGCAACAATTGGAAGCACGGCTGCTACTCCGGCGGCGACGAGGGGCGCTATGGCTGCACGCGGTCCTTCCGATTCCGGGTCTGGGTCGGTGGGGCATCTATCCGGCAAGAGGAAGAGGCGCGTTTCGAAACGCGTTGTCTCGGTCTTGACGTCATTCACGCGTGGCGCGTGATTCTCGATCGGCCCGCAGGCCGAAAAGGCCGCCAAGACCAGCAGAATCGCAGCTTTCCTGACTTTTAGTATCATGCCGAATCTCCCCCGATATTCAGCGGCGAAACCCAATCTTCCGACGGGCACGTCAGGCTTTTTACCTATGGTTGTAGGAGGAAGTCAATGCACTTACCATTCAAATAGAAATGACCTTAGGAACTTCCTCGCCACGTTTGCGTTGCACCGGCATGAAACCTCTCGCGATGATCGGCCTGGTGCTGATCGCCCTCGGCATTGTCGGCCTCGCGGTCGACAATATCTCCTTCACTGAGCGCAAGACCGTGGTCGATGCCGGCCCGCTCAAGATCACGGCCGATCAGCAGAGGAACATCCCCATCCCGACCGTCGCCAGCGTTGCCGCGATCGTCGTCGGCGTGGGCCTGATGTTCGTCGGGCGGAAGTAGTCAGCCCCAGAGCCGCTTGCTGGCGATCGCCGCTCCCTGGCGGCAGCTCTCGAGCTTCGCCCAGACGACGTCCTCGGCCACCAGCTCGGAGCCCGCAAAGGTGCCGAAGCCGCAATCGCTCGAGGCGATGACGCGGCTGCGGTCGCCGACGGCCGCTACCGCCTCGCAGATCCGGTTGGCGATGACCTCGGGATGCTCGACATAGTTGGTCGTCGAATCGATCACGCCCGGCAGCAGGATCAGCTCCGGCGGCAGCTTCATCCTGGCGAGTGCCGCGTACTCGTGCTGGTGCCGGGGGTTGGCGAATTCCAGGCTGAGGGCGCCGGCATGCGCGCCGAACAGCACGGGCAGGATATCCGTGAGCGGAATGTCGTGGATGTGCGGGCCTTCGTAGTTGCCCCAGCAGCAGTGCAGGCGGATGCGCTCGCGCGGGATGCTGGCCAGCGCCTCGTTGAGCGCGGCGACGTGCATCTCGGCGATGGCGAGGAACTCCGACAGGGTCTTGTCGTGGAACAGCACGGTGCGTTCCATGGCGAGGTCGGGCGCATCGATCTGCAGGACGAAGTCCCTGGCGATCAGCTCGTATTCCTTGCGCATCTGGCGGGCGAGCGCGAAGACATAGGCTTCGTAGGTGTCGTAATGCGCGTTCAGCATCGTCGTGGCGATGATGCCTGGCGAGGCCGCCGTCATGAAGGCGTCGGTCGGTTGCTTGCCCAGTCCCGCCAACGCCGTGCGGAACAGGCGGCACTCCTCCACCGCCGGCGCGAGGTCGTCGTAGGTGACTTCGGCGATCGCCTGCGGGGCGTTCGACACCTTGGAGCGCTTGGGCAGACGCTGGCGCTGATGGGCGGCGAACAGCGGGAAATCAACGAAGTCGCGCGGCCGGGGGCGGGAAGATTCGCCGCCGAAGCCCTTCATGCGTTGCGCGACATAGGTCTGGAAGCCGACGCGCGGCTGCTCGCCGTCGTTCACCACGTCGACGCCGCAGGCGGCCTGCCGCTCGACGACATGGCGCACCGCGGCCTCGCCCAGCCGCGCGAGCTCCGCCCGGTCGACCGTCTCACCCGCCTCGTCGCGGATCAGAAGGTCGCTCAGCACCGGGTTGCGCGGCAGGCTGCCGACATGGGTGGTGAGGATTCGTTCGTCGCTCTTGCGCATGGCTTGCTAACCCAGGGGCCAGGTGAAGCGGATATTGTTCTTGGCGAGGCCGTCGAGAACGATCTGCACGCCGCCCGACTTCATCATCCATTCCAGGCGATGGTCGCGGTACTCGCGCCGGATCGCTCCCGAGGCGAGGCGCGCCGCGCCGTCGCCCATGCGTTCGGCGGCGGCTTCGAACTCGCCGAAGGTCGCGGCGACCGAGGGCCGCTCGCGGATGCGGTCGCGCCAGCGCGCGAGCGGTGAGCCGTCGGGCGTGCCGAGGCCGTAATGGAAGGAGCGGTTGACGTAGGGCGCCACGCTGAGGTCGGCCCAGCCGAAGCTCGCGCCGTTGAACCAGTCACGGCCACCGAGCTTCTCCGTGAGCCAGGCCTGCAGCTCGGCCGTCTGACGGGTGGCGGTGGCGCGCATCCTCTCCGCCTGCTCGCCCTCGGCGCGCTTGAACCAGCGGATCTCGCTCAGGCCCCAGTTGATCGCCTCGTAGAGCGTGTCGCAGACATCCTCGATCATGCGGGCTTCGGCGCGCGCGGCCGGGTCGCGCGGCAGCAGCGGCGGCGTCGGGAACTTGTCCTCGAGATATTCCAGGATGATCGTCGAATCGAAGATCCGCGCCTCGCCGTCGATCAGCGCCGGCACCTCGTTGCGCGGGCTGGCGGCGGCGAAGCTGCCGGCGGCCGTGCCCGAGCCCAGCGCCGCGGGAGTCTCGACCTCGAAGGCGAGGCCCTTCTCGCGCAGCGCGATCTTCACCTTCTGGGCATAGGACGACAGCGGATGCTCGTAGAGCAGCATCACGGCAGCTCCAGCCGCACCTCGACGGTGGCGCTGGCGATCACCGCGAGATCCTTGCCGTCCTCGTCGGGGATATCGAGCCCACCCTTCACCGCCTTCACCGTGACGATGCCGTAGGGCAGCGAGGCCTTGACCTTGTCGATGTCGACCTTCTCGGGCTTCTGCACGCCAATGGTGACATCGACGAACATGCCGGTCTTGGGATCGACCTTGAGCGCGCGGATCATGGTGAGCGAGCTGTGATGCAGGCAGTCCTGCACCGCGCGCAGCGCCGCCTTGGTGTAATCGCCGCCGTGCAGGTCGTTGCCGGTGCCGAGCTCGACGATGAC
>CANIRG010000170.1 GCA_947469635.1 Rhodospirillales bacterium | reverse complement strand
GATCGTGCGCTTGAGCAGGCGCGCCACCGCGGCGATCCGCTCGCCGACATCCAGCACCCTGGGGTCGAGCGGCTGGCGACGCGAGAAGGCCAGCAGGCTGCGCGTCAGCTCCGCGCCGCGTTGTGCGCCGGCCATCGCGCCCTCGATCAGCTTCGGCGTCTCGGGATCGACGCTCGGGCGCTCCGCCAGGAGGTCGAGGTTGCCCATGATCACCGAGAGGTAGTTGTTGAGGTCGTGCGCCAGGCCACCGGTCAGCTGCCCGATCGCCTCCATGCGTTGCGCCTCGCGAAGCTGCTGCTCGATCTTGAGCCGCTCGGTGACGTCCCTGCCGATCGCCACGATGCCGCCGCTGGGCGAAGGCCGCTCGGAAATGTGCAGCACCCTCCCGTCCGTCAGATGACGCTCCGTCGTCGCGCCGTCGGCTGCCCTGTGGCGCGCCACGCGCTCGGCGATGAAGTCCTGCTTCGCGCGGCCGGGCGGCACGGCGATCGCCCCGGCCTCGACGGCGTTGGTGAATATCTGCTCGAAGCTCTGCCCCGGGACGAAATACCTGTGGGCTTCGGGATACTGTTCGTACAGATGGGGCGTGAACAGGACCAGCCGGTCCTGGCCGTCGTAGAGGATGAGATTGTGGTCGAGGCTTTCGAGCGCATCGACCAGGTTGTCCCTGACACGGGCCAGCTCCGTCTCGGCGTGCTTGCGCGCGGTGACGTCCATCATGAGCCCCTCGACCCGCGTGACGTTGCCCGCCTTGTCGCGAATGCCATGGGCGCGGTCGAGGATCCAACGCAACGATCCGTCGCGATGCCGCACGCGGTACTCGAGCTCGAATGACCGGCCGGCTTCGGCTTCCTCGCGCCACCGCTGCCACATCTTCAGGCGATCGTCGGGATGGATCAGCTTCACATAGACCACGGCGCCGCTGACCAGGTCCTCCGGCGCCACGCCCACCAGGTCGCGCGAGCCTTCGCTCGCGAAGTTTCCCCGCCACCCGCCGCCCGCGTCGCGCTGGCAGCTGTAGACCATGCCCGGCATGCTGGCGACCAGCGACCGCTGAAAGCGCTCAGCCTCGTCGAGCGCCGCCGTGCGTTCGAGCACGCGCTTCTCGAGCGTCGCATTCAGCTCCTGCAGCGCCCACTCGGCCTCGCGGCGCGCCGTGACGTCGATGTAGATCGTCACCGAGCCGCCGGCGGGCGTCGGGTTGCGGTGCAGCTCGATGACGCGGCCATTCGGCCGCTTGCGTTCGCTGGTGTGCGGCTTGTCGCTGCGGAAGGTCCAGAGTCGGCCTTCGGCTTCGGCTTCCGGGTCGCGGAGGCCCGACTCACCCAGCTCGCCCAGCCTGGCCTGCGAGGTGAGCAGCTCCCGCGCATGCGCCCCGTATCGCACCACCGCGGGATCGATACCGACCATGTCGGGGAAACGTTCGTTCCACGCCACCAGGCGCAGATCCTTGTCGTAGACGGCGATGCCGCCGTCCATGTTGGTGAGGATCGTCGACAGCAGGGTCGCCTGGCGTTCCAGCTCGGCTTCGCGTTTCTTGTCCTCGGTGATGTCGCGGTAGAGGCTGAGCATGCCGCCGCCATCGATTTCCCTCAACCGCGCCTCGAACCAGCGCCCGATCTTGAGCTGACGCTGATAGGTGACGCTCTTCTCCTCCGCGATCGTCCTGAACATGGCGCTTATCCGCTCGCGTGCGATGACCTCGGGATCGCCAGGCCCGTATTCGCCGCGCCGCGCCATCTCGAGCATCGACTGAAAGGTCGAATCGCTGTCCGTGAATCCCTTTCGGTTGGGCAGGGCCAGGATGTCGTAGAGCTGGTCGTTGATGGCCAGGGTGGTGCCCGACTTGTCGATGACCTGGACGCCGTCCGGGATCGCGGCGAGGATCGCGTCGAGCGCGCGGCTCTTGAGCATGAGATCGGCCTGCATCTCGACAAGTGCCGTCACGTCGCGAGCGACGCCCCGATATCCTTCGAAGGCGCCGGCGGCATCGAATACCGGATCGGCGCCGATCGAGCACCAGCGCCGGGGTCCGGTTCCGGGGCCCAGCTGATAGACGACGTCCCGGAAAGGCCGGCGGGCGCGCATGATCTCTTCCAGCGCCGCGAGCCGCGTCAGGTTCTCCGGCTCGGCCACCGCGATCTCGCGGCGGGTGCGCCCGATATAGTCGGTCAGGTTGAAGCCGAGCTGCGAAGCGGCGGCGGAGAAATAGATGAACCGGTCCTCTCGGTCGGTTTCCCAGAACCAATCCGCGCCGATCCTGGCAAAATCCTCGAAACGTTGTCCGCTCAGCATGGGGTGATCCCAGCAACGTTTGGGGTGGTCGAAAGTCTACCGGGCGCGTCGCCTGCCAGTGTCATTCGATGCCCTGTCCGGCAAGAGGCATCATAGCCGTTGATCTGGCGAATCACCCACGTTTTTCAAGCGCCGCCCTGAGCACGTGCGCCAACTCTGCCTTGCGGTAGGGTTTGCGCAGGATGCTGAACGACGTCGCCACCTCCTCCAAATCATCGGCAAACGCCTCGGAATAGCCGGTCGTCAGCACCACCCAAAGGCCGGGCCATCGTTCCCGCACCATCTCTGCCAGCATCATGCCGTCGACCTTGCCGGGCATGACGACGTCGCTCAAGACCAGGTCGAAGTCGGAAGCGCGGGCTTCGAGGACCGAAAGCGCCGCGTCGCCGCTCTCGGTCTCGGTCACGCGGTAGCCCAGCGACTTCATCTGCTCCAGCACCACCCCGCGCACATCCTCGTTGTCCTCAACCAGCAGAATGCTCTCCGTCCCCCGCGGAAATGCACCGCTGCGTCGCGTCGCCTCCGGCATCGCCGGTACCCGCGCTCGCGGCAGGAACACCCGTACCGTCGTCCCCATGCCCACCGTGCTCGCCAGATCGATCGCGCCGCCCGACTGATGCACGAAGCCATGCACCATGCTGAGGCCGAGTCCGGTGCCATGACCCGGCCCCTTGGTCGAGAAGAACGGCTCGAAGGCCTGCGCCAGCGTCGCCGCCTCCATGCCCGTGCCGGTGTCCGTCACCTCGATCAGCACGCAGTCGCCCAGCGGCGCCTCCGTCCCGCCTCGTGTCATGTTGCGGATGCCGATCGTGAGGCCGCCGCCATCCGGCATGGCGTCGCGCGCGTTGTTGGCCAGGTTGACGATGGCGCTGTCGAGCTGCGCGCCGTCGATCTCGACCGGCCACAGATCAGGTGCCATGCTCACATCGAGGGAGATCTTCTCTCCAATCGTGCGCTTGAGCAGGCGCGCCACCGCGGCGATCCGCTCGCCGACATCCAGCACCTTGGGATCGAGCGGCTGGCGGCGCGAGAAGGCCAGCAGGCTGCGCGTCAGCTCCGCGCCGCGCTGGGCGCCGGCAATCGCGCCCTCGATCAGCTTCGGCGTCTCCGGGTCGGCGTTGGGGCCCTCGGCCAACAGGTCGAGGTTGCCCATGATCACCGAGAGGTAGTTGTTGAGGTCGTGCGCCAGGCCGCCGGTCAGCTGCCCGATCGCCTCCATGCGCTGCGCCTCGCGAAGCCTGCGCTCAAAGGCCAGCTGCTCGGTCACGTCGTGGCCAACGGCCACTGTGCCGCCGCTCCTCGAGCGCCGTTCGGAGATGTGCAGAACACGGCCGTCCGGCAGATGGCGCTCGGTGATCACGCCGTCGGCGGCCTTGTGGCGGGCCAATCTCTCGGCGAGGAAGTCGGCATTGCTCTGGCCCGGCGGCCCGACGATGACGCCGGCCTCGGCGGCCTTGACGCTGATCTGCTCGAAGGTCCGGCCGGGCACGAAAAACTCGTCGGCTTGAGGATACTCCTTGTACAGATGGGGAGTGAACAGCACGAGCCGGTCGTCCCGGTCGTAGAGCATGATGTTGTGGTCGAGGCTCTCGATGGCATCGACCAGATTGTCCCTTGCGCGTGCCAGCTCCGTCTCGGCCTGCTTGCGCGCGGTGACATCCATGACCAGGCCTTCGACCCGGGTGATGGCGCCGGCATCGTCGCGAATGCCGTGTGCGCGATCGAGGGCCCAGCGCCACGACCCGTCGCTATGCCGCACGCGGTACTCTAGCTCGAACGGCCGCTCGATCTTGGCCTCCTGCTGCCACGTCTGCCAGATGCGCCCACGATCGTCGGGGTGAACCAGGTCGAGGAACATGACGGCGCCGCTGACGAGATCTTCCGGCGCGACACCCACCACGTCACGCGAGCCCTCGCTGGCGAAATCCACCCTCCATTCACTGTCCTCGCGCCGGCAGCGGTAGACCATGCCCGGCACCCGGCCCACCAGGGAGCGCAGGAAGCGCTCGCTCTCGGCCAGCTCGGCGGTGCGCTCGGCGATGCGCCGTTCGAGCGTCGCGTTCAGCTCGACGAGCGACTCCTCGGCCTTTTTCCGCTCGGTGATATCGAGATAGATGGACACCGAGCCGCCGCCGGGAACGGGATTGCGCCGGCGCTCGATGATGCGGCCGTTCGGCCGCTTGCGCTCGCCGATCGCCGGCCGGTCGGAAACCAGCGTCTCCAGCAGCCTCTCGACCTCGGCTTGCGGATCATCGACCCCGAACTCGCCTGCCTCGGCCTGCGAGGTCAGGAGATCGCGCGCCGATGCGCCCTGCCGCACCTTCGACGGATCGATGCCGACGATGCCGGGATAGCTGTCGTTCCAGGCCTGGAGTCGTGCCTCCTTGTCGAAGACCGCTATGCCGCCATCCATGTTGGCGAAGGTCGTCGCCAGCAACCCCGCCTGGCGCTCCAGCTCGGCCTCGCGCTTCTTGCTCTCCGTGATGTCGCGATAAAGCATCAGGACCGAACCGTCATCGAGGGCGCGGGCCCGTGCCTCGATCCAGCGCCCCGTCACCAGCGGACGGTCGTAGGTGAAATGTCCTTGTGTCTTGAGCTGCTTGTACAGCTCCCGCCAGCGATTGCGCGCCAGCGTCTCGGGATCGCCAGGTCCGTAGTCGCCGCGCTTCGCCAGCTCCAGCATCGACTTGAAGGCCGAGTCGGGATCGAGCTTGCGGTCGGGAATCTCCATGATCTCGAAGAGCTGGTCGTTGACGGCGAGAATGCCGCCCTTCTTGTCCAGCATGTGAACGCCGTCGGGTGTCGCCCGGAGCATGGCCTCGAGCATCCTGCTCTGGACCTGGAAGCCCCTCAGCGCCTCGGCCTGGACGGTGACGTCACGGCCCACGCCGCGATACCCCAGGAATGTCCCGGCACGATCGTGGCGCGGCTCGCCGCTGATCGAGCACCATTGCGGAGTCTCGGACTCGAGGCCGGCACGGAAGGTGAAATCGCGGAACGATTCGCGGCGCGCAATCGTCTCCTCGAGGTTCGCCAGGAGGGCCAGGTTCTCGCTGTCCTGCGTGGCAACATCGCGCCGGCGCAGCCCCAGCCGCCTGGCGAGCTCCACGCCGGTCCTCGATGTCTCGACCGAGAAAAACGTGAAGCGCTCGTCGGCGTCGGTTTCCCATAGCCAATCCGCGCCGATACCGGCGAAGTCGGCCAACCGCTCGGCGTCAATCATGTCGATCCTCTGGCGCACAACGCCACCCAGGTCGCTGTGTTCCACACGCGGCTGGACTGGCACTTATCCGGGCTTGTCGCCCTTGAGCGTAATGCGATGCATGACGCGGCGGAAGCCGTGATAGTCGTTGATCGGATTGTGCATGGCGCACCGATTGTCCCAGAAAGCCAGCGAGCCCACCCGCCACTGGAAGCGGCAGGTGAATTCGGGCCGGGTCTGGTGGTCCCACAGGAACTGCAGCAGCGGCAGGCTCTCCTTCTCGGTCCAGCCCTTGATGTGCGCGGTGTGGGCGACCGACGTGTAGAGCGCCTTGCGGCCGGTCTCGGGATGGCTGCGCACGATGGGATGCTCCGCGCTCAGGATCTTGAGCTGCGTGCCGGCCGCCTTCATCTGATCCTCGCGCGTCCTGGTGACGTCGGCCTTGGCCGAGGAGCTGACGCCGACCAGCCCGTCGAGGGTCTTCTTCAGCCCGTCCGACAGGGCGTCATAGGCGAGATACTGGTTGGCGAACATCGTGTCGCCGCCGTAGGGCGGGACCTCACGCGCCAGCAGCATGCTGCCCATCGGCGGTTCGGCCAGATAGGTCGTATCGGAATGCCAGATGCCGCCGAAATTGTTGCGTTGGTCCTCGAGCTTCACCACCGGCGTGATCAGGGGCGATTCGGGCAGGCCCTTGAGCTGCGGATATTCGATCGGCTCGCCGAACCTGCGGGCGAACGCCAGCTGCTGCAGCGGCGTCGCCTTCTGCTCGCGCAGGAAGATCACCAGGTGATCGAGCAGCGCCTGGCGAACCTCGGCCACGACCTCCGCGTCGAGATCCCGCGCCATGTCGACGCCCTCGATCTCCGCGCCCAGGGCGCCGGAGATCGGCCTTACCTCGATGTGACGGTAGTTGCGCATCTTCACTCCTTCGCCTCACCCCTTTGCCCAGGAAGGCACCGACTTGGCCTTGAAGGCTTTGATCCCCTCGGCGGCCTGCGGGCGGCGCAGCAGCCCGACGAGGCTTTCGGCGGCATCGTCGAGGACGGCCCGATCGTCTCGCGTCGCCGACGACAGCACCAGCCGCTTCACGGCGGCGACGGCCGTGGGCTCGAGCGTCAGGATCTCCTCGATCACCGATTTCAGCGTGCGATTGAGCTCCGCGGTGTTGGCGCAGAAATGCCGGCCGACACCCAGCCGCTGCGCTTCCATCCCGTCGATCACGCGGCCGGTGACGGCGAGGTCACGCGCCGCGCCTTCGCCGACCCGCCGCACCACGAAGGGAATGATCTGCGAGGGAATGAACCCGACCTTCGGCTCGGGCATGCCGAAACGGGCGCTCTCATGCAGGATCACGACGTCGGAGCAGCAGGCCATGCCGAAGCCGCCGCCGACCGCCGATCCCTCGACGACGGCGACTGTCGCCTGCGGCAGGCTGTCGAGCGCCAGCAGCGCCTCGCCGAACTGGCGGTAGGCCGCCACCAGCGGATCGGCGGCACCATTCGACGGCAGCGGCGGCATCTCCGCCATGGCATCGAGGTCACCACCGGCGCAGAAATGCCCGCCGGCGCCCCGCAGCACCAGCACCCGGCAGTCGCCATCGTCGCGCAGGCGAGCAAAGGCGTCTTCCAGCTCGAGCATCATTGCATGCGTTAGTGCATTGCGGCGCTGCGGCCGATTGAGTGTCAGCCGAGCGACGGCGCCCTCTCGAACGAACGTGATGTTGGCGTAGTCCACCATGGGCATTTTCTATCACCGTCACATCGAGAGCACAGCCATTGTCATCCCTCGCCTCGTTCGGGATGACACGGTCCCGCTCTTTGACGTAGCTTCAAGGGAATGATTCGTATTGTCGTTCCGCTGATCGCGGCTTTGCTGTGCTGCGGCGCGGACTGGGCCGATGTCGGCACACCCGCCCCCGGCCCTACCCAGTCTATCGGCTTCTACACCGCCGGCTGCCTGCAGGGGGCCAAGGCCCTGCCGCTCGAAGGCCCCGGCTACGAGGCCATCCGCGTCAGCCGCAATCGCTACTGGGGCCAGCCGGTCACCATCGATTTCATCAAGACGCTGGCGGAACGAATGCGGACCGCGGGCCAAGCCCATCTCTACATCGGCGACATTGGCCAGCCGCGCGGCGGACCGGCCCCGACCGGCCATGCCAGCCACCAGGTCGGCCTCGACGCCGATATCTGGTTCGAGCGCCAGCCTGGCCAACGTCTCGCCCCGGCACAACGCGAGAACCCGCGGCTGCGCTCGCTGGTGCGCGCCGACGATGGCGGCATCGACGACAGCGTGTTCACGCAGCAGCATGTGACGCTGCTGCGCACGGCGGCCGAGATGCCCCATCTCGACCGTATGTTCGTGAACAAATGGATCAAGGAGCGGCTTTGCCATTCCACGACCGGTAACCGCGCCTGGCTGCGCAAGCTGGTGCCCTGGTACGGGCACGACGAGCATTTCCACATCCGTCTTTACTGCCCGCCCGGCAACCCGCAGTGCCAGCCGCAGGCCGACTATCCCCACGACGACGGCTGCGGCGAGGCGCTCGATGCCTGGTTCCGCAAGGCGCCCCTCACCCCGGCCGATCCGGCGGTCCCGCCCCGGCCCTACCGTCCGAAGCTGCCGGCCGCCTGCACGGCGGTGCTGCGGGCGCCGAGCACCGATTCCCGTTAAAGAAACGTAAGAAAAACGGTGCCGGAAAGTAACCATCGCCTGAAATGACCGCCCATCTCATGGTGTTGCCCATCATAGACCCGAACGAGCCCGATCGACGAATACGGACGCTACTCTCGTGATCACGTCGTCCAGGAACCTGCTGCGTCCTCGCGATGGCCACGAGCACGCCCGCGTCACGTACATCGAGCTGTTCTTCGATCTCGTGTTCGTCTTCGCCATCACCCAGCTTTCCCATGGCCTGCTCGCTCATCTGACCGTTCTCGGCGCGGTGGAGACCGGCCTGCTCATGATGGCGGTGTGGTGGGTGTGGGTTTACACCTCCTGGATCACGAACTGGCTCGATCCCGAGCTTCCACCCGTACGGTTGATGCTGCTCGTCCTGATGGCGGCGGGACTGGTGCTCTCCTCGTCGATCCCGCAAGCCTTCGGCGAACGTGCGATGGCCTTCGCGGCGGCCTATGTCTTCATGCAGGCCGGTCGCACCGTCTTCATGCTGTGGGCGTTGCATCAGCATGACCAGGGCAATTTCCGCAACTTCCAGCGCATCACGGCCTGGTTCGTCCTGTCCGGCATCTTCTGGATCGCAGGTGCATGCGCGAGTGGCCCGGCGCAGCTTGCCTGGTGGGCCGCCGCCGTCGCCGTCGATTATGTCTCGCCGGCGGTCGGCATGTGGGTTCCGGGCCTCGGCCGCTCGACGGTCGAGGACTGGACGATCGACGGCCCTCATCTGGCCGAGCGCTGCGCCCTGTTCATCATCATTGCGCTGGGCGAATCGGTGCTGGTGACCGGCGCCACCTTCGCCGGCCTGCCGTGGCACTTCGAGACGATCGCGGCCTTCGCGGTCACCTTCGCCAGCAGCGTCGCCATGTGGCTCGTCTACTTCAACGTCGGCGCCGAGCGCGCCAGCCGCAAGATCGCGCAGTCGAGCAAGCCCGGCGAGCTCGGCCGCAATGGCTACACCTATCTGCACATTCTCATCGTCGCCGGCATCATCGTGACCGCCGTCGGCGACGAGCTCACCCTCACGCATCCGCATGGACATGCCGAGCTCAAGAGCACGCTGGTGATCCTGGGCGGCCCGGCGCTGTATCTCGCCGGCAATGCGCTCTTCAAGCGCCTGTCGGCGCCACGGCTGCCGCTGTCGCATCTCGCCGGGCTGGGATTGCTGATCCTGCTCATCCCCGCTGCCTGGTTCGCCACCCCGCTCGCCCTGTCTGCAGGGGCGACCGGTGTGCTGATCATCGTGGCGCAATGGGAGTGGGTGTCGCTCAGATATCGGCAACCACCGCCAGCCTCATGATCATGCTCTTGTGGACCGCGAGCCTCCTGGCTCGCTCGGATCATTCCCCCTGCCCCAGCAGCGTGCCGTGGCGGCGCGAGAGGCGGAAGAACCACTGGAAGATCTGGAAGCCGGCGACGAGGTAGACCAGCGACAGGCCGAAGGCGATGGCCAGCATGTCCCAATGCACGGTCTTCTCCGCCAGGATGGCGCGCATGCCTTCGAACACATAGGCCGGCGGCATGCTCCAGGAGATGACCTGCAGCCATTGCGGCAGCACCGACACGGGATAATAGACGCCGCTCACCGGCATCAGGATGAAGACGGCGGCCCAGGCGAAGCTCTCCGCGCTTTGGCCGACGCGCATGATCATGCCCGACATGGCAAGCCCGATGGACCAGGAGAACATCTGCAGGATGATGAAGAAGGCCAGCAGGGGCAGGCCGAGCGAATAGACCGAGTAGCCGAAGAAGGCCCAGGCCATCAGCGATACCGGGATCAATCCCAGCAAGGTGCGCAGCAGCGCCACGACGATGATGCCGGTCGCCATCTCCCACGAGCGGATCGGGCTCACGAACAGATGGCCGAGGTTGCGCGACCACATCTCCTCGAGGAAGGCGATGCTGAGGGAGAGGTTGCCGCGCACCACCACCTCCCACAGCAGCAGGCCCGACAGCAGCACGCCCGCGGCCTGTGCCACGAACGAGGCCTGCGGCAGCAGGTACTGGGTCATGAAGCCCCACATCACCATCTGCACGGCGGGCCAGTAGATCGAATCGACGAGCCGCATCACCGAACTGCGCCAGAGATGGATGTGGCGGAGCACGAGCGCATAGATGCGCTGGAAGGAACCGCTCATGGCGCCGTCTCCCGGCTGCGCCCGCGCGCCATGTCGAGGAACACCTCCTCCATGTCCTCGCGGCCGAAGCGCTTGATAAGATCGGCCGGCGACCCGCGCTCGAACACGCGCCCGGCCTGCAGCAGGATCACGTCGTCGCACAGCCGCTCGACCTCGGCCATGTTGTGGGAAGCCAGCAGGATCGTGGCATGGGTCTCGCGCTGGTAGTCCTTGAGGTAGCCGCGAATCCAGTCCGCCGTATCGGGATCGAGCGAGGCCGTCGGCTCGTCGAGCAGAAGCACCTCCGGCCGGTTGACCAGCGCCTTGGCGAGCGCCACGCGCGTCTTCTGGCCTGCCGAGAGCTTGCCCGTGGGGCGGTCGAGAAACGCCGCGACCTGCATGTGCTCCGCGATCTCCTCGACGCGGCGGCCGAGCTGCTTCACGCCATAGAGCCGGCCGTAGAAGGCGAGGTTCTGCCGCACGGTCAGACGGTTGGGCAAGTCGACATAGGGTGAGGAGAAATTCATGCGCGGCAAGGCAGCGTAGCGATCACGCCGTATGTCGATCCCGAGCACGCGTATCTCACCAGCAGTCGGCTCGAGCAGCCCCAGCAGCATGGCGATGGTCGTGGTCTTGCCGGCGCCATTGCCGCCCAGCAGGCCCAGCACCGTGCCGGGCGGCACGGTGAAGGTCAGATCGTCGAGAGCAACGATCTCGCCGTACACCTTGCGCAGGTGCCGGACGTCGATGGAGGGGGTGTCGGACACGGATGCCATCATCGCTGGGGGCGCGCGACTCCAGTCGCGCGTCATGCCTTGAATTATGATCGCGCCACTGGAGTGGCGCGCCCCCAGCGCTACAAAGCCTTGATCGCCGCTTCGATTCGATCGAGGCCACGGCTCAACCGCTCGGCGCCCGAGGCGAAGCACAGCCGCACATTGCCCTGCCCGCCCGGACCGAACGCCTCACCGGGCGCCAGGCCGACCTTGTACTGCTTGGCGAGCGTCTTGCAGAAGGCCATCGTGTCCTTCACGCCGTCGACGGCGAAGAAGGCATAGAAGGCCGCTTCCGGCCGCGCGACGGTGACTTGCGGCAATGCCGACAGACGCTGGAACACCAGCTCACCACCGGCGCGGCAACGCTCGACCATCGACGTCACGAAGTCGTCGCCCTTCTCCAATGCCGCGACCGCGCCGCGCTGCAGGAAGGCCGGCACGCCCGAGGTGTTGATCTGCACGAGCTTGGCGAAGTCGTCGCCCAGCGCCGCGGGATGGGTGAGCCAACCGAGGCGCCAGCCGGTCATTGCCCAGGGCTTGGAGAAGCTGTTGAGCACGATCAGCGGATCGTCGGGACCGGCGATCTCGAGGAAAGAAGGCGCGACAGGGCGAGTGTAGATCAGGCGCGCGTAGACCTCGTCGGCCATGATCCAGAGGCCGCGCTTCCTGGCGAAATCGAGCAGCGCGCGCTGCTCGTCGGCCGTCATCGTCCAGCCCGTCGGATTGCCCGGTGAGTTGACGAAGATCACGCGCGTGCGCTCGTCGACCGTGTCGAACAGCTTCTGCATGTCGAGCTTCCAGCCGCCGTCGGGCCGGCGGTCGAGCGCCACATACTTGGGCTCGGCCCTCACGAGCTTCGCAGCCGAGGTGATGTTGGGCCAGATCGGCGAGACGATCACGACATTGTCGCCCGGATCGAGCAGCAGCTGGCAGGTGAGCAGGATCGCCTGCATGCCGCCGGTGGTGACGGTGAGCCGATCCACGGGGCAGCGGATGCCGTAGAGCCGCTCGGTGTAGGCCGACAAGGCCGCACGCAGGTCGGGAATGCCGCGCTGCCAGGTGTAGAAGGTCTCGCCCCCCTGCAGGCCCTTGGCGGCGGCGTCGCGCACGAAATCGGGCGTCACCAGGTCACTCTCGCCGAACCACAGCGGCACGACGTCGGGATCCCCGAATACCGACATGGCGACTTCGGAGATCGGCGTCTCGG
>CANIRG010000169.1 GCA_947469635.1 Rhodospirillales bacterium | reverse complement strand
CGGCGAATGGAACCTCGTCACCCTGGCCTGGAACATCAAGCGGATGTTCACCATGAGAGCGACCGGATGAGCGTCAGCACCGCACGATTTTGGCGCACCGCCAATCACCCCATTCCACCACAAAACACCAGTCCGACAGGCTGCTAGGATCACGTCGGAGCGGCCGAAGACGATGGCGTGGCAGATGGGGCAAGAATAGCGCGTCGCCAGGTGGCCGCTGCCGCCGGTGACGCCGTAGCTGCGGGTTTCGCCTTCAACCGTCGCCGCGCTCTCCGGGAAGCAAATGAAACCGACATGGCCGCCGCCGCTCAGGCGCTGGCAGTTGCGGCAGTGGCAAAGCCCTTGCAGTTCCGGCTCACCGCCGGCGCGCCAGCGCAGGGCGCCGCACAGGCATCCTCCCGTCATCATCCCGGAGCCATGGCAGGCCAGGCCCGTCGCCGCGTCGTGCGCACCACCAGGAAGGTGATGAGGATGAGGTTTGCCGCGTTGAAGGCCACGCCGAGGCCGAAGGCCGGCGCGTAGTAGCCGAAGCGGTCGTAGAGGAAGCCCGCGAACCAGCTGCCGAAGGCCATGCCGCTCATCGCCGTGAACAGCACCAGCGGGATGCGCCACGAAGCCTGGGCGGACGGATAGAGGTCGCGGATGGTGATCGAGTAGGCCGGGATGATGCCGGCGAAGCCGAAGCCGAAGGCGGCGGAGATCGCGAACAGGCCGGCCTCGTCCTGGGTCGACAGGAAGCAGGCGATGGCCACGGCCTGGCAAATTGAGCCGGCCAGGACCGTCCTCAAGCCCCCGATGCGGTCGGCCAGCGCGCCCCAGGCCTGGCGCGCCAGGAAGGCGCAAGCCAGCATCGTCGACAGCATGACGGCGCCGTGGGTCGGGGTGATGCCGATGTCGCTGCAGAAGGCCACGATATGGGCCGACGGTATCGCCATGGGGACGCAGCAGAAGAACGCCGCCACGCAGATCAGCGCCTGCGCGAGGTTGGGGTGGAGGCCGGCAACGCGATCGGGCCGCGCGCCCGGTACCGGCGCGGGCGGCGGCGGCACGACCGGCACCGGCTTCAGCAGCATGATCGCGGGCAGCATGACCACGAGCACGACGCCGGCATAGGACAGCATGATGGCCCGCCAGCCGAAGTCGGCGATGCCCCACTGGAACAGCGACGGCCAGATGACGCCGGCGACATACTGGCCCGAGGAGATCAGGGCGACGGCCGTGCCGCGCCGGCGGTCGAACCAGCGGCTGACGTAGATCAGCAACGGCGGGTACACGCCGCCGCCGCCCAGCAGCCCCACCATCAGCCCCTGGCCGACGTAGAGGGCCCACATCGAGCCGAGCGACGACAGGGCGAGACCACCCGCGATCATGCAGGCGCCGATGGCGACGGTGGCGCGAACGCCGATGCGGTCGGCGAGCCAGCCCATGAAGATGCCGCCGGCGCCGGTGCCGACCCAGACCAGCGAGCCCGCGAGCGCCAGCAGCGACCGTTCGGTGCCCAGCGCCTCCTGCATCGGCTTCATGCCGACGACGATCAGCAGCGGCGAGCCGAAGGAGATCGACAGGATCGCCAGCGTGATCCACGCCGCGCGCCACGACGCACCGCTTTCGACGCTGCGGTGCTGGGTTTCCTCCATCCCGTGCTCCATTCTTCGTTGCAGCCGTTGTACCATCCCGGCTCACGCTCCCAGGGAGGAAATAAAATGCGCCGGGCGATACTTGGCCTCTTGCTTGCCGCCATCGCCACGCCTGCCGCAGCGCAGTCGTGGCCCACCAAGCCGGTGCGGATCGTCGTCCCGTTCGGCGCCGGCGGGCCGGCCGATGTCTATGCGCGCATCATCGGCAACGAGCTGGGCGAGGCGCTGAAGCAGCAGTTCATCATCGACAACAGGCCGGGCGCCGGTGCGCTGATCGGCACCGATATCGCCGCCAAGGCGGCACCCGACGGCTACACGCTGCTGATGATGTCCAACACCCACACCACCAACGAGACGCTGCTCGCCAACCGGCCCTATGTGCTGCTGCGCGACCTGGTGCCGGTGGCGCCGGTGAACTCGTCGGACCTGGTGATGGTGGTGCATCCCTCGATCCAGGCGAAGACGCTGGCGGAGTTCATCGCGCTCGCCAAGAAGGAGCCGGGCAAGCTCGCCTATGCCTCGTCGGGGCCGGGCACGCCCTATCACATGGCGGGCGAGCTGTTCAAATCAATGAGCGGCACCGACCTCCTGCATGTCCCGCACAAGGGCAGCGGCGAAGCCCGAAGCGCCGTCATGGGCGGCCATGTGCAGATGATGTTCGACGCCGTCACCGCCATGAAGGGCAACATCGAGGCGGGCCAGGTGCGGGCGCTGGCGACGACGGGCACGGCTCGTTCCGGCGTGCTGCCCGACGTGCCGACCGCGAGCGAAGCGGGCGTGCCGGGCTACGAGGCCACGATCTGGCTCGGCATCATGGCGCCGGCAGGGACGCCCAAGGAGATCGTGGAGCGGCTCAACCAGGAGATCGCCCGCATCGTCGCCAAACCCTCGATCAAGGAGGCCTGGGCCAGGCAGGGAGCGGTGCCGATGGCCATGAGCCCGGCCGAGTTCGGCGCCTTCATGAAGAGCGATATCGACAAATGGGCCGGCGTCATCCAGCGCGCCGGCATCAAGATGCAATGACCGCGCTCAGGGTCCTGGGCGGCGGCGCCACGCAAGGCTGGGTCGAGCAACGCCGCGCCACGTTCGAAGCGGCGACCGGCTGCACCATCGAGGGCACTTTCGGCGCGGTCGGCGCCATGAAGGCGAAGCTGCTCGCGGGTGAAGCGGTCGACGTGATGCTGCTCAGCCGCGCCCTGATCGACGAGTTGGCACACGCTGGTCAGGTCGTGGCGTCGTCCGTCGCGGACATCGCCAGGGTCGAAACCGCTGTCGCGTTTCGCCAAGGCGACTTGCTGTCATCGATCAAAGACAAAGACGGACTCCGTGCCGCGCTGCTGGCGGCCGACGAGATTCACTTCCCCGATCCGGCGCAGGCCACGGCCGGCATCCATTTCGCCAAGGTGCTGCGCGAGCTCGGCATCTGGCACGACGTCGACGCCCACCTGAGGACGGCGCCGAACGGCGCCACGGCGATGCGGGCGCTGGCGGCCTCGACGGCGCGCCGGCCGATCGGCTGCACCCAGGCGACCGAGATCGTTTCGACGCCCGGCATCGTGCTGATCGGCCCCTTGCCGCCGGGCTGCGAGCTTGTCACGACCTACACTGCCGCCGTCACGACACGGGCGCAGCATCCGCAGGAAGCCGCCCGGCTCATCGCATTCACATAGAGGGACAGGACAATGGCCGTCGTCGAAACCGAACGCCACGGGCAGGTGCTCGTGGTGCGCATGAACCGACCCGAGCGGCTGAACGCGCTCAGCACCGAGATGCGGGCCGAGCTCGCCCGCGCCTGGATCGGCTTCCGCCACGACAAGGAGCTCGAGGTCGCGATCTTCACCGGCACCGGCCGCGGCTTCTGCGCCGGCGAAGACATGAAGGAGTCGCTGCAGAAGGGCGTGGCCGGCGGGCAGCGCCCGGCCGAGGAGGACCCGTTCATGTCGGGCGCGCTGGAGAAGCCGGTGATCGCCGCCGTCAACGGCTTCGCCATGGGCGGCGGCTTCATGCTGGTGGAGCGCACCGACCTGCGGCTGGCCGTGCGTGAGGCGGTGTTCGAGGTGTCGGAGGCCAAGCGCTGGCTGCTGGGCGGCTACAACCACGGCCATATCGCCAACGTGCCCTACCCGATCGCCATGGAGATGGCGCTGGGTTTCCGCTTCACCGCCCAGCGCTTCTACGAGATCGGCTTCCTCAACCGCGTGGTCGAGGCCGACCAGCTGATGCCCGAGGCGCTCAAGATGGCCGAGCATCTTCTCACCCTGCCGCCGGCCTCGCGGGTCAACACGGTCCATATGATGCGCCAGATGCGCCCGGCGCCCGGCCCCGACATGCAGAAGCTCGCCGCCGCCCTGCACGAGCACGGCGCCAAAAGCGACCTCATGGAATCGCGCGCGGCCTTCGCCGAGAAGCGCAAGCCCAACTTCAAGGGCTGGAACGACCCCGAGGACCGCTATCGGCTCCCGACGGTGAAGTGACGGGAACGTCACCAGACCAGCAACAGCACGCCCAGCACAGCGAACGACCCGGCCGCGACGGCCCGCACGATCCTGAGCGGCACCTTGCGCGACAGCACGTCGCCGAACAGCACGGCGGGCACGTTGGCGGCCATCATGCCGAGCGTCGTGCCCGCGATGACCGCGACAAGGTCGTGGAAGCGGGCCGCCAGAGCCACGGTGGCGATCTGGGTCTTGTCGCCGATCTCGACCAGGAAGAAAGCGACCGCAGTGGCGACAAAGGCGCCGGCCTTTCCGATGGCCGTCGGGCCCTCGTCGGCCTTGTCGGGGACGAGGCACCAGGCCGCCATGGCGAAGAAGGCGCCCGCCAGGACCCAGCGCATCGGGGTCGGCCCCACCCAGTCGGCGACAGCCGCTCCGATCCAGGCGGCGAGCGCATGGTTGGCAAGGGTCGCCACCAGGATGCCCAGGATGATTGGGACCGGCTTGCGGTAGCGGGCCGCCAGCAGCAGGGCCAGGAGCTGGGTCTTGTCGCCGATCTCGGCGATCGCCACGAGGCCGGCAGAGACGAGGAAAGCTTCCATGGATCATGTCACAGGCGGGATCGAGCGTTCGAAACCATTGGCCGCCGGCGCTGCCCGATCCCGCGGGTGAAGCGCCTGCAAGCCAAAGGTCTCGCCAAGCTATAACGCCGGAAGCGCCATGGTCATTCCGTGATAGGCCCGGAAGACCAAGTCTGTTGACGCTTCCGCCCCTGAAGACAGGGCCGGCTACTCCCCAATGACGGCGGCGGTTTAGCGCGGTGGGCAAATCCCTGCAAGTCGCCCTGCTGCGACCCTTTTGAGCGTGCTAAACCTCGTCCCATGGCGAAATCCAAGGCACCGGCCGCCTCTGCGAGCGGCGACAACAAGCCGATCCGACATCTCTACCTGATCGACGGCTCAGGCTATATCTTTCGCGCCTACCACGCGCTCCCGCCGATGAGCCGGCCCGACGGCACGCCGATCAACGCGGTGTTCGGCTTCTGCAAGATGCTGATGCAGTTCATCGACGATCCCGAGGTCGACCATCTCGTGGTCATCCTCGATGCCGGCCGCAAGACCTTCCGCAACGACATCTATCCCGACTACAAGGCGCACCGGCCCGACCCGCCCGAGGACCTGATCCCGCAGTTCCCACTGATCCGCGAGGCCGCCAAGGCCTTCGGCCTGCCGTGCTGCGAGCTGGAGAACTACGAGGCCGACGACCTGATCGCGACCTACGCCCGCATCGCCGTCGAGAAGGGCGGCACCTGCACCATCGTGTCGTCCGACAAGGACCTGATGCAGCTGATCCGGCCGGGCGTCGAGATGCTCGACCCGATCAAGCTGCGCAAGATCGGGCCCGTCGAGGTGATGGAGAAGTTCGGCGTCGCGCCCGAGAAGGTCGTCGACATCCAGGCGCTGGCGGGCGACTCGACCGACAACGTACCGGGCGTGCCGGGCATCGGCGTCAAGACCGCAGCGCAGCTCATCACCGAGTACGGCGACCTCGAGACGCTGCTCGCCCGCGCCGGCGAGATCAAGCAGCCCAAGCGGCGCGAGGCGCTGCTGGCCAACGCCGAGCTCGCCCGCATCTCGCGCCAGCTCGTGCTGCTGCGCGACGACGTGCCGGCGCCCGCCGATCCCGACACATTCGACAAGAACGCGCCCGATCCCGCCGTGCTGCTGCCGTGGCTCGCCCAGCAGGGCTTCAAGAGCCTGCTGGCCCGCTTCAGCGCCGAGGCAAATGCGGCCGGCATCACCGTGCCCGAGGCGGCGCCGGTGCCGCAGAACACGCCGTCGAAGCCGGCGCCGGCCGCGCACGCCAAGCCCAACCGTGCCTTCACCGCCGCCGACTACGAATTGATCCGCGACGAGAAGGCGCTCGACGAATGGATCGCCGAAGCCACCAAGGCCGGTGTCGTGGCCTTCGACTGCGAGACCGACGCGCTCGATTCCAACAATGCCGGGCTGGTGGGCGTGTCGCTCGCTCTGCTCGACGGGCCGTGGGGCAACGTCAACTCCACGCGGCGGCGCGCGGCCTACCTGCCTCTCACCCATCGCGCGCCGGGCGGCGAGGCCCAGGGCGCGCTCGACCTCGCCGGCGACGGCGGCGACAAGGACGGCGGCAAGCTCCTCGAAGGACAACTGGCCCTCAAGACGGCCATCGCCAGGCTGAAGCCGCTGCTCGAAGACCCGGCGGTGCTGAAGGTCGGGCAGAACATCAAGTACGACATGGGCGTGTTCCGCCGCCACGGCATCGAGATCGGCCCCGTCGACGACACGATGCTGCTGTCCTTCGTGCTCGACGGCGGCAAGCATGGCCACGGCATGGACGAGCTGGCCGAGCGCTACCTCGACCAGAAGACGATAAAGTTCTCCGACGTGGCGGGCAGCGGTGCCAAGCAGGTGAGCTTCGACAAGGTGCCGATCGAGCGCGCCCGGGACTATGCCGCCGAGGATGCCGACGTCACGATGCAGCTCTGGGCGCAGCTCAAGCCGCGCATCGCCGCCGAGCGCATGGTGAGCATGTACGAGACCATCGAGCGGCCGCTGATCCCGGTGCTGCTCGGCATGGAACAGGCCGGCATCAAGGTCGACGCGCCGCGACTCAAGGAGCTATCGGCGGATTTCGAGAAGCGTCTGGGCGAGCTCGAACGCGAGCTGCACAAGATCGCCGGCCGCGAGTTCAACGTCTCCTCTCCCAAGCAGCTGGGCGAGATCCTGTTCGACGAACAGAACCTGCCCGGCGGCAAGCGCAACAAGAACGGCTCGTGGGCGACCGACGCCGGCGTGCTCGACGATCTCGCCGCGCAAGGCCATCCGCTGCCCGTCAAGGTGCTGGAGCACCGCCAGCTCGCCAAGCTCAAAGGCACCTACACCGATGCGCTGGTGCGCGAGCTCGATGCCAGGACCGGCCGCATCCACACCTCCTATCACATGACGGGCGCCGCGACTGGCCGGCTCGCCTCGACCGATCCCAATCTGCAGAACATCCCGGTACGTACCGAAGAGGGCCGCAAGATCCGCCAGGCCTTCATCGCCGAGACGGGCCATCAGCTTCTCAGCGCCGACTATTCGCAGATCGAGCTGCGCCTGCTCGCCCACGTGGCAGATATCCCGTCACTGAAGGAGGCCTTCGCGCGCGGCGACGACATCCACGCCATCACCGCCAGCGACATGTTCGGCGTGCCGGTGAAAGGCATGGACCCGCTGGTGCGGCGGCGGGCCAAGGCGATCAACTTCGGCATCATCTACGGCATCTCGGCCTTCGGCCTCGCCAACCAGCTGGGCATCGGCCAGGCCGAGGCGCGCGACTACATCGCCAAGTATTTCCTGCGCTATCCCGGCATCCGCGACTACATGGAGCGGACCAAGGACTTCGCGCGCAAGCACGGCTACGTGCAGACGCCGTTCGGCCGCAAGATCCACCTCAAGTACATCAACGAGAAGAACCAGGGCATGCGCGCCTTCTCCGAGCGCGCCGCGATCAACGCCCCGCTGCAGGGTGGCGCCGCCGACATCATCAAGCGCGCCATGATCCGCGTGCCCGATGCGCTGAAGGACGCGAAGCTGAAGGCGCGGATGCTGCTGCAGGTGCATGACGAGCTGCTGTTCGAGGTGCCCGACAAGGAAATCGACAGGACCAAGGACGTGGCCCGCAAGGTCATGGAGAGCGCCGCGACGCTTTCCGTGCCACTGGTCGTCGACACCGGCGTCGGCGCCAACTGGGCGGCGGCGCATTGAGTTTGCTGGGAGCGCGGCACTCCAGTGCCGCGCTCCCAGCAATGAGACTTTGGATTTTTGGGGGAGTGCGATGAAGATCTGGGGCCGGGCAAATTCGATCAACGTGATGAAGGTGCTGTGGTGCGCCGACGAGTGCGGCGTGAAGTACGAGCGCACCGATGTCGGCGGCGCCTTCGGCGGCAACGACCAGAAATGGTACCTCGACATGAATCCCAACGGCGTCGTGCCGACGATCGACGACGGCGGGCGGGTGATCTGGGAGAGCAACTCGGCGGTGCGCTTCCTCGCTGCCCGTTACGCGTCGGGCACGCTCTGGCCGACCGATCCCGGCCTGCGCAGCGAGGCCGACCGCTGGATGGACTGGCAGCTCAGCACCATCTCCGACGCCATGCGCATCGTCTTCTGGGGCCTGATCCGCACGCCGCCCGAGAAGCGCGACATGGCCGCGATCGCCAAGGCTACCGCCGATGCCGGCAAGCTGTGGAGCCGGCTCGACGCCAAGCTCGAGGGCAAGCGCTACGTCGCCGGCCAGCACTTCACCATGGGCGACATCCCCGTGGGCTGCTTCATCCATCGCTGGTACGCGCTGCCCATCGAGCGGCCAGACCTCGCCAACGTGAAGGCCTGGTACGAGCGGCTGCAGACGCGGCCCGCCTACGCCAGGCACGTCATGCCGCCGCTGACGTAGCGTCGGTTACGCAGCGAGGGCCTGGCGAATCATCTTCGCGAGGTCGGTCTTGCGGAAGGGCTTGGCCAGCAGCAGCACGCCGGCATCGAGGCGGCCGTGATGGATGATGGCGTTCTCGGTGTAGCCGGACATGAAGACGACCTTGGTCGCGGGCCACCGCGCCGCGACCACCTGGGCCAGCGCCTTGCCGTTGAGCAGGCCCGGCATGATGACGTCGCTCAGCAGCAGGTCGAAGGGTTGGGGCGCGGCTTCGAATGAGGCGACGCCGGCCTCGCCGTCGGACGCTTCGGAGACGTCGTAGCCTAGGCTCCGCAGCTGCTGCACGACGCTGTGGCGAACCTGCGAATCGTCCTCGACGACCAGGATCCGCTCGTATCCGCGGGGTGGGGAGGCGAAGCGCGGCGCGGTGGCCTCGTCCGGCCGCCCCTCGCCGCGCGGCAGGTAGAGCTTGATTGAGGTGCCGCGGCCGGGCTCGCTGTAGAGCTTGATGTGGCCGTTGGACTGCTTGATGAAGCCGTAGACCATGCTGAGCCCCAGGCCCGAGCCTTTGCCCACTTCCTTGGTCGTGAAGAAGGGCTCGAACACCTTGTCGAGCGACTCCTGCGGAATGCCGGTGCCGGTGTCGCTGACGGCCAGCATCGCATAGGAGCCGGCCGTGACGTCGGCATTGAGGGCGGCATAGGCCTCGTCGAGCACGACGTTGCCGGTCTCGATCAGCAGCCGCCCGCCCATGGGCATGGCGTCGCGGGCGTTGAGGCAAAGGTTGATCAGGGCGCTTTCGAGCTGGGCGCGATCGATGCTGACGCTCCACAGGTCGTCCGCCAGCACGGCGTCGATCTCGATCTGCTCGCCCAGCGTCCGCCGCAGCAGCTTGCCGGTGACCGTCACCAGCTCGTTGATGTCGGTGCGTTGCGGGCGCAGCGGCTGCTTGCGCGAGAAGGCCAGGAGCTGCTGCGTGAGCTCCGCCGCCCTGTCGGCGGCCTGGACGATCTCCTCGAGCTTCTCCGCCGTCCCCGGATCGCGGCCGCTGTCCTCCTGGAGGGCTTCGGCGTTGGCGATGATGACCGTGAGGATATTGTTGAAGTCGTGCGCCACACCGCCGGTGAGCTGTCCCACGACTTCCATCTTCTGGGACTGGCGCAGCTTGTGATCCAGATCCTCGATGTCGGTGCGCTGGCGCTCGAGGGAGTCCGCCGTGGCATTCAGGACACCCATCAGCTCGCCCAGCTCGCCGCGCGGATGGGGTGGCGGGATACGGGCCTGCAGGTTGCCTGCGCCGAGCTGCTCGGCCATGCGGCCGATGCGCGAGACCTGCCGGCGAATGCCGATCTCCGCCAGCAGCCAGACGCCGAGGATCAGAAAGACCGCGACCGCGCCCAGCACGGTCACGTCCTCGGCAAACCGCAGGTTCGCGGCGGCGGCGAGCTTGCCCTTCGACTGTCCCACCAGCAGAAACAGCCCGGCGGCGCGAATGGAGGGCAGGTCGGCCGTGGCCCAGACCTGACGATCGCCGTCGACACCCGTCAGCTCCTGCGCGGCGCCACCGGACGGCGCCACGGCGAAGGCGAACAGGGCTTCCTGCTTGAGCGACGATCCCCTGCGACTTTCGCGGCTTTCCTTGGGCAACCACGCCAGCACCGTCCCGTCGGCGGCGACAAGCAGGATCTCCATGCCGGGCACGGCGCGGTCCTCGACGAACTTCTGGAGGTTGAGCGACGCCAGCAGCACGAAGCTCAAGGCGCCCTGCGGTGACCGCGTCGGATAGGCGATCTGCAGCACCGAGGTGCCGGTGAGCCGCCCGAAGGCAGGCTCGAGCGCGACGCCGCCGGTGGGGCCCGACGCCCGGCGAAAATAGTCGCGATCCCTGAGGTCGAGCTCACGACCCGTGCTGAGCGAATCGCAGAACAGCCTGCCGTCAGGGTTGATCGTCAGGATGCCGGTGTATTGCGGATACTCCCGCCGGACGGCCGACAGGAAGGTCGAGCAGGCGCCGCGATCGGAGGTGTCGAGGTCGCGGGCGCGCGACAGTCCGTAGAGGAGCTGGACGGTTCCCTGGATGCGCTCGTCGAGCGCCTTGGCGAGATCGTTGGCCGTGAGCGACAGGCCGCTCACGGCGGTGTCGATCTCCTTCTCGCGATTGACAAGGAATCGCAAGCCGACGAGGAAGATCGGAATCAGGGTCGCTGCCAGCACGAGGAGCAGCAGTCGGGAACGAATGCTCATCCGCGGCGGTATTTACGTCATTTGTCGACCCAAGGGAAATTTCCCGGGAAAACGCAACCATTCTTAGAAGCGTCCCGACGGAGGCAGGGCAGTCATGAAGCAAGTCAAGTTCGCGGGCCCCGGCTTGCGCGTCTCCAACCTCTGCCTCGGCACGATGACCTTCGGCCTGCAGTGCGATGCCGCACAAAGCAACGCCATCCTCGATGCGGCGGCGACCGCCGGCATCAACTTCCTGGACACCGCCGACGTCTATCCCCTGGGCGGCGGGCGCAACACGGTCGGCCGCACGGAGGAGATCGTCGGCGACTGGCTGAAAGGCAGGCGTCACCGGAATATCGTCGCCACCAAGTGCGCCGGTGCGATGGGACCCGCGCCGTGGGACCAGGGAACCTCGCGCAAGCATGTTCTCGATGCGATCGATGCCTCGCTCCGTCGTCTCGGCACCGACTACGTCGATCTCTACCAGCTGCATCGCTACGATCCGCTGACGCCGCTCGACGAGACGCTCGACGCCCTCGACACGGTCGTGAGATCCGGCAAGGCGCGTTATGTCGGCGTCTCGAACTGGCCCGCCCACAAGGTGGCCCGCGCACTCGGCCGCGGCGAGGTCAAGAACCTGGTGCGCATCGGTTCCGTGCAACCGCGCTACAATCTCCTGTTCCGCAGCTATGAGCGCGACCTGCTGCCCCTGTGCCTGGAGGAGGGGATCGCAGTGATCCCCTATAATCCGCTGGCCGGCGGCCTCCTCACCGGCAAGCACGACCGCACCGCGCCGCCGTCACAAGGCTCGCGCTTCCAGCTCGGCACCGCTGGCGCGCGCTACCAGGAACGCTACTGGCACGACAACGAATTCGCGACCATCGAGGGCGTGCGGCAGATCGCGGCCGATGCAGGCATGAGCATGGCCACGCTTGCCATGCGGTGGGTGATCTCCAACCCGGCCATAACCGCGCCCATCGTCGGCGCCAGCAACCCCGAGCAGCTGGCCGACAGCGTCGCCGCAGCCGAGGCGGGCGCTCTTCCCAAGGATCTGAAAGCCAGGCTCGACGAACTCAGCCACGGCTGGCGCGCGGTCGACGCCGAGCGCTAAGGTCGGCGCCAAAAGGGGAGGAACGACGATGAAGGTCAAGAGCTTCGAGCTGTTTCAGTGCGATGCCGGATGGCGGATCTTCTCGTTCCTCAAACTCACGACCGACAGCGGCATCGTCGGCTGGTCGGAATACAACGAGAGCTTCGGCAGTCCGGGTCTTTCCGGCGTGATCGAGGTGCTGATGCCGGGCGTCATCGGCATGGACCCGATGGAGCTTGAGCTGGTGAATGCCGTGCTCGCCACGCGGTCGACCCAGTCGCGCGGCGGCGTCGTGCGCCAGGCGATCGCTGCCATCGAGAACGCGCTGCTCGATATCAAGGGCAAGGCGCTGGGCGTGCCGGTGTACCAGCTGTTCGGCGGCAAGCTGCGCGACCGCATCCCGGTCTACTGGTCGCATTGCGGCTCCTATCGCATGCGCAATCCCGATCTCGTCGGCACGCCGCCGGT
>CANIRG010000168.1 GCA_947469635.1 Rhodospirillales bacterium | reverse complement strand
CTCATATGGTCGAGCGGCTCGGCGAAGGCGGCACCGCTGCCGGCGGGCTGGCCGGCGTCGCGATACTGCAACAGCTCGATCACCACATTGTCGAACTGGATGAAGCGGACATCCAGCCGCTGCGCGCCGCTCCTGAGGTCGGGGATGCCCATCGTGCGCGGATTGACCCGACGCACGCGGGCCTCGATCTCCTGGCCGGTCAGCAGCGTGTTGTGGATGCGCTCGCCCTGGAAGTCGCCGTCGCGCATCACCTCGGTCCCGCCGAGGACCTCGGTGTAGAACGCGAAGGCGCGGTCCATGTTCTGCACCGTCAGCCCGAAATGCTGCACGCCTTGCAGCCGCGCGCCGAGCGGCCCGGTGTTGGCGTTGTTCGCCACGGCGGACGAGGCCGCCAATCCGCCGATCATCGCGAGCCCGGCCGCTCGCAGAACACCGCGCCGTTGAAGGTATGTCTCGTCTCGGTCGTCACTCATGCTCCTGTCTCCCTGTCGTTATCGCGCGCGCCACAGGCGGATCGTGGCGAGCGAGGCCTGCGTGTAACCGGGGGGCTCCGTCTCGCCGCCGAACCGGGCCCTGGTGGTCATCGTGTTCGTCGTCAGGAGTCCCCCGACGAAGGGCGCCGACAGCCCGCCGAGGACGAGGTGGCATCGGACAGGGAAGAGGCCGGTCTCGGGGAAGTCGATCATCAGCGCGCGGCATTCGCCGCTGCCGTGAAAGGTGTGCAGGCCCAGCCGGATCTCCGCATGGAAGTTCTGCCGCGCGCGGTCGTCGGTCGGGCCGAAGCAGCCGCGCAGATCGGCGACGCGCACGGCTTTTGCGTCGACGACCATGCCATCCTCCGGCCGCGATCGGACGCTCCAGAACGAGAAGTAGCGCTCGGCGTCCGTCGGCATCGGCTCGAATCCGGTCCTCGATCGGGCGCACCAGTCGGCGGTGGTTGCCTGCGGCTCGCGAATGCTGCGGAGGATGTAGATGTCCTCCAGGTCCGCTGCCGATACGGACGGCGCGATTGCCGCGCCAACGATCGCAACTGCAGCGATCAGGGACGTCCCGCGCCTCATCGCGGCACCCAGCCAATCGTGCGGGCATGCAGGCTATGGATGTAGAGGCGATCCGCTGTTTCGGTCGCGCCGGTCGTCTCCGGATAGGCGCCCTTGGGATCCTGGAGATCCTCGGTGACGCGGCCCTCCTCGTCGAAGGCGAAGACGTGCCCGTACGGTGTTCCCAGCGGCAACCAGGATCGCGGCAACCGCAGCAGCACCTTTCGCAGGAATGGCCGCTGCGCCAGGGCATCCGCCGCCGGGTTGCGCGGCCTGAACAGCCCGACCCAGATGCGGCCATCGCGACCGCGCATCAGATTGTCGGGATAGCCGGGCAGATTATCGAGCAGCTTTCTCGACTGAGGCGAGTTGCCTTGCACGTCGAGATCGCGCGCGCCGCTGTCGATTTTCCAGATCCGGTAACGACCCGTCTCGCTCACGAACAGCGTGCGTCCGTCGGCGGACAGGGCGATCCCGTTGGCGAACGAGAAGCCCCGGGCCACGACGCGGGTGATCCTGGTTGCCGGGTCATGGGCCAGCACGCGGCCGCTGGCGGATTGCTCCATGATGTCGAGCACGCTCGCCTGGTAGGTGCCGCCCCACTCCACGGGTCCGAAGCGTGTCGAGGCGTCGGTGAAATAGATGATGCCGTCCGGCGCCACCACGATGGAGTTGGCATAGCGGACCGGGTCATCGGCGCTCACCCGATCCACAAGCGTGCTCACGCGCCCGCCGACGTCGATGGCGAGCAGCCCCTTCATGGGATCCGCGGCGATCATTCGTCCCTTGGCGTCGAAGTCGAAGCCCAGGACCCGTCCGCCCGTGTTGGCGAAGACCTCCCGCTTCCCGCCGTTGGGCTCCATGCGCAGCAGGTTGCCGCTCTCCATCGCCGCATAGAGCTTGCCGTCCGGGCCGATCGCGAGGTGCTCCGGGCCGACCTCGTTGCCGATGTCGATCGTGCGCAGGTTGGCCAGACGTGTGTTCTGCGCGTAGGCGGCGGTGAAGCCCGGCGGTGTCGGCGCCGACCACGACACGGGTTCCGCGGGCACCGGCCAGAAGCAGAGATAGGCAGCCACCCCGGCCAGCACGAGTCCGGCGGCGCCGGCGAACCTGCGAACACCAAAAGCGCTCACTTGGCTCGCGCCCTCGGAGCGCCAGGCCCGCCGACGAACCACCAGTGCATCAGCATGCCGATGCCCCACCCGGGCAGGACCCACAGAACCCAATAGGGCCGCCCCACCACCACATTGATGACCGCGAGCAGCACCATCGTCAGGACGAACACGATGGCGTGGATGTTCAAGCCGAGCTTCTTCTGAGATTCGCTGACGTGCTTCATGACGCTCTCCAATTTCTCCGATGTGTCGAGCAACGGACCCGCGAGTTGCGGCTATTGCGCGAGATAGCCGCCGTCGATCACCAGCTCGGCGCCGGTGACGAAGCTCGCCTCGTCGGACGCCAGGAAAAGACAGCCGTAGGCGGCCTCGATCGGCTTGCCGCCGCGCTTCATCGGCGTCGAAGCGATGACGATTTCGTTGAGGCCGGGCGCCTGAGCGTCGGTGAGCGGCGTGTGGATGAAGCCGGGATGCAGCGAGTTGACGCGAATTCCGTCGGCGACGTACGTCATCGCCGCGTTCTTCGACATGTTGCGCACGGCCCCCTTGGCGGCGTGGTAGGAGTGCGCGCCGGCGACGGCGGCGCTGCCCCAGATCGACGAGACGTTGACGATCGAGCCCGACTTCTGCTTCCGCATGACGCGGATCGCCTCGCGCATGCCGAGGAACACGCCGGTCTGGTCGACCGCGATCATCTTCGCCCAGGCGTCGATCTCGAGCTCGTGCAGCGGCTCGTAGGCGATGATCCCGGCATTGTTGATCAATACGTCGAGACGTCCGTGCTTGTGCACGATCGCCGCGACGGCCGTTGCCCAGTCACGCTCGCTGGTGACGTCGAGCTGCAGGGCTTCGATGCCCTCGGAATAGGCTCGCTGGGGCGAAACGATATCGCTGGCGAAGACGATCGCGCCTTCCTTGGCGAAGAGCTCCGCGACGGCGCGGCCAATGCCATTCGCCGCTCCGGTCACCAGCACCACTTTCCCATGAAGTCTCATTCCACGGTCCCTTCTGTTCGGCCTGCGTGGTGAGCATGCGTTCGTGGGCCACCGACTGGCGAGTTAATCGTGGTTAAGCGCGAACGGACGCCACGGCAGGGCCATCGCATGTGATTGGAGGCCGAAGGGAAGCAAAGGTCCCTCGAAGCCACATGCGATAGCCCTGGATGCTGGCGGGAGGTCTACGCTCCAGCCGCCATGGGTCGCCGCCGGATCGAGCTCAGGCCAAGATGGCGAGCAGGGCCTGCGCGGAGACGATTTCGGTATCCGGGCCTCGTTCCGTGAACTTGGCGCACGTGCGGTCGAGGACCCCAAAGGCCTCGTTGCGGCGGCCCTCGGCCGCAAGGCAGCGCGCCATGTCGCGTGCCGCGCGCAGTTCGAGGCCCAACGCTCCGAGCGCGTCGGCGTCGGCGATCGCCGCCGCGAAGCGGGCCTGCGCCGCTGCGCGATCGCCCTTCGCCATCTGAATCAGCCCCTGAATGCGGAGCACTTCGGGCCTGCACCAGCGTTCCCGGTACTGCTCGAGCCGCATCGCTGCGTCATCGATCCGCGCCTGAGCTTCCACGACGAGGCCTTCAGCCAGGAGCGCTTCGGCGAGCATGCCGAGAAACATGGGTGCGCGGGTGACGAACCGCGTCTCGAGCAGGTCGTCGAGGCTCCGGCTCATATCGCCGATCGTCCCCCGCTCGCCGCGAGCATGGCGCAGCACCGCCTCGAAGAAGCGCGTCTGCGGGTGCCACACCGCGTTGTTGCGGAGCCCGAGATTCCGCTGCAGGGCCGCGATGCCCGCCTCGGCACGGTCGAGTCTCCCCGTCCACAGCGCCAAGGGCACTTCCGCGAACACCAGGGCGTTCGAGTGCGAGACGTGACCGACGGCAAGCGCTGAATCGACCGACTGCTTGGCGGCCGCGAGGGCCGATTCGGAGCGTCCCCGAAGCCAGCGCGTGAAGGCCAGAGAACTCCGGATGATGCAGTAGCGGTCGATCGAGAAGCGGGTGACGCGCGCTTGCTTCTCGATGCGATTGAAGCGCAACGCGAGCTGCTCCAGCAGCTCTTCTCCCTCGCGCAGCTCGCCGACATAGACGCGGGCCAGCGCCAGCAGGCGTTGACCGTCGGGAAGCACGGACCAATCCTCCGCCCGTTCGGCGATCGCCTCGAACTCGAGCAGGTGGCCGATCGCCGCGACGGATCTTCCCGTGAAGGTCTCGTAGATGGCGAGGCCCCACAGCGCGCGAAGCTCATACTCGGTAGCGCGGGCTTCGCGGGCCAGACGCAGGCATTCGAGCCACGGCGCCGCGGTGGCGGGCAGCCGTGGCTCCGACCAGACAAGTGTCCAGGCATGCCGGCACGCCAGCTTCGTCTTCAGCACGGCGTCGCACGACGGAAGGCTGTCGGCGACGCGCAAGGCTTCCCCGACGCGCATCCCGCACTCGTCCGCCGAACCCAGCGCTTCCCACAGCGGGATCGACGCGGCGGTGAGCCGGATGCCGATCATGCTTTCGCCCGTCGCGCCGAACGCCCAGACGATCGCGCGGCGCAGATCGTCGACGCGCGGCCCGTAGTGCGCGATCCAGTCTTGGGTCACGCGCCACCGCCACTCCTCCTCGGCGCGTTCCAGGACCGCGAGGATGTGGTTGGCGTGCGAGACGTGCGCCCGATGCCGTTCTCCGCCGGCGTCGAGCCGTGTGAGCGCGTAGCTGCGGCTGCTCTCGAAGAGCCGATAGCGGCGCGATCCGAAAGACAGGTCCGCCAGCACGAAGGACTTGGCGACCAGGCTTTCGATGCCGGCGACGACGTCCGCCGCATCGGGGCCTGCCGGGCCCAGGATCGCGATGACGTCCTCCAGCGCGAACTCTCGCGCGAAGATGGCAGCGAACCGCAGGATGCGGGCCTCGACCTCCGAGAGCAGCCGGTAGCTCCAGTCGAGCGTTGCCAGCAAGGTGCGCTGGCGCATGGGCGCGGTCAGGTCGTCGCGGCTCAGCAGGTCGAAGCTGTCCTGCAGCCGGCTCAGCAGTTCGGCCGGGCGAAACGTATCGAGCCGGGTTGCGGCGAGCTCGATCGCGAGCGGGATGCCGTCCAGCTGCCTGCAGATCAGCGACACCACGGCGGCGTTGTCGTCGTCCTCCAGGGAGAACCCGGTCCGTTCATCGGCGCGGGCGACGAACAGCGCGATGGCGGAGTGGCGCAGCGCCTCGGCGGCGGAAATGTGCGTCGTGACGTCGGGGCAGGACAGCGGCGACAGGCGATGGACATGCTCCTTGCGCACGCGCAGCGGCTCGCGGCTGGTGGCGAGCACGGCTGCCCGATCCAATTCCGACGCGAGAACCTCGGCGGCGGCCGCCACGGCAGCCAACAGGTGCTCGCAATTGTCGAGGATCAGCACCCTCGGCGTAGCACGCAGGTGGTCGCCGATGCCGCCGAGCAGATCATTGAGATCGACACGCACGCCCAGGGCGGCGGCGATCGCATGCACCACGAGCTGGGGATCGTCGATCGAGGAAAGGTCCACGAAGCAGGGAGCTGCGTCGTTCCGGCCGGAGAGCCGTTCCGCCGCCGCCAGGGCGACCGTCGTCTTGCCCACGCCGCCGGCGCCGACGATCGTGACCAGGGGGTGCTGCGAAACGGCCTGGACGACGGAGGCGATCTCGTCCTCGCGGCCGATGATCTGGACGGGGCGGCCGGACGCATTCGTGCCCACCATGGGCCATCGCCGTGCAGACGCCCGGACACGACCTTCGACCGTCACCGGGAGAGTGAAGCAGTAACCGCGTCCGGGGACGTTCAGGATACAGCGCGGATCGTCGGCACCCGCTCGCAACACCTTGCGCAGCGCCGCGACATGGACCTTGAGGTTGCTCTCATGGACGAAGGTGTCCGGCCAGACGTAGGCTTCGAGCTCGGCCTTGGAAACCAGTTCCCCGGCACGCTGGACAAGCAGGGTCAGGATGTCGAGCGCGCGGCTGCCGATCCGAACCGGCTCGCCTGCGCACAACAGGACCTGCCTGTCCGCCAGGAGGCAGAACTCACCGAACGCGTACGAGCGCTCGGCCGGTCGTCGCGGTCCCCCGGAGGCCTCACGCCGCCCCTCGCCTGCGGCACCTGCTTCCCCGGTCGACGTCCGCTCGCGGTCTCGATCCCCGGTGGATCTGCGACGGATGCGCGTGTCTTCCCTCCGAAGCATTCGTTTCCGCCATCGCTGTCAGCAACGCTTTGCACAGCGCTCCATCACGCCATCGCGCGCCCGTCCCGATTGTGTGGCGAACAATGACGAAGAGCAACCATCGCAGCGGCCCACGATTGCTGCGCCTTCGTCTGCTTGCCGTCCTTTGAGGCGCGAATGGCGCGATCCTTGCAGCGTTGGTGGTGGACGAACGCGCAATGGCAGGCGCGGACCGGAAGGTGAGCCGTTCGGGAATTCTCCGATGCGTCCGCTTGCCTGGCCGGGCACCCTCTGCTGTCGATGCGCCGCAAACCGCGCCTTTCAGGAATGAGATCATGAAGCTCGGCCGCCGTACTGTGCTCCGCTCCGCTGCCTTTGCTCCGGGCCTGGCATTGCCGGGGATTGCCCGGTCGAAATCCAAGACCACCCTGCGCTTCATACCGGTCATCGATCTCGCGTTCCTCGACCCGATCTACTCGCCCGCCCAAGTCTCGCGCAATCACGGATTCATGGTCTTCGACACGCTGTACGGCATCGACAGGAACCTGGAGGTGTCGCCACAGATGGTCGAAGGCCATCGTATGGAGGACGACGGCAAACGCTGGGACCTGCGGCTGCGCGACGGGCTGTTCTGGCACGATGGCGAGCGTGTGCTGGCGCGCGACTGCGTGGCCAGCATTCGCCGCTGGTCGCGGCGCGACGCGTTCGGCGATGCGTTGATGAAGGCCGCCGACGAGCTCTCGGCGCCCGACGACCGCACCATCCGGTTTCGCCTGAAGCGGCCCTTCCCCCTCCTGCCGATGGCGCTGGGCAAGGCCGCGGTGCCGGCCTGCTTCATGATGCCGGAGCGTCTGGCCAACACCGATCCCGCGATGCTCATTCCCGAGGTGATCGGCAGCGGCCCCTTCCGCTTCAAGGCCGACGAACGCATGCCCGGCGCCCTCAACGTCTACGAACGCTTCGATCGCTACAAGCCGCGGGAAAACGGCACCAGCGATTGGACCGCCGGCCCGAAGGTCGTGCACTACGATCGTGTCGAATGGACCACGACGCCCGATGCGGCCTCCGGTGCCGCAGCCGTGGAAGCGGGCGAGCAGGATTGGATGGAGAATGCGCCGCATGACCTGCTGCCGATCCTGACCAGGAAGGGGAACCTCACCGTCGATGTCCTCGACAAGATGGGCTACTGCTGCTCGCTCAGGGTCAATCACCTGCACCCGCCCTTCGACAATCCTGCCGTCCGGCGCGCCCTGTGGGGCGCCCTCGACCAGTCCGACTTCATGACGGCGGTGACCGGCGGCGATCCCGCCTATCAGACGACGCCGATCGGCTTTTTCTGTCCGGATACGCCGATGGCCAGCGACGTCGGTCTCGGCCCCCTCTCCGGTCCGCGCGACTACGACAAGGTAAAGCGCGACCTCAAGGTTGCGGGCTACAACGGCGAGAAAGTGGTGGTGCTGGTGCCGATGGATTCGCAGGCGCTACGTCCGCTCGGCAACGTCGCCGCCGACATGCTGCGGCGCGCCGGCATGAAGGTGGATTTCGTCGGACTGTCTTTCGGCGCCGTCACGGCGCGTCGTGCCCGCAAGGAGGCGCCCGAGAACGGCGGCTGGAGCGCTTTCGCGTCGAACGGACAAGGCATGGACTGGCTCGATCCGGGCGGATCCGTGGCGCTCCGTGCCGATGGCAACTATATCGGCTGGGCGAAGAGCGAACGGATCGAGAGCTTGCGCGACCGCTGGCTAGCGACCGGCGACCTGGCCGAGCAACGACGCATCTGCGCCGAGATCCAGGCGGCGGCGTTCGACGAGACGCCCTTCTATCCGATCGGCCAGTACAGGCAGGCAACGGTCTATCGCAAGACCATTACCGGCGTCGGCCGCGGCACGGCAACCTTCTGGAACGTTCGTCCGGCGTGACAACAGCGCTATCACATATGGCCTCGACGCAGTGCGCCGATCACAAACTCGGATCGCGCAACCCGACGGGCTTGGGGTAGGCTGACGCATGGACCTCCTGATCACCGATACCGTCGTTGCGACCTGCGACGATGCGCGCCGCACACTCGATCACGCCGCCGTTGCGATTCGCGGCAATCGCATCGTGGGCGTTGGACCCACTTCCGATCTGGAGCGGGAATTTCCCGAGCTGGAGCGCCTCTCGGGCCGCGGGTTGGCGGTCTTTCCCGGCTTCATCAACGCCCACACCCATACCGTCCTGACGGTGCTGCGCGGCACGGTCGAGGATGGGGACGGCAACGCCGTCTACGGCTACATGTCGCCGGTGTCGTACGAGCTCACCGGCCCAGAGCGCGCGGTGATGGCGCAGCTCGGTTGCCTCGAAGCCATCCGCAGCGGCTGCACGACGCTGGTCGATCCGTTCCGGCACCTGCCGGACTATGCGCCGGCCATGGCGGCGACCGGGCTGCGACTCTGGCTCTCCGAGAATTGCGCCGACATCAACACGCTGAGGATGCGGCTGGGCGACTACTCGATCGACCATGCCTTCGGCCAGACCTTCATCGATCGCACGCTGCAGGGCATCGAGACGCTGCACGGCAGCCATGGCGACCGGGTGCGCTGCCAGGTGGCGGCGCATGCGCCCGACAATTGCTCGCCCGCGATGCTGCGGCGGTTGCGCGAGATCGCCGAAAAGCACGGCCTGACCCGGACGGTCCATCTCGCCCAGAGCATGGACGAGGTCCGTGTCGTGCGCGACGCCCATGGCCTCACGCCCGCCGGCTATCTCGACCGCGAAGGCTTCCTCGGCCCCGACCTGGTCGGTGCGCACTGGACCTTCTGCACGCCCGACGACATCGCCCTGCTCGCCGAGCGAGGCGTGCAGATGGCGCACACGCCGGCCAATGCCTCGCGGCGTGGCCCCCACAGGACATTGATCGGGCTGATCCGCGACGCCGGCGTGAACATCGCCATCGGCACCGATAATATGACCGAGGATATGTTTCATGCCCTCAAGATCGGCCTGATCGTCCATCGTGGTGGCCGCGGCCGCGCGCAGGAAGGCGGTGTCGATCCGCAGCCCCAGGCGCTGCTCGACGGCATCACGCGCAACGCGGCGCGTTCGGTCGGCGCCTCGGCGGAGATCGGCTCGATCGAGGTCGGCAAGAAGGCCGACCTCACGCTCATCGACCTCAACCAGCCCTGCATGCGACCACTGATTCGACTGGCGTCCAACCTGGTCCACTACGGCCATCCGGGGATCGTCCACTCGGTGATCGCCGACGGCGCCTACCTGATGCGCGACCGGAAGGTCCTGGCGATCGACGAGCCGGTGCTGCTGCGCGAGGCGCAGGATGTCACCAAGCGCGTGTGGCAGCGGATGATGAAAAACAATCCGGATATTTCGCCGCCACCGGGCGGCCTGCAGTGGCTGGACGCGTGAACGCGACTTGGCACTTCAACGCCGATGCGTTCGCGACCGGCCTGGTCCGTGGTACGATGGTATCGCGATGGCTTGAGTGCCAGACGCCACCGGTCGCACGCAACGGCCGGGACAGCGAGAAGGGAGGCAACCAATGATCGATTCGAACCGACGCACCGTTCTTATGGCCGGTGCCGCCGCCGCCGCGGCAACCACCGCGCAGCAGGTATTCGCGCAAGCGCCGCAGGCTGCAACCCCCCAGGACCTGCCGACAAACCTCAAGGTCGGATTCTACGAGAAGGGCGATGTTCGCATCCGCTACGCCGAGACAGGCTCGGGCTTCCCGCTCCTGGCGACGCCCGGCGGCGGCTTGAACTCGCGCATGCGCAACTGGCCGACCGCCGTGATCAACATCGTGGAGGAATTCAAGAACGACTTTCGCGTGATCACCATGGATCAGCGCAATGCCACGAACGGCGAGTCCACCGGTCCGGTCCCGGTCGCCAATCCCTGGGACGCCTTCGCCGATGACCAGCTCGGCTTGATGGACCATCTCGGCATCCGCCAGTTCGCTTTTTTCGGCAACTGCATCGGCGGCCCGTTCGCGATGAAGCTGATGGAGCGCGCACCGCAGCGCGTCGTCGCGGCGATCCTGAGCCAGCCGGTCGGGCACCGGCCGGACAAGCCGGATTTCATGTACGACGCCGGCAGAGACGTCTGGGCCAAGGAGTTCCTGGCGCGCCGGCCCGACGTGTCGATGGCGACCATCGAGCAGTATCTGCACAACCTCTACCGTGTGCGGCCTGACTTCGTTTACAGCGTCTCTCGCGACTTCGCGAAGTCCTGCCAGACCCCGATGCTGGTGCTGCCCGACGATGTCGTCGCGCATCCGCTGCAAGTCTCCATCGACATCGCATCCCTGGCGCCAAACGCCGAGACGACGGTGTTTCCCTGGAAGGAGCCCGCGGACCTGAAGGCCCGCACCATCAACCGCGCGCGCATGTTCTTGAAGCGGCATCAGACGGCGTAGCGAAGTCGAATCAGCGGGATCGCTCGATGTCGGTGATGAGCCTATAGTCGGCTCATACCGCGTGATGCCTCAAGGGCTCGATCAGCTCCCCCATCGTCTCCCATTTTTCGCAGCGATCCACCGCCACTTCGATCGCGTCTATCCCCGCAGCCGTCAGATGCGCCGCCGCCAGCTCACGAAACTTCGAGCGAACTGACGGCTCCGGATCTTCCTTCAGTGTGTCTCGCACGGAATTCTCGCGCGCCGCTGTCGCGCTGCGCCCGTCTTTCAGCGTCAGCGTTACACGGGCGGGCCGCAGCGTCGGCGTGCTGCGCGCCGTCATCGCCGGATCTTCCGTGATCCGCACCAGCGACCGCAGCGTGGCAATGACCGGATCCGCCAGCGCGCTGTCGTCGATATCGGCAAAGCCCAGGCCCCCGCGGGCGATCAGCACCGCCGCCGCATGCGGCAGCGAATACTTCGACGCGAAGTAGTTGGGTGGTGCCGGATTGCGCATGACGGAGGCGAAGGCGAAGGTCTGCACCTCGACCCGCGCGACCTCTTCCGGCCTCGGCTTCAGCACGGCCAGGGTCTCGGCCAGGCTGTCCAGCGCCGCATGGATCGGATTGCAGCAGGCGTAGAAGCGGAAATAGTTCTCCAGAATCTCCCAGCGCCGCCCGATGTCGTCGGGCAGCTTCTCAGGTGCGAAGCCCGCGCCCACCATGACGCCGAGCGCCTCCTCGATGGCGTCTTCCTGCGCCGTGAAGCCGGCCGCCGCCATCTCGGGCGCCAGCGTCGCGGCCATGGCGCCGAGACCCGCCGGCAGGTTGAGCGTGGTGCCACCGGCGACGGTGTTGTTGTAGCTCGGCGTCATCAGCATGGTGGTGGCGACGCGCATCGCCAGGCTGACGCCTGCCCCCTCCAGGCCCTGGAGCCGCGCGCCGGCCGCCGCCGCGCCGAGCAGCGAGAGCTGCCCATTGGGATGCGAGAAGGCGCGCTGCGTGTAGCCGCGGTTCAGCCGGCCGGCCACTTCGTAGCCCAGAACGAAGGCGCCGAGCATGGCACGCCCGCCCATGCGCCGCTGCTCGGCGATCGCCAGGACTCCCGGCAGGATGTGCGGTGACGGCTGGAGGCCCCGCGCGCCCTCGCACAGTTCCACCGCTCGCGCCGCGATCCCGTTCAGCAGCGCCGCCGTGCGGATGTCGGCCTGCGGCAACCCGGGCGCGAGCACCGTCGCGCCGCGACCCGTTCCTGCGAGCAGCCGCTCGCGCAACCCGATCACCTCGGGCCGCGCGGCACCGGCGAGCGTCACGCCGATCGTGTCCAGCAGGACGAGCTTGGCACGGCGGTGCACCGCTTCCGGCATATCGTCCCAGCCCGTGCGCGCGACGAACTGCGCGAGCCTCTCGATCTGTTCGCCCAACTTCAGTCCCCTCTTCAGCTGGGCTTGAGATTGAGACGCGCGACGATCGGCGTCCACCGCGCGATCTCCGACCGCAGCAGCGCCTCGGCCGCGGCGGGCGTTGCGTCGGGCCAGGTCTCGAAGCCCGCGGTCGCCAGACGCTCGCGCAGGGCCGGATCGGCCAGCGCGCGCGCCGCGGCGGCACGCAGCGCG
>CANIRG010000167.1 GCA_947469635.1 Rhodospirillales bacterium | reverse complement strand
GCCCGGCCGACGCGCGAGGGCTGGGACGGCGCCGCCGACGTGACCGCGGGCGATGCCTCGGTGCCGTCGGCCGCGGGCTCCGCCACCGCACCGTGCACGAAAGCACCGTAGAGATGCGCCGCGAGATCGCCGCTGTCGAGCTGCAGGCTGCGCAGCAGGCTGCCGAGCCGCGCCGGGTTGGCGTCGTCGTACAGCCTCTCCATGATCTTGTTGCCGACGTCGAGGCGCTGCGCGATGCGTGCCTGCAGGTCGCCCGAGACATAGAAACGCTCGAGCTCGCGCACGATGTTGGCGCGCAGGATGGCGAGCTGGTTCTTGATCTGCGAGACCTTGGTCGCCGGGTCGCAGATCGGCGTGAGCTTGCGCACGATGTAGGAAATGCCGCCGTCGTTGGGCGAGAAGGCCTCGGTCCAGGCTTCGTCGGGGTTGTCGAAATGCTTCCGGACGGGTTCGCTGCCCACGAAGGTGTCGTGCAGGTCGCGGTAACGCTCCTTGAAGGCCTCGGCGACGCCCGATTCGCGCTTGTCCGGCCCTTCGGCCATCACACGGGTGTCACGCACTGTCGGGTTGCGCAGCCAGAAAAGGTTGCGGAACGGGCGGCCGTCCCAGTTGCCGACCCAGTCGCCGCGGAAATTCTTCACCAGGGAGCTGTCGATGCGGATGCCCCAGTCCTTTTCCTTGTCCTTGACGCCGCCCTTCTGCTCGAACTCGCGGTCCATCTTGGTGAGCACGAGGAACAGGCCGCATTTCTCGCGCAATCGCGCATCGGGCGTGGCGCCCAGCGTGTCGTGCACCCAGGTCTGCACCATGTCGCTGAGGCCGCGGACCTCCTGCACGCTGTCGGGCACGCACAGCAGCAGCGCCGAGATCTCGTTCTCCGCCGTGTAGCCCTCGAAGAGGTAGGCGACCTTGCCGCGCAGCAGCAGCTCGCGCAGGGGATTGCCCGTCGACTCGCCCTTCTCGTTCTTGCCGGCGTCCTCCAGCCGCTTGATGCCGAGGCGCGAGCGCGCGCCGGGGAAATCGAGCAGGTCGGCCTTCTCGAACAGCTCCGGCGGCCGCTCCTTCACCGAGATGCGCAGCTCGGCCGTCAGCGCCGCCACCATCGAGCGCGGCAGGCCCACGATCTGCGAGCTGCCGCCCGCCATCAGGCGGATCTTGTCGTTCTCGTCGGTGCCGAGCTTGTCGACCACCGACACGTCGATGATGCTGTGCTCGCGCGGCACCAGCGCGTCGAGGTCGGCGAAGGCGTCGGACTGGAAGTCGAGCTGGCGCAGGCCCTGGTACAGGTCGTTGTAGAGCTTGGTGAAGGGCTCGTAGTCGTGCCACAGCATCGACCACAGCCGGGCGCGGTCGCGACCCTCCAGCCGTGGCGCAAGGTCGAGCGCGTCGCGCCAGTAGTTGTTCGAGTTGAACAGCCGGTTGCGCGTCGGGAAGTGCGACTGGAAATATTCCATGAGGTCGAAAACGTCGTCTTCGCTCAGCCGTTCCACCAGGCCCGGCCGGGCGCGCGGGCGCAGCTCGTCGATGCGGTTGCGGATGGCGCCGGCATCGGGCGGCAGTGCGCCCTCGAACCGCTCGGGATCGAAATCGAGATAGAAGGAGTTGGCGAGGATCTTGACCAGCTCGGTCTGGGTCAGCAGCCGCAGCGAGACGGGGAAGCCCTTCGGCGCATTGGTGGGGTCGGTCGTCATGCGCGTGACCAGGCCGGTGGATTCGCGGCCGCCCGGCGGATTGATCGACTCCAGGAAGTCGTAGACCTTCCCATCCAGTTCAGTGGCCAGCCGCCCGCCGGGCGGGCTCGCCAGCACCGACACGAGATAGGATTTGCCGGCTTGGCTGACGCCGAAGGTGGCGACGCTCAGCTTGCGCGAGGCCGCGCGCGCCAGCTTGTTGGCACGCCACGATGCCTGGCGCAGACGATAGCTCAGCTCCCGGGGGTCGCCGACGCGCTGGGCGTTGCTCGGCGTCGTCACCCAGGCGACACCCTCGCGCGATCGCTCGGCGGTCTGGGTGGCGGCAGCGGCTAGATCGGAAGTCGTCGCTTGAGTCATGCAGCTAATCCGTCCTCAGAGCAGTTCGAGGATACCGGTGTCGAGCCAGTAGCCTTCTTCGTCTTTCAGGGTGCAGAAAACCATCTGGAGCGATGCCCAGCGGCCGGTCCGGGCGTCGGGCGGCGGCGGCTTGTTGATCGGCACCGGGACGCCGTTCTTGTCGAAGGCCTCCGACATCTGCAGCTCTTCCTTGCGCGCCTCGGCATCGAGGATCGCGTCCTGATGCTCGTCCTCGGCGCGCTCGAGCTGGCGGGCGAAGCGGATGGTGATCGGCATCGGCACGCGGTAGGCCGGATTGAGCTGCTCGAGCTTCACCTGGTAGAGCGGCGAGGTCACCCAGCGCTCCCACGGCAGCTGGCGGTAGCCCAGCCGGCTCTTGGTGTAGAACTCGAAGGCCTTCTCGTCGTCGACCGCCTGCGCGGCGCCGAGGTCGGCCGTCTCGAACAGCACGCGCGGCGTGAGCAGCGGGCCGTCGGTCTCGAGCTGGCCGACGTAGTTGGCGATCGAGCGCATCTGCAGCTTGTCGGTGTAGAGCATGAAGTTCTGCAGGTCGCGCTCCGACAGGGCGCACAGCATGCCGCCCACCGCGGCCGTGGTCTTGGGATCGCCGATGCGGTCCTCGCGCGTGTGGTCGGGCAGCGGATACCAGCGGCCCGGCTTGTAGAGATGCATGCGCACGATGCGGTCGGGCGAGACCGCCAGCTTGTCGATCAGCAGCTCGGCGATGGCGGGCAGGCGCGACGGCCGCCCCGACAGCAGCACCGCGTCGCAATCGAAGTGGTGCAGCGCCTCGGCGATATTGTCGAACACCCGGTCGAGCACGCCGCGCACGGCGTCGGCGATGCCGGCGAAATCGAGCGGCACGTCGACATCGACGAGCGACAGCGGCGTGCGCGCCCGGCCGCTGTGGATGTAGTTCAGGATGCGCGCGTCGATGCCCAGCTGGTCGTCGCTCGTCGCGGTGCCGGCGCCGAAGAAGGACGCGAGCTTGCGGCTGCCGCGGGCCGGCTGGTCGCTCTCCTCGGATTCCTCGTAGGCATGCAGCAGGCCGAGCCCGATCGGCCGCAGGACACGCAGCACGAACTGGCGGCGCAGGTGCCGGTCCTGCTCGCGCAGGTCGGTGCGGTCGCCGCCGAACAGGGCGCGCAGCGTCACCTCCGGCTTCTCCATGCCGGCGGCCTTCATGGCGCGCTCCACAGCCGGCAGCACGATGCGCTGGATCACCGCCCGCAGCACATCGTCGCCGGCCAGCCGGATGCCTTCGCGGAAGTTCTGGACCGGCACGAGCGCACGACCGCCATCGACGTAATAGGTCGTGATCATGAGGTCGGTGGTGCCGCCACCGACATCGACCGTCGCCACGCGCAGCGACGGCTCGTCGGGCAGCCTGTCGTTGCCGCCGTCCGGGCCGATGCGCTTGCGCGGCCGGCCAGCCAGCTGGAAGAAGTCGTCGATGCGTCCGCCCGACTTGCCGTTGATCTCGCCATAGAGCCAGACGAGCTGCACGCAGCTCGCCTCGTCCCAGTTCGCCTGCACGATGGGCTGCGGGAACTGCCGGTCGTTGGGCCAGCCCATGAGGTCCCATAGCAGCTGGATGGCACCTTCGGCCCGCAGCTTCATCAGCAGCTGCTCGCGCACCGGCGTGGCCGAGGGCAGCGTCAGGATGATGCGCGACAGCCGCCGCGGAAGCTCGGCCAGCGGCCGGTCGAGGCGGCCGACCGGGTTGTTGATCATGGTCATCGCCTGCCAGATGATCTCGGAGACCATCAGGGCGTACATCGACGAGCGCGAGAAGCTCATGCCCGCCGCGGGCTGGCGCGCGTCGCGGGCCAGCGTTCCGTAGACGCGCTTGAACAGGCGCTCGTTCACCTGCACCTGGCGCAGCGAATCACCGTTGGAATTGACGAGGTTGCACAGGCGCCGGCCGACGCGCGGGCCCTGGTCGCCGGTATATTGCTCCTTGGGGAAGCGCCATTCCTGCTGCACCGGGCGCAGGTCCCACAGGTAGCGCTTGGGGCTCGACAGGCCGCTGTAGCCTTCGGTGCCTTCCTGGCCCTCGCGGATGCGGCTGGCCTCGGGCCCGACGCGCACGGCGCTCGGCCAGAAGAAGGCGCTCGACCGGCCCGACAGGCGCGACAGGTCCTCGTCGCCGAAGGAGGCGGCGAACAGCTCGACGTGGCTTTCGAAGGCGCCGACATGCAGAAGGTCCGGCGACTGCAGGTCGCGCAACTTCAGCGTGTATGAATCGGTGAGGTCGACGCTGTCCTTGTTGGGGATGCGCTCGATCAGGATGCCGTAGGTCCGGCTGTTGCCGATATCGAGCACCAGATCGACCTCGACCGGCCGCTGCCCGCCCTGCTGGTCGACGAAGCGCATCTTGCGCGGCGAGACACCGCGCGCCAGCGTCTCGAGGAAGACGAAGTACCGGGCCAGCGCCTCGAGGCGACCCTGGTCCTCGTCCGTCCGCGCCGGCCGGCCGCGCCTCTGGACGTGCTTGAACTCCTGGAACAGCCGCTCGACCCACTCGCGCACCCATAGCCCGTAGTCCTGGCCGCTGCCGTCGCTGTCGGGATTGTGCACGAACCAGTGAAGGTCCCTGAACTGGCTGACGAAGCTGTATTCCCAGCTCGGCCCGACATGGCGCTGCGAGGGGCTGGCGAAGGTGGCGGTCGGGTCGCTGTCGTCGACGCCGGTGTCGAAGGCGACCATGACCTTGTGCGTCGAGGTGGCGCCTTCGCTCGCCGGCTCCTGCACGACGCGCACGCGCGCCCAGTTGGTCGGGCCGTTGCGGTAGGACGGCCGGCCGCCGATCTGGTCGAGGCGCGGATGGGCGATGTAGGGGATCGGCACCCACTTGCCGAGGAAGGGCTCCAGCGCCCGGACCGCCGTCAGCGCGTAGATCCTGTCGCCGTACGCCGACTCTACGGTCTCCCCGGAATCGGGATCCTCTTCGTTCCATCCCGCGAGCAGGCGAATCGGCACCTCGCCGGTCTTGGCGTCGCGCTCGGTCGGAAACTCACGCTCGATGAAGGGCCGGTTGATCCGCGGGATGCGGTCGATATGGAACCCGTATTCGACGAACTGAATGCCCGAGTTCGGCACCAGAAAAAGCGTCTCGGGCAGATCCGTGCCCGATGCTGCCCCGTTCGCGCCCATCGCAGCACTCATTTCGTGAACTCCGTGACTTCGACAGGCTCTTGCGACTTGCTGATCGTGCCGGGCACCGTCCGTTGATCGCTGCCCATCTTGATGCGCACCTGAAAGGGTATTGGCTGGCGGTTGTCGCCATGGCGGTCGTAGAGCACGACGCTGATCCGATAGCGCCCGGGCTGGGGGGCGCCATCGGGCCAGAAGGCATTCTCGACCGGCGAGGTCGACTTGTTTTCCGAATTGTTCATGTCGACATCCAGAGTGCCGCCACAGCCGGATTTTTTCGAATAGTAAATCCGCTCGCCGTTCGGGCAGTAGACATGCAGGTCGAGGTCCGCCGGCCCATCCCAGACCAGCGAGATCTGCAGCTCACCGGATTTGGCGCCCTCACGCTTCAGGCGCTCGTCCAGTGTCGGCGTCTCCGCCTTCTTGGGTTCCGGCTCCGGCTTCGGCTGGGGTTGCGGCGTCGGCGTCGGTGTCGGCGTTGGCGTCGGTTCCGGCACGGATTGCCGCTGGAGCTCGGCGTGGCGTTCGGTGAGGCAGGTGACCTCGCGCTGGGCGATCTGCAGCTCGAGCTGCCGCGCGAGCTCGTTCAGCGCCCTGTTGCGTTCCTCATCGCCCGTCGAGGCCGAGGCCGTGGTGACGGGGCAGAAGGTCCGCCCCAATCCCGGCACGGCCATGCCGCAGGCCCGCAGCATCAGCCAGGCCATCGCCAGCAGGAGCAGCAGCAAGGCGATCCACAGCAGCAGCCACCAGGCCGTGCGCCGGCCGGCAATGGCCATCGCCGGCGCGCTGGCGAGGACGGCGCCCTGGGCCGCCGCGTCGCTGCTCTTGCCGCCGCGCGACAGGAACGGCCGACGCTTCATGATCTGGGGCGAGAGGCCGGCCGTCGCCGGCACGTCGTTCGCATAGGCCCAGCAGACGACCACCGGATGCCATTGCCGGGGGTCGGAAGGGGAGCGACCCACATAAATGTATTTTTCGCGCGGGCCCGGAAGCGAGGTGGCATTGACCAGCGCCTCGCCGAAAGGATCGCCCGAAGCGCTGAGGCGCTCTCCCGCCAGGCGTACGGTGGCGAACAGCTCGTCAACCTTCTCCAGGACCGCCGCCCGCTCGAGCTCCGGCAGGGAGGTCAGGGCAACGTAGGTGCTGTCGGCGGGGCTGTACCAATCGATGCGCGTTCCGTCGCGGGTCGGCTCGGAATCGGCAAACAGGACGCGCAATTCCGGCGTCCCGGCCGCCAGGCTCGCCAGTTGCGCGGAAAGACGATTATGGTCGCGACTCGTCACCTGGCCGACGGGTCTCAGCCCGGCCAGCGGCGTCGAAGCGATCCGAATATTCTCCACCTCCGCAGTCTCCCTGCCCCGTCCACTCACTGGTGCCGGTGAAGCGCGGCACCTTAGCAGGAAGTCGATGGCGTTCGTAAGGCACTCGTTTTCACTCCGACGGAACGCCGACGGTGCAAAAGCTGCGTTCGCCTTGACGGCTATCGGGCGTTCTCCGCAAGATGGTTCCGCATGGGCCGCCTCGAGGGCGGTCTCGCGCACACCATTTCACGATTGCGTCGGCCGGAGCGCATAGCGATGTTGATCAGAACGAACGCCCTGCGCTCCTTGGTCGAGGCCGAGGTACGCGCGACCCCGGTCACCGAGCACTGGGGCGACATCTCGTCGGTCCTGACGCAACGCTGCGGCGCCGACGTCGCCGCCCTGTTCGCCGAGCCGTCGATCTCACGCTCGAACGGCGCCTCCGAATCGATCGCCCGCTGGTATTCCGAAGCCGAGGGCCCGGCGGTGAGCTTCTCCGCCCTCGATGCGACCAGCCGGGGCGCCGCGGCGGGCCAGCTCACCTCGCTCCTGTCGCGCCTCGAGCCCGTGCTGCGCGATCCGGAGACGGCCGACCTGGTCGGCCCGATCGTTCAGATCCCGTCGATGGCCGACGTCATGGTGGTCGGCGGCCGACCGGTGATCGTGAACTGGGGCTTCCTGCCCGATGAGATCGCCGCCACGCCGCAGAAGCGCGAGGCCCACTTCCGCACCACGCTCCGCCAGTTCCTGCCCGGCGTCGGCGTGCCGTCGTTCGTGCCGTCACGCAGCAGCGCCGTGCCGGCCGCCACGACCGCCGCCGCGATGGTCCCGGCAGCCGCGGCGATGACGCCGGCGACCGCTGCCGCCGCACCGGTCGCGGCTGTCCCCGCTGCGACGCCTGTCGTTGTCGCAGCCGAATCGCGCTATCGGCCCTGGCTTCCGATCTCGATCGCCACCGGCGTGGCGCTGCTCGCCCTGCTGGTTCTGCTGATCCCCGGCGTCCTGGTCTATCCCGAGCAGGGTGCCTCCACGGCCGAAGAGGTCGAGCTGCGCAAGCAGATGAACCGCGCCCTCGAGGAGCATGTCGAGAAGCTGCGCAAGCAGCTGGCCGAGTCCGTCTGCACGCTGCAGAACCCGGTCGGCCCCGGCGGGACGACCCCGGGCGGCCCCCCGCGCAGCACGCCCGGCCAGCAGGGAGCGGTAACACCGCCGGGCACCCCGGGCACACCCGGCAAGACCGATCCGGCGACGCCGCCGGGCAAGGATCCGGCAACGCCCGGCCAGCAGGGAGCGGTAACGCCGCCCGGCGACGGCAAGCGGCCGCTCACCAATGCCGAGCTCCTCGCCGGCCTGGAAAAGTCCACGGTGCTCGTGCTCACGGTCAGCGCCGACGGCAACGACGTCGAGGGCTTCGGCACCGGCTTCTTCATCAACGACAAGCAGATCGTCACCAATCGCCACGTCATCCAGAACGCCCAGCCCGGGCGCGTCGTGGTCGTCAACAAGACGCTGGCACGCCCGGCGCTCGCCAAGGTGATCGCCTCCTCGCCCAACGCCCAGCCGGGGCGCGAGGATTTCGCCCTCCTGGAAATCGAAAAGCCGTCGGGGGTGGCCGGTGTCAGCCTCGCCGGCAACACCGAGCGGTTGAGCCCGGTGACGGCGGCCGGCTATACGGGAACGCTGGTCAAGGCCGATCCGGCGTTCCTGCGCCTGATCAAGGGCGAGGACCTGACCGCGATGCCGGAGATGGTCGTGACGCAGGGCATCGTGACGGTGATCCAGCAGAATTCCGCCGGCCCGACCCTGGTCTATCACACCGCCACCATTTCCGGCGGCAACTCGGGCGGTCCTCTGGTCGACGCCTGCGGCCGGGTGGTGGCGATCAACACCTTCAACGCCATCGACAAGGATCGGCCGATCTCGTTCAACGGGGCGCAGGCCTCCGCGAACCTCGTGAAGTTCCTGGAAAAGGGCAACGCCCAGTTCTCCAAGGCCGCCGGGGCGTGCGAAACGACGACGGCGGCGTCGCCCACGCCAGCCCCGACACCTGCGCCAACGCCGGCGCCAGGTCCCGCGCCCACTCCGACACCCGCGCCAGGGGGGCCGACGCCCACTCCGGCGCCGGGAGCGACCCCGGCACCGGCAACCCCCGGTCCTGGAACGAAGTAGTAGCTGCAACAGCCTGACAAGGCGGGAGACGCTGTCGTGCAAAGCCGGCGCATTGCTTCCACGCCGCTCGATGGGTTGATCGCAGTCGGTCGCGCCAGCGACCGGGATTTTGCGCAACTCTCGGCCTATGCCGCGGCTCATCCCGAGCTGGGCGAAGGCATCGAGCGCCTGTTCGCCGAGCCCGTGGCGACCCGCGACGGCAACCGGATCGACTGGTACGCCGAGGGCAGCGGACGCTGCGTTGCCGCCGACACGCTCGATGCGACGCGCCAGGGCGACGTGCTGATGCGGGTCGACCGGATGCTGTCGGCGATCCGCCGTGAGGGCGAGCGGCTGACCGCCGCCGGAGATCCGCTCGGCAGCCTCCTGACGGTGGCATCGGAAACGCCGACGCCGCTCGATCGCTACGTCTACGTCCAGGAAGGTGCGTCGGACGGGAGCGCCGACATGCCGGTCGTGGTCTGCTGGGGCTATGCTCAGGATTGGGCGCACCGAACCGGCGCTGCACCTCAGATTCTGGTCGCACGCCCCGACCCGACGCCGCCTCCCGTCGCGCCGGTGCCGGCCGCCACCTTCGCGACCGTACCGGCCGTTGCACCCGCCCAGGGCCTGCGCTGGTGGTGGCCGCTATGGCTGCTGCTGGCCCTCATCCTGCTCGGGATCGCCTGGATGCTGCTGCGGGCCTGCGGCATGGGGTTGCCCGGCGACGCCACCCACGGCTGGCGCTACTGCCGTCCTCCGACCGAGGCGCTGGCCGGCGACATCGAACGTGGTCGCAGGCTCGACGACATCGCCCGCCAGCTCGAGCTTCAGCTGGTGCAGAACCGCCTGACCTGCGTCGCCAACACGCCGCCGCCGCTGCCCAAGGACCGCTGGCTGGGCAAGGACCTGTCGATCCTGGCCGGCTGCTGGTCGCTGGGGCGCGACACCCAGTCCCTCGTGGTCGACGAGAACGGCAAGCAGCAGCAGTGCACCGTCCGCGCCGGCACGATCTGCTTCTCGGCCGACGGTTCGGGGACGCGCGAGCAGACCACGGAGTGCGGCAGCGAGCGCTTCTCGACCTGCAAGGCCGACATCAAGGCGCGTTTCAACGACGCCGGCGCGCTCGAGACCGAGCAGCCCGACACCAAGTGCGACCCGCCGACCATCACCTGGCTCAGCGCTCCCAATCGCCTCACCTGCAAGCGCGTCGACGATGCCGGCGCGCTGTGCAAGGACGGCGTCAATTTCGAGCATGAGTTCAGGCGCAAGGCCAAAGAGTAATGCGGCCGCGCCGGCCTTCCCTCGCCTCCCTCGGCCTGTGGGCGGCGTTCGCGTTGATGGTCGTCGCCACCGCCGCCGTGCTGCTGCGGGCCTGCGGCGTGACCCTGCCGCTGATCGGTCTGCTGCCCGGCACGGGATGGAACTTCTGCCCCGCGCCGTCCCAGGCGCTGGCCGCTGAGGCCGAGCGTAGCACCGAGCTCAGCCGGCGTGCGCGCGCGCTCGAGCTCGAGATCATGAAGGGCCAGCTCGCCTGTGCCAGCCAGCCCAGGCCCGAGCCGCCACCGCTCGAGCTGCCGAACGCGCCGGAACCCCAACGCCCGCAGCAGCAGGCCGAGCTCAAGCCTCCGCCGCCACCTCCTCCTCCGCCCCCACCGCCTCCTCCTCCGCCACCTCCGCCACCACCGAAAAAGGTGGAGGCGCCGAAGCCACCGCCTCCGCCCCCTCCCCCGCCGCCCCTGCCGGCCAAGAAATGGGCCGACAAGGATCTCAGCCTGCTCAAGGGCTGCTGGCAGCTCGGCAAGGAAACCCAGTCGCGCATGGACGGCGAGATCTGCCAGGTCCAGGCGCAGACCATCTGCTTCGACGACAATGGCGGCGGGCAGCGTCAGAAATCCGAACGGTGCCCGAGCGTTGGTCCGCTCACCTGCCGGGCCCCGATCCGCGCGACCTTCGGCTCGGACGGGCAGCTCCATACGACACAGCCTGCGGTGAAATGCTCGCCGCCAAAGGCGACCTGGCTCGCCGGGCCCAACAACCTCACCTGCCGCAGGGTGAGCGACACGGTCGCGATCTGCCGCGACGCGCTCAATTTCGAGCATGAGTTTCGGAAGAAGCCGGGATCGTGACGACCACGCGCAGTGCTTCGGCGACGGTCCCGATGATCGTCCTGTGGGTGGCGTTCGCGCTGCTGGTGGTGGCCACCCTGTTCGTGCTGCTGCGCGCCTGCGGGCTCGTCCTGCCGGGCTATGGCTCGTGGCATCGCGTCGGCTGGGCCTATTGCTCGGCACGAGCGACGCCGGCCCGGACCGACGAGGACCGCACGCGCGGCCTGCGCGAGCTCGCTCGGCAGCTCGAGCTGCGCGTCGTCCAGCAGCAGGCCACCTGCCTGGCCGAGCTTCCGCCTGTCATGCCGCCCAAGCCTGCGCCCCAGCCCCAGGAAGCGGCGAAGCCGGAGCCGCCCAAGCCGGAACCGCAGAAGGAGGCGGCCAAGCCCACACCGCAGCTTCAGCTCCCGCCCAAACCGACGAACGACATGTCGTTCCTCAAGGGATGCTGGCGTACCGACCCCTTCCAGCACCGGCCCGACAGTCCCAAGGGTGTGTCGACCTACTGCTTCGACGAGAAGGGCAAGGGAACCCTCGAATACAAGCATGTGGACAATCCCACCCACGTCTGTCGCCCCTCGGCGACCGCGAGCTACGAGGGCCAGCAGCTGCGAATCCAGGACTCCAATATCACCTGCACCGACGGGACCGGCTGGTTTGCCGACCATCTCGACTGCCGTCGTGGCGCCAACGACGTCGCCGAATGCAGCGGCGAGGCGACAACCACCGACAGAACCGACAAATGGACCGTGCGCCTTCATCGCGTGAGGTGATCCAGGCTCCGTGCGTTGTCGTGCGCGGCAGCAGTAGCGACCGGAATAGGTATGCCGCCGGTCATTGCCTATGATCGACGCCCGGTTTCGTGCGACGGGCTTGGCGACGTTAATTTCATGTTATTTAAAGCGTTACTTTTGGTAACCGAGGTTCAACTCTCATGAATGTCGGACGGTCTCTCGTGGTCGCGGCACTTGCCGTCCTTGCCCACCTCGCCGACGTCCGCGCGCAAGCCCAGGTGCCGGAAGCCCGCGCCATCGCCGAAGTGACGATCCGCGCCACCGGCCGCCCGATCGGCCTGTCACACGCCAACGATGGTTCGATCTACATTCTCGTCGAGAGCCCCGAGGACGGGCCGACGGCGGGTTTTCGTCCGCATCTCCTGAAGGTGGATCGCGGCGGCACGGTCTCGGCGCCCATCGACATTCCGCGCCTGTCGTGTCCCGACGACAACCAGCCGCTCGCCTATGGCACGGGCTACCGCCACTACCGCGCGCCACTTTCGGTGCTTCCCTCCGGCGAGATGCTGGCGGTCGCGACAGGGGGACTCTGCGGGGTCGTCGGCCGCTTCGATGCCAACGGCAAGCTTCTGCAAACGAAGCAGTTGCGCTGGGGCACCCCGCTGCGCTTCCGGGGCGACGTGAGGATCATCGAGAAGTCGCCCGATGGCAGCTTCGTGCTCTCCGCAGGGATCGTCGCCGCGGAGAACGATGCCTGGGTCGTGAAGGTCGATGCCGGAGGCACGGTCTCTTGGTCGGCGCGACTGGGCGTGGGCGAATTGCTCGCCTACAGATCCGCCGCGGACGGAT
>CANIRG010000166.1 GCA_947469635.1 Rhodospirillales bacterium | reverse complement strand
GTCGTCACCTGGCTGGCGAGCGAATTGAGTTGGCCCAACCCCATGGTCACGCCGTCGAGCTTGGCTTGCGCCTCGTTCCACTGGGCCACCAGCTCGGGATTGCCTGGAGTGGTGCCGGCCTGGAGCCGCGAGGTCACGGCGTTGACCAGGGCCATGTAGGCCTGGCTGTCGCTGGCCATCTGGCTGCGCGTCGAATCGAGCATGCTCTGTTGACGGCCAAGGCCCGTGGCAAGTGCGTTCTGATCGGCCCTCAGCTGCTGCACGCGCTGTCGCACGGTCTGGGTGCCTGTCTGCGTCGCAGACGCCGCAGTTGTCCCGCCCGCACTCGATGCTCCACTCCGGTCGCATCCGGCGAGCATGGCTACCGCCAAGAGAAGAGCGGTCCGTTGAATACCTAGTGCCATCATTGGCCTCAAACTGCCCCTGGCATCATCTATTGGACGTCCGCATCGTTCTGCCCGATATTTTTTTCGGGTCGTCCCGAGTTGAAACGCCAGCCCCCAAAGTTAGCCACAGGCATCGTACTTGAAAGTAGGCAAATCGGGAAGTGCCGATTTCCAAGGCGACAGAGCCACTTGGCGGACCTTTTACGGTGCTGCTTGCAAGCTGGCGGCAGTTTCATTAGGGTGCGCGCCTTCTTGCCAGACCCTTGCGTCGAGGGTTTGGCCATGCGCCCGTAGCTCAACTGGATAGAGCATCTGACTACGAATCAGAAGGCTAGGAGTTCGAATCTCTTCGGGCGCGCCATTTTCCCTTCGGGGCCAAGCTGACGCCGGGTTGGCGTTCTTTCTTCATCGCTTCCGGGAAATAGCCGGCGGCACCTCGGCACCGGCGGCGATCATCAGCACCCGGGCGGCATCGCGTGCGGCGCGGGCCATGGCCGGATCGTTACGTACCAGAGCCGCCGCTATGGCCCCATCGACCAGCAACATCAGCTGCGTCGCCAGCCCGTCGGGATCGGCGACGGCCAGGCGGGCCAGCAATTCGCGAAACCATAGCCGCCGCTGTTCCTTGAAGCCGAGCGCGATCCGGTTGGCGGCGTGGGCAGGGTCCTTGAGTTCGGCCACGGCATTGACGAAAGCGCAGCCGCGAAAGCCCGGGCCGGCGAAGGCGCGTTCCAGCCGTTCGAAATCCCCCAGGATCTGCAGGGCTGGGTTTGCCTCCGACAGGGGCACCGGCTTCAGGCGCCGCTCGAGATAGGCCACGATGAGCGCGTCCTTGGAAGGGAAGTGATTATACAGAGTGCGCTTGCTGATACCGATCTCGGCCGCGATGGTGTCGACCCCGACCGCCCGCAGACCCTGGCCGTAGAACAGTCGATCCGCGGTTTCGAGGATGCGCTCGGGCATCGAAGGCCGTTTCGGCGTGCGGGCCAAATTACACCGGTCTGTGCATTTCGACTCGTAAGTTACACCGGTCTGTGTAATTTGGAAACATGATACGCACTCTTCTGCCGGCCCTGCCCATCCTGCTCGGGGTGGCGACCGTGCTCACCATCAGCATGGGGTTGCGCCAGAGCCTCGGCCTCTTCCTGCCGCCGCTCACGCGCGACCTGTCGATCGCCGTTGCCGACTTCACCGTCGCCATCGCCATCCAGAACCTCGCCTGGGGCTTCCTGCAGCCGATCGCGGGCGCCCTGGCGACGCGGCTGGGCTTCCGGCCGCTGATGATGGCGGGCGCCATTCTCTATGTCGGCGGGCTGGCGATGCTCGCCACGGCGCAGGGCCTGTTCGGTGTCGTCGTCGGTGCAGGGCTGATGATCGGCCTGTCGCTTGCCTGCACCGGCTCGGCCATCGCGCTGGCGGTCGCCTCGCGCGCCGTGCCGGCTTCGGTGCGCAGCACGGTGCTGGGCATGGTCACGGCCGCGGGATCGCTGGGCTCCGTGTTGGCCGCACCGATGGGGCAGCTCCTCTCCGACGGCTACGGATGGCGCGTGGGTGTCGTGAGCTTCCTCGTGCTGGCCCTGGGCATGGTGCCGGCCGCCTGGTTCGCCGGCCGAGTCGACCGGATCCCGCTGCCGCCCCGCGCGGCCGGGACGCTGGGCGAAACGTCGATGAAGGCGGCCCTTGCGACGGCCATGAGCAACAACTCGTTCCTGATCATGGCCGCGGCCTACTTCGTCTGCGGCATGCAGCTCGTCTTCCTCACCACGCACCTGCCGGCCTATCTCGCGCTGTGCGGCATGGACCCGATGCTGAGTGCGCAGGCGCTGACGGCGATCGCGGTCTTCAATGTCGCGGGCAGCCTGTTCTTCGGCTGGGCGGGCAGCCGCTGGTCGCAGCAGACGCTGCTCGGCGCGATCTACACCAGCCGCTCGATCATCCTCGCCTTCTACTTCATCCTGCCGCCGACGCCGCTCGGCACGCTGGTCTTCGCCTCCCTCATGGGCTTCCTCTGGATGGGCGTCGGCCCGCTGATGGCCGGAGCGGTCGCCGCGATGTTCGGATTGCGCTGGCAGGCGATGATCCAGGGCCTCGCCTTCATGAGCCATCAGCTCGGCAGCTTCGTCGGCGCCTTCGGCGGCGGCGTGATCTTCGATGCCCTCGGCTCCTACGATCTCGCCTGGAAGCTCGGTGTCGGCCTGGGGCTGGTGGCGGGGATCCTCCAGCTGATCTTCGCGGCGCCCCGACGGCCCCCGCCGCCGCCGCGCCTCGACCCGGCATTGAGCGCTGGCTAGAGTGGCGGCATGCGCGTCTTTCTCATCACCGGTGCCTCATCGGGCATCGGTGCCGCGGTAGCGCGGGCGGTTGCCGCCCCCGACACCGCCCTCGCCCTCCATGCCCGCAAGAACAAGGCCGGCGCCGAGAGTGTCGCCGCCGAGGCGAGGAAGGCGGGCGCGCAGGTGCTCTACGTCGAGGGCGATCTTGCCCAGGCCGGCACGGCAGGGCGGCTCGTGGCGGAGACGGCCGCACACTTCGGCCAGCTCGACGTCATCGTGTCGAACGCGGGCTTCGCCGACCGCCGCCCGATCGGCGAGGTCGACCGCGCCGCGTGGGATGCCAGCATCGCTTCGATGACGTCGGCCTTCTACGAGTTCGCGACGGCCGCCAAGCCCCTGCTGATCAAGGCCGGCGTGTCCGGCCGGCTGGTGGGCGTGTCGTCGTTCGTGGCCCATGCCTTCGGGCGTGGCCTGCCGACCTTTCCGGTCTCCGCCGCGGCCAAGGCCGGCATGGAAGCCTTGGCCAAGGCCTTCGCGATGGAAATCGCGCCCTCGGGCGGAACGGTGAACTGCGTGGCGCCGGGCCTGATCGAGAAGGATGCCAATGCGCATGCCGCCCTGTCGCGCGATCGCATGGCGCAGATGAGCGCGCTGGTGCCGATGGGCCGCTATGGCAAGACGGCCGAGGTCGCCGCCGTGATCGCCTTCCTGTGCTCGCCGGCTGCCAGCTACGTCACCGGCCAGACGATCCATGTGAACGGCGGCGTCACGCTTTAGCTGGCGGTGAGTTCCAGGCTGAGGGCGCGCAGCCTGGCGCGCGCCGCGGCGTCGTAGGCCTGGGCGTCGGCGCGGGCCTCGCGCAGGACATTGAAATAGAGCCCGCTGCGGCCGTCGAGGGCGGGTGACACGGCGAGATTGAGGATGGCGTCGGCGCCGGTCTCGACGCTGCTCGCGGGCGGCACGCCGGCCTGCCGGACCATGGTCGTGTTCATGTAGGTCGACGGGTGCAGCGCGTTCACGGTGACGCCCGAACCTTCGAGCTCGCGGGCGAGGTCGATGGTGAACAGGATCTGCGCCAGCTTGCTCTGGCAGTAGGCGCGGGTGCCGCTGTAGTCGCGAGTCAGCATGACATCGGCGAAGTCGATCGCCTGCTGGCCGGCCGAGGAGACATTGACGATGCGCGCCGGCGTGCTCTTCCGGAGCAGCGGCAGCAGCCGATGCGTGAGCAGGAAGCCCGCGAGATAGTTCACGGCGAAGCGCAGCTCGTGGCCGTCGGCACTGGTCCGCCGCCTCGGGCCGCCGCCCGCCGTGCCGATGCCGGCATTGTTGACCAGCAGGTCGAGCCGATCGGTACGCTGGAGGACCGTCTCGGCGAGCGCTCGGACCTCCGCGAGGGAGGAAAAGTCAGACGCAAAAAAGGCGGCGCTGCCGCCGCCTTTCTCGATCTCCGCCACCAGGCTCGCACCGCGGTCACGGTCGCGGCCGTGAGCCAGGACATGAAAGCCCTGCGCCGCCAGCCGTCTCGCCACCACGCGGCCGACGCCGTCGGTGGCGCCGGTGATCAGCGCGGTGGGCACCGGCTAGAGGTGCTTGAGGACGTTCTCGGCCGTCGACACCTCGAAGCTGCCCGGCTTCTCGACGAACAGCTCCTTGATGACGCCGTTGTCGACGATCATGGCATAGCGCTGGCTGCGCGTGCCGAGGCCGAACTTCGAGCCGTCCATCTCGAGGCCCATCGCCTTGGTGAACTCGCCGTTGCCGTCGCCCAGCATCGAAACCTTGCCGTCGGCCTTCTGATCCTTGCCCCAGGCGCCCATCACGAAAGCGTCATTCACCGAGATGCAGGCGATGGTGTCGACACCCTTGGCCTTGATCTTGTCGAACTCCGTGACGAAGCCGGGCACATGCTTGGCCGAGCAGGTCGGCGTGAAGGCGCCGGGAAGAGCGAAGGCAACGACCTTCTTGCCGGGAGCGAAGAGCTCTTCGGTGGTGATGGGCTTTGGCCCTTCCGAGCTCAGCATGCGCAGCGTCGCGCTGGGGACCTTGTCGCCGACTTTGGCCATGGCGTGTTCTCCTGATTTTTGGACGGCGGGACCCTAGGCGAGGGGTCGGGTTTTGTCCATGGCGCGGCATGGCTTGACGTTTCGCCGGACAATCCCCACAGATTCAGGGGGGAGCACAAGACGATGTCCGGACCAACCTCTCCTTCCGCTTCGCTGGTCGGCCGCTTCCTGGTGGCCGCGCCCTCGATGCCCGACGAACGCTTTCAGAAGAGCGTGGTGTTCATGTGCAAGCATGACGACGAGGGCGCGCTGGGCATCATCGTCAACAACAAGGTCGACGATCTGCCGCTGGACCAGGTCTACAAGCAGCTCGGCATCGAGCAGGCGGCCGGTCCCGAGGAAAGGCCGGTGCTGCTCGGTGGGCCGGTGGAACCGTCGCGCGGCCTGGTGCTGCATTCGGCCGACTACAAGCGCGACGAGACGCTGCTGATCGAGGGCGGCATGGCGCTCACGGCATCGCTCGAGATCCTGCGCGACATGGCCGGCGGGCAGGGGCCCAAGCACGCCTGGCTGGCGCTGGGACATTCCGGCTGGGCGCCCGGCCAGCTCGACCGCGAGATGCAGGACAACGCCTGGCTGGTGGCCGAGGGCGATGCCGACCTGGTGTTCGACCTCGACCTCGACGCCAAATGGCAGCGCGCGCTCGACCAGCTGAGCGGCAAGGGCGGCCTGGCAGGCGGTTTCGATCCGGCCTCCTACTCGCCACATACCGGCCGCGCCTGAAATCAGGCTGCAGCAGTGGTGTAAATTGCGACCGACGATTGTGCTTTCAATCAACAGGCGATCGGGCCTATAGCGATTCCGCGCCTCCACCCTTCCCTTTCATGGAAAGCGCACGTATCCGGGACGCTATCGCTCCTTCCCCAAACCCAACGGGGGCGATGGCGTCCCGCATTTTTGGCAGACGCTACTCGGCGGCGGCCTGGGCGGTGACCGGCTGACGATATGAAGCGAGCAGGGTCGCCTCGCGCTCCTTCGCCGCCTTCACGTTCTTCTCTTTCACATGGCCGAAGCCGCGCATGCTCTCGGGCACGCCCGCGATCAGCACGGCCTGGCCGTGGTTGTTCTGGTCGAGCGTGGCCAGCACGCTGTCCATCGTCGCCTCGTACTCGCCGATCAGGCGGCGTTCCATGCGCCGCTCCTCGCTGTAGCCGAAGATATCGAGCTTCGTGCCGCGCAGCCGCTTCAGCGAAGCGAGCAGGCGGAACACCGGCAGGATCCAGCCGCCGAACTCCTTCTTGATGAGCTGGCCAGTCGTGGGATCGCGCTCGGCGAACAGCGGCGGCGCCAGATGGAAGGCGAGCTTGTAGTCGCCCTCGAACTGGGTGCCGAGCTTCTTCAGGAACTCGCCGTCGGTGTAGAGGCGGCCGACCTCGTATTCGTCCTTGTAGGCCATCAGTCTGTAGAGCGATTTGGCGACGGCTTCGGCGAGGCCCGAGCGGCCGGGCGCCTTGGCCTTCTCCGCCTTGGCGACCTTGTCGACGAAGGCGCGGTAGCGCTCGGCATAGGCCGCGTCCTGGTAGGCCGTCAGCAGCTCGACGCGCTTGGACACGATCTCCGGCAGCGTGCGCGCCACCGGCTTCTCGATCCGGAGCGTGGGCTTGGCGGCGGCCTGGACGGCGGCGATATTGTGCGCGGCCAACCGGCCCCAGGCGAAAGTGCGCTTGCTGGTGTCGATGGCGACGCCGTTCAGCTCGATGGCGCGCATCAGCGCCTCGAACGACAGCGGCACCAGCCCCTTCTGCCAGGCATAGCCCAGCATGAAGAGGTTGGTGGCGATCGAATCGCCCATGATGGCGGTGGCGAGGCCGGTGCCGTCGACGAAGGTCGTGGCCTGGTCGCCCGCCGCATCGCGGATGCTCTTCATCATGGAATCGGCGCCGAGGTCCATGTCGCCGTTCAGCACGAAGGCCGCCACCGGCTGCATATGGCCGTTGATGACGGCCTGGGTGATGCCGGGCTCGATGCGAGACAGCGCGGCCGGCGCTGCGGCCACGACCATGTCGCAGCCCAGCACCAGGTTGGCGCCGCCGGCGGCGATGCGCACGGCATGCAGATCTTCAGGCTTGGGCGCGAGCCGCACGTGGCTCATCACCGCGCCGTTCTTTTGTGCGAGGCCGGTGAAGTCGAGCACGGTGCAGCCCTTGCCCTCGAGATGGGCCGCCATGCCGATCAGCGCGCCGACGGTGATGACACCGGTGCCGCCGATGCCGGTGATCAGGATGCCGTAGGCTTCGCTCAGTGGCCGCAGCGTCGGCATCGGCAACGAGGCGAAAGGATCGTCCTTCACCACGGTCAACTGCGGGCGCGTGCCCTTGCGCACGCCGCCGCCCTTCACCGACACGAAGGAGGGGCAGAAGCCGTTGAGGCAGGAGAAGTCCTTGTTGCAGTTGCTCTGGTCGATCTGGCGCTTGCGGCCGAGCTCGGTCTCCAGCGGCTTCACCGAGACGCAGTTGCTCTTCTCCGAGCAGTCGCCGCAGCCTTCGCAGACCGCCTCGTTGATGAACACGCGCTTGGCCGGATCCGGGAAGGTGCCGCGCTTGCGGCGACGGCGCTTCTCGGCGGCGCAGGTCTGGTCGTAGACCAGCACGGTGAGGCCCGGGATCTCGCGCAGCTCGCGCTGCACCGCGTCGAGCTCGTCGCGATGGCGGATGGTGACGCCATGGGCGAAGCCGGCGTTCATCGGATACTTGTCGGGCTCGTCGGTGACGACGATCACCTTCTTGGCGCCCTCGGCCTCGACCTGGCGCGTTATCTCGGGAACGCTCAACGGGCCATCGTGCGGCTGGCCGCCGGTCATGGCGACGGCGTCGTTGTAGAGGATCTTGTAGGTGATGTTGACGCCGGCCGCGGCGGCCTGGCGGATCGCCATCAGGCCGGAATGGTAATAGGTGCCGTCGCCGAGATTCTGGAAGATGTGATTGTCGCCGCTGAATGGCGCTTGGCCCACCCAGGCCACGCCTTCACCGCCCATGTGGGAGATCAGCGACGTCCGCCGCTCGGGCATCCAGATCGCCATGCCGTGGCAGCCGATGCCGGCCATGGCGCGGCTGCCTTCCGGCACCTTGGTCGAGGTATTGTGCGGGCAGCCCGAGCAGAAGAACGGCGTGCGCGCCACCTTGGGCGGCGGCGCGTTCAGGAGCTTCTCCTTGCTTTCGAGGCGGGCGAGCCGCTGCTGCAGCTCCGGCGAGTCGCCGGTGTGCTTCATCAGGCGGGCGGCGATCACCATGGCCACGCCGGTCGGGTTGAGCTCGCCTTCGCTCGGCAGGATGGTCCGGCCCGTCTCGTCGGTCTTGCCGATCACCAGCGGCCGCCGGTCGGCCGGCGCGTTGTAGAGGATGCGGACGAGCTGGTCCTCGAGGTTGGAGCGCTTCTCCTCGATGACGATGACTTCCTGCAGGCCTTCGGCGAAGCGGCGCGCGCCTTCGGGCTCCAGCGGCCAGGTCATGCCAACCTTGTACAGACGAATGCCCAGCGCCTTGGCGCGATCGTCGGAGATGCCGAGATCCTCCAGCGCCTGGCGCGTGTCGAGATAGGCCTTGCCGGTGGTCATGATGCCGATGCGCGCGCGCGGCGTGTCGATCACCATCTTGTCGAAACCGTTGGCGCGCACGAAGGCGTTCACCGCTGCCATCTTCGGCCCGTGCAGGCGCTTTTCGGCTTCGAGCGGCGGATCGGGATTGCGGATGCCGAGGCCGCCGGGCGGCAGCTGGAAGTCCGTCGGCAGGATGATTTTTATGCGCTCGGGATCGACCCAGACCGACGCGCCCGACTCGACTGTTTCGGAGATCGCCTTGAAGCCGATCCAGCAGCCGGAGTAGCGCGACAGCGCGAAGCCCAGGATGCCGAAGTCGAGATACTCCTGGACGTTGGCCGGATTCACGACCGGGATCATCGCCGCGGAGAAGACCTGCTCGCTCTGGTGCGGCAGCGTCGAGGACTGGCAGCCATGGTCGTCGCCCGCCAGCGCGATCACGCCACCATGCGGCGAGGTGCCGGCGGCATTGCCGTGCTTCAGCACATCCATCGAGCGGTCGACGCCGGGACCCTTGCCGTACCAGATCGAGAAGACGCCATCGACCTTGGCGCCGGGGAACAGGTTCACCTGCTGGCTGCCCCACACCGAGGTGGCGGCGAGGTCCTCGTTGAGGCCGGGCTGGAAATGGATGTTGTTCTGCTGGAGATATTTCTTCGCCCCCCACAGCGCGTTGTCGTACATGCCGAGCGGCGAGCCGCGATAGCCCGAGATGAAGCCGCCGGTGTTGAGGCCCGCCGCCATGTCGCGCTGCTTCTGCATCATCGGCAGGCGCACCAGCGCCTGGATGCCGGTGAGATAGACGCGGCCCTTGTCGAGCCGATAGCGATCCTCGAGCGCATAGTCGCCGAAGACGAGAGGGACGGGCGAGGTGACGGTGCTCATCGAGGAGAGCCCTCCCGGGGCGGCGGCATGAACGGGCGTTTATTGGAGCCGAGCATATCCTGTTGTCGGGTCTTGGGCCAAGCGACGGAGGACAGGATGGCGTTCAAGGCGTTGCTGGTTCTTTGCGACGCGGAGAGCACGGCCGAGGCCAGGATCAAGATCGCGTTCGATCTGGCGGATCCCGACGCCCACGTCATGTGATGGGCTGGCTCACCCGCCACGGCGTGACGGCCTACCTGCAACGCGACAGTGCCGCCGACCTGCGCGAGACGGTGCCGGGCGGCGCGAGCCGGGTCCTGCTCGGCAACATGACGGCACCGCTCGTCATCGCGCACCGGGAGGCTCGGTTACGAAAGGTGACGCTTTAAATAACGGAAAAGTAACCGGCTGGAGAGGAACAAGAGTCGCGAAGGGGACCATGCCCGATCATAAGCGCGGCCCTTCGGGAGACCTAATTTCGGTCGCTACTGCCGCAACTCGAACCAATGACAACCTCATGCTGGAGAGCATCGGGTAGGTCCGCATGATACAGAAAGAAGGCGTCAGTTCGTCGGCTTCTTGCCCGCCTTGTAGTTGGCGACCGCGGCCTTGAGCGTGCGGTACTCGACGCAGCCGAAGACGCAGAGCGAATCGAGCCGGGCCAGATGCTGCTCGGCTTCCTTCACCCGATCGAGCATCAGGTAGGCCTCGCCGACATACTCGTGCGCGCCGATGTGCTTGGGGTCGAGGGTGAGCGCCTGGTTGTAGAATTGCAGCGAGCCGTTGGGATCGCCCGACTTGCGCGTCGCGAAACCCATCAGATTGTAGGCGTCGGCATTCTTTGCATCCTTGGCCACGACCTGCTGCAGCAGCGGCAAAGCTCCCTTGTAGTCCTTGGCCTCGATCATCGCCTTGGCGCGCCCGTAGTTGGGATCGACGGGCTTGGCCGGTGTCGAATCCGCGCCACCACCGCCGGCGGCATGGACCGTCGCGGTGACGCCGAGGGCGAGGGTCGTGAGGACGGCGAGAATGATGGGGCGCATGGGCTTCCTCCTGTTCGAGTGGATTGTTGCCGCCGGGCAGGGCCGCGCAACGAGATTAAGATGACAAGGCCGTGAGATCGGACGCGCGGTTGATCGCCCGCACGACGAGGCGACCCTGACGGCCGCGAATGTCGACTTCGTGGCGGGGCGCCGTCCCGAGATTCATCCCGGCGCAGTCCAGCACTTCCTGCGAGACGACCAGCTCGACGGCGAATTCCTTGGTCATGGCTTCGAGCCGGCTCGCGGTGTTCACCGTGTCGCCGATGGCGGTGAGGGAGGCCGCGCGATCGTAGCCCATCTCGCCCACGATCGCCGGGCCGGCATGCAGGCCGATGCCGATGCGCAGCGGCTCGCCGAGATCGCCCGACAGCGCCTCGTTGAGATCGTCGAGCGCCAGCGCCATGAGGCGCGCGGCTTCCAGCGCCTGCCGGCAGGCGGTGGCCGGCTCGCTGTCGAGGCCGAAGATCGCCATCACCCCGTCGCCGATGAACTTGTCGAGCCGGCCCCCTGCCGACTGCACGGCCTGGCCGGTGGCGCGGAAATAGCGGTTGAGCAGGAACACGACGTCGTAGGGCAGGCGGCCCTCGGAGATCGAGGTGAAGCCGCGGATGTCGCAGAACAGGATGACGACATAGCGCTCGCCGCCATGGGCCTGTGGCTGGCGGCGATAGGCCTCCACCGGCCCGCTCGCGGCCGGCAGCAGCGGCGTGATGCGATAGCGGCCCGGCGGCAGGCGAAGCTGGCAGGCCAGCCGCACGTTGGCCGGCGCGCCGATGCGCTCCAGCACCTTCTTCTCCTCAGGCGAGGGCGGCGGCAGTGGCGGATGGTCGGTGCCGCCGACGCGCACGCGGCAGGTCGAGCAACGGCCACGGCCACCGCAGACCGAGGCATGCGGCACGCCGCCGAGGCGGCTCATGTCGAGCACGCTGCGGCCGGCCGGTGCGGTCACGACCTTGCTGCCGCCGTAGGTGAGATGGACCACACCGGCGCGGCGTTCCCACAGGCCGCGCACGCGCCGGCCGAGGAAGGTCGCCACCCACAGCAGGCCCGCGATGGTCATCAGTACATTGGCGATGCGGTAGATCGCGGCCACGCCCGCGGCATCGGGCGCCCGGACCTGCGCGAAGACCCCGTTCAGGAAACCGGGTTGCTGCGCCAGCTCGGCGAAGTCGCGCAGCGCGACCGCGGCGCCGCCCAGGCCCGCCGCCGGCACCAGCAGCGCCACGGCGTAGAGCGCCGGCAGCCAGTCCGCGTACCAGGGCTTCAATCGCCACGAGAAATGAAGGCCGATGCAGGCATGCACCCAGACCACCAGCGGCAGAGCGAACTGGCGCGCCACGCCCCAGCCGTCGCCGGCGACCAGGCTCGCCAACACCCATGGATAGCCGGTGTCGACACCGAAATGGTCGTGCGCGATCCGGGTGCCGACGGCATGCAGTGCGCCCAGCGGCACGATCAGCAGGCCGAGGCCGAACTGCGTCCACTCCCAGCGCGAGAGGCGAAGCGAGCGCCGGCGGAACATCGCCCACATCGCCAGCGCGAAATGGACGCTGAGCGCGCCGTAGAGCGCGATCTGGCCGATCGGTCCGTGCCAGATATAGCCGTGCCATCGCCGGCCTTCCTCCAACGCGCCCAGCGAGATCAGGCCGAGCGAGTGATTGAGGAGATGGGTGACGACATAGGTGAAGAGGATGTAGCCCGACCAGAGACGCAGCCGGCCGATCATGAGGCTATTTCAGGAGCGGCAGGACCGCCTCGGGCGGCCGGCCGATGGCGGCGCGCTTTCCGGACACGACGACCGGCCGTTGCAGCAGGATGGGATGGGCGAGGATCGCCTTGGCGATATCCGCCTTGGTGAGCTCGGCCTTCTTCCTCCCGAGCGCCTTGAACTCGGCCTCGCCGTCGCGGATCAGCGCCGCCGGATCGCCGCCGACCATCGCGATCAGGCCGTCGATCTCGGCCTTGCTCGGCGGCTGCTTGAGATATTCGCGGATCGTGGGCTCGACGCGGTTCTGCCGCAGCAGCTCGAGCGTCTGCCGCGACTTGCCGCAGCGCGGGTTGTGCCAGATCGTGACGGTCTCTTTCATGTTCCTCCCCAGCGTCACTCTCTCCTACTAAGTGGAAAGGTCCCCCTGACTTCACCAACGAAGTGCAACACCAGCTTAAGGTGTTGCAATGGGCAAGCACTACGATCAAATCAACCTCGACGAGCGCTACAAGATTGCCGAGCTTCACCAAGCC
>CANIRG010000165.1 GCA_947469635.1 Rhodospirillales bacterium | reverse complement strand
CGTCGTCCAGGAGATGGAGATGAAAGACCAGACGGGCAAGCTCGTGGCCAAGGGCCGGGGCGTGACCGTCGTGCGCAATCCCGACGCGGCGAAGAAGTGAGGAGCGAAACATGACCGCAACCGTTCCCAAGTTCGATCAGGTCAAGGTCGGCGACGAGCTGAAGCCGCTCGTCCTGCCGCCCGTCAGCCGCCACCAGCTCGCGCTCTATTGCGGCGGCTCGGGCGACCACAATCCGATCCACGTCGATCTCGACTTCGCCAAGAAGTTCGGATTCAAGGACGTGTTCGCCCACGGCATGCTGTCGATGGCCTTCCTCGGCCGTCTCGTGACCAGCTACGCGCCCAACGACCGGGTGCGCCGCCTCGGCACGCGCTTCACCTCGATCACCTGGGTGGGCGACGTCATCACCGTGAGCGGCAAGGTGACGGCCAAGCGCGAGGAGAACGGCGAAAAGCTGATCGACCTCGAGGTCAAGTGCACCAACCAGAACGGTCAGGACACGCTGCAGGGCCACGCCACGGTCGCAGCGGCTTAGGTTCGGCATCGGGAGAATTCAGATGGGTCAGATGGATGGCAAGGTGGCGATCGTCACCGGCTCGGGTCGCGGCATCGGCAAGGAGATCGCGCTGCGCCTGGTGCGTGACGGCGCCAAGGTGGTGATCAACGACATCGACGAGGCGCCGGCGAAGGAGACCGTGGCCGAGATCGAGAAGATGGGCGGCAAGGCGGTGGCGTGCACCGGGGACGTCGCCGCGCCCGACTTCGGCGACCGCATCGTCAAGACCGCCGTCGATGCCTTCGGCGACTGCCATGTCGTGGTGAACAACGCCGGCTACACCTGGGACTCGGTCATCCAGAAGATGAGCGACGAGCAGTGGTACGCCATCCTCGACGTCCATCTGACGGCGCCGTTCCGCGTGCTCCGCGCCTTCCAGCAGCATTTCCGCCAGGCCGTCGAGAAGGAGCGGTCCGAGGGGAAGCGCGTCGTGCGCAAGGTCGTGAACATCTCGTCGACCTCGGGCGTGAACGGCAATGCCGGCCAGTCGAACTATGCCGCCGGTAAGGCGGGCATCATCGGCCTTACCAAGACCCTGGCCAAGGAGTTCGGCCGCTACGACGTCACGGTCAATGCCGTGGCCTTCGGCTATATCCAGACGCGCCTCACCCAGCCGCTCAGCCAGGGCGACGCCGGCGAGATCGAGGTCCAGGGCCGCAAGGTCAAGGTCGGCGTCCAGGGTGGCCGGATCGCGGCCATGAACCAGATGATCCCGCTCGGCCGCGGCGGCCTGCCGGAAGAGGCGGCGGGCTCCGTCTATCTCTTCTGCAGCCCCGACAGCGACTATGTCAGCGGCCAGTGCCTGGTCGTGAACGGCGGGCTCTAGCTTCTTGGACATCGCCGTCGTCGGCTGCGGCGTCGCGGGGCAGGCGGCGGCGATCCTCTTTGCCGACGCCGGCCACGCGGTCACGGTCTTCGAGCGTTTCGTCGAGCCGCGCCCGATCGGCGCCGGTCTGTTGCTGCAACCGACCGGCCTCGCCGTCCTGCGCGCGCTGGGACTCGCGGGCGAAGCGTTGGCATCGGGCGCGGTCATCCGCGGTCTCCAGGGCCGGACGGCGGGCGGCCGCATCGTTCTCGATCTCGCCTACGCCGACCTGCACAAGGCGGCGCACGGGCTCGGCATCCGCCGCAGCGTGCTGTTCGATCTCCTGCATGGACAGCTGAAGCAGTCGGCGGCACGGCTCGTCACCGGTTGCGAGATCGTCGATGTCGACGGAGGCCATCTCGTCGAGAAAGGCGGCCGGCGCCACGGCCCCTTCAGTCTCGTGATCGTGGCCGACGGCGCCCATTCGGCCCTGCGCACGCACCTGATGCCCGAGGCCCGCGCGCCGCTCTATCCGTGGGGATGCCTCTGGACGACGGTGCCCGACGTCGCCGGCGTCGGCGCGTCGGGCCTGCTCCAGCAGCGGGTACGCGGCACCACGGAGATGATGGGGCTGCTGCCGGTCGGCAACGGCCAGCTCACCCTTTACTGGAGCGTGCCCGCCGCTGCGGCGCCCGACCCCGAGGGCTTCCGCCGCGCGGCGCTGGCGCTCTGGCCTGCCGCCGCCGAGGCGATCGAGCATGCCGTGCGCGCCGATGCCTTCACCCACGCAACGTATCGCCATGTCGCTCTGCCCCGTTGGAGCGCCGGCCCGGTGCTGTTCATCGGCGACGCCGCGCACGGCACCAGCCCGCAACTGGGGCAGGGCGCCAATCTCGGCCTGATGGATGCGTGGGTGCTGGCCCAGGCGCTGGCGGAGAGCGCTGACGTCCCGGCGGCATTTGCGCAATTTGCGAAGCACCGCAGCGCGACCGTGCGCTTCTACCGTCAGGCCAGTCACCTGCTGACGCCGTTCTTCCAGTCGCGCCTCGCGCCGCTCGGCCTGGTGCGTGACGCCTTCCTGGGATGGGGGTGCCGCCTGCCGATCCTGCGGCCCTTGATGACGACGACGCTGGGCGGCCTGCGTCGTGGCTGGTGGTCGTCGGTAGAGCTCGACGCCCAGGGACGCTACCGGCTCGAGGCCTGATGGCTCATTGGCTGAATTCGACGAAGCGGTCGTCGATCAGGGTGCGCTTCCATCGATCGGGCGCATAATCCCTGAACGATCGAAGGATCGCGTCGGCCTTGCCGTTCGCCAGGAATGTCGCCGGCAGGACGATGACCAGCTCACCGACCCTGCCGAGATACTTGCGGTCTCTCAGCGTCTCGATACGGTCATGGTCGGCGAAGGTCGATATGGTCCTTACGCCGCGCACCTCCAGGGTCATCTCGGGCGAGGGCAGGTACACCACGCGATCGGCGCGGCGCTCGCCGGTCGAGCCGAAGCGCATATGCAGGTGTGTCAGCAAACCAGGGGAGGCGATGGGCTGGCGAACGCCCACCATGCCGACGGGGCGCCTTTCCACGCTGACGATGTGCCAGGCGCCCGCAGCCACGCCATAGCACGCCATCGCCAGGATGAAGGCCCCGCCGAGATACCGTATCGGACGGCTCGAGGTCGCGGCCAGCGTCGCCACGAGGCCGGGCAGGAGAATCAGGCTGGCGGGACGATAGAACCGATCGTCGAAGTAGATCGCCACCCCGATATGATAGAGCACCATGAAGCACGCGACATAGGCGGCGCAGGCGGCCAGCATGAACCAGAGGGTGCCGCCAAGAGGCGCGCGCAACCGCTGCACCAGCATGCCGAGCCAGAGCGCGCAAAAGGGCAACGCGATCGCATAGGCGACGGCCTGTTCCCCAAGCAATTTAGCGAATGAGGCCGGCAAGGCACTCACCGCACCCATGGCGGCGCCGAAGCCCGACGAGGACAGGACCGTGGCGACGACGGGAAAGTAGATGTTCGACAGGGCGAAGGGCGGGTGCAACGGCTGATCGACGGCGGTCCAGCCTCGTGACGTCCAGAACACCCGGAAGGCAACGACGAACAGGAGCCATGCCACGGCCGATGGCATCGTTGCCAGGGTAAGCGCGCGAAGGGCGTGCAGGGGCGCGGGCCGGCGGCCGGAAGATGCCGACGGGTCGAACGCTCGCCAGCCGTGGTAGGCGGCGAGGCCGGCGAGCAAGGCCGAAACGAAGATGAGCCCCGACAGCTTGGCGGCGGTCGCCAGGGCGAGGGCCGTCAGGACGGCGAGGAAGCGGTGGACCCATCCGGCATCCCGGGCGCTCCAGACGAGGAGCGCGCTCCAGGGAGCCGCCGCGAACATGACGATCTCGCCGCCGTTGTACTCCTCGAAGGGAAAGAGGAAGGGTTGGAACAGCTCCAGCAGCAGGCACGACAGCAGGGCGACGGCCGGAGAAAATTCCATCGCCCGGTACAGCCCATACCAGCCCACGATCCCGATGCCGGCGCAGAACACGACCGTGAGGACAATGGCTTGCCCGAGGTCGAGGCCGATGAGCTGGAACAGGGCCGGCAGCGCGTACTGCGACGGCGACCATGCCGCTACGAAGGAAGCCGCATCCTTGGCGATGTCGGCACTGTCAGGCTCGACGAGAACGTTGAACGGCGCACCGTCCCGCATGGATTGCAGGACCGTGAAGCCCATCCCGGCGTCGTTGTTGAGCGATGGCCGCAACCCGAGGAACGCAGCGCCATAGAGGACTGGCACAGCCAGCAGAAGAAACAGGACTGAAGGCTTCATCCACCAACCTATCGGGACGGCCCGTCAGTGCCACTGGCCAAGCGTTGTCCGCCTCGAGCGCGATGTTCCTAGCGCGCGCTCGAGCGAAACGTCAAGCCGGGCAGCCTATGGTGCGAGCGGAGTGGTTGGGATTCAAGATCGGCGCAGGATGTCAGCGCACCAGCGCGGCCCAGCGGCCCGGCGTCAGCCCGAAGCGGGCGGAGAAGTGCCGAGTGAGGTGGCTCTGGTCGGCGAAGCCTGTCGCGGCGGCGGCTTCGGACAGAGGGACGCCGTCGGCGATCAGGGCGCGTGCCTCGGCCAGTCGCCGGCCGACCTGGAAGCGGTGCGGTGAGGTGCCGAAGGCGGCACGGAAGTGGCGGCTGAGGGCGAAGCGGTCGAGGCCGCTCACGCGCTCCAGCTCCTCGGAGGCGACGCTGCGGCGCGCTTCGGAGACCAGGAAATCGCGCGCCTTCTCGACGGCACGATGTGCGATGGGGCCGGTTCGGGGCTGGGCCGGTGAATCGCTGCGCGCCGCCAGCCGGTCCGCCAGCCGAGCGACGACGGCGTCGAGCGCCAGCGGTTCGAGGGCCTGCGGGAAATCTGCGAAGGCCTCACCCAGCAGGTCGGCCAGCGCCGGATCGTCGGCCACGGGATCGGCGACGAACGGCAGACGCGGCGTGTCGAGCGCGGCGCGGACCGCGGCCGGGTCGAGGTAGAGCATGCGATAGGCGAAGCCGTCGGGCACACCGGCATGGCCGTCATGGGTCTCGTCGGGATGCAGGGTCATGGCCTGCCCGCCGCGGCTGGTCCGCAGCGTCCCACGATAGTGAAAGGATTGGGCGCCCCACAAAGTGAGGCCGACGGCATAGGTCTCGTGGCGGTGGGCATCGAAGGCGTGGCCGCCGAAGCTCGCGGCCAGGCGCTGCAGGCCGGCGCGGGGTTCGTCGAAGCGGATGCGGTCGGAGGTCATGCACAAACGTTCAAGACGTGGCCCCCAGCATGCCTCATATCCAGGGCATGATCTACGAAACCAAGACCGCGCTCATCCTGCGCAAGGACCTCGCCGGCTGGCAGACCGCCAACGTCGCCGCCTTCCTGGCGGGCGGGCTCGCCGGCACCCATGCGGAGCTGATGGGCGAGCCCTATCGTGACGGCGCGGGCCGGGCTTACAGCGCCCTGATCCGCGAGCCGGTGTTCGTCTACGGCGGCACGACGGAGGAGCTCAGGCGCACGCACCTGCGCGCTCTGTCGCGGGACCTCGTGCCCGCCATCTACATCGAGGCGATGTTCGGCACCGCCAACGACGCCGACAACCGGGCCGCCGTAGCCGCGGCGCCGTCCGATGCGCTCGACCTTGTGGGTGTCGGCATCCACGGGCCACGCAAGACGATCGACAAGGTGGTCAACAGCCTGAAGTTCCTGGGTTAGGCGATGAAGATGCGTGCGCCGGTCGGCAGCGTGCGCGCCTTGTCGAGGGCTTCCATGGTGGCGCTGTAGCCGGCTTCGATGGCGGCATCGAAGCTCGTCCAGTCGAGCAGGTCGATGGTCTCCATCGCCGGCACGATCAGCAGGTCGGCGGCGGCGCGGTCCCGCGCGGCGCGCGCGGTGCTGGCGACCAGGGCCGAACGCAGCAGGATGCGCACGATCGACGGGATCGGCAGCGTTTCCTTGCGCCGCCACAGCAGGCGGCGGAAGAATTCCCAGGCCGACCATGAGTCCTCGACGCCGGCGCCTGCCGACAGCGCCCCGCCGGTGTCGACGTCGACGCCGATCGTGATGCCGCGACCCGCCCGCCGCATCGTGCGTACCGGGAAATTGTCGATGACGCCGCCGTCGACATGGACCTGGCCCGCGTCGTTGAAGGGCGGCAGCACGCCCGGGATCGACACCGACGCGCGCAGCCAGCGCCAGAGGCGACCGTTGGTATGGACATCGGCGTTGGACGTCGTGAGGTTCGCCGTCACGCAATAGTAGGGCAGGATCAGGTCCTCGATGTCCTTGTCGCCGAAGGCCGATTTCAGCAGGCGCGTGACATGCCGGCCGCCGAAGAGCGAGACCAGCGGCAGTGTATAATCCCGCAGCGGATTGGCATCGACGAAGGAGCGGCGGAAGCGCGCAATGAGCTCCTCGTCGGTCCAGCGCGCCGCCACCGCGGCGGCCACGATGGCGCCCATGCTGGTGCCGCCCGCCTGATCGATCGGCACGCCCGAGGCCCGCAGCGCGCGCACCGCGCCGATATGGCTGAAGGAGCGGGCGCCGCCGCCGGCCATGACGATGCCGACGGCATGGCCGGTGATCAGCCGGGCCAGCCGGTCGAAGTCGGACTGGAGATCGAGCCGCACATGATGGTGCTGGCCGTACATGCCGCCCGCGAGCAACGGCGCCGTCATGCCGGCCGCGGGGTCGCGGCCCTCGTGCAGCAGCACCAGCTCGCGGCGACGGTGGAATATCGCGCCGGGCTGGCTCGCCTCGATCTCGAAGGGCAGGCGCGTCGGCTGGTCGTTGTCGGCGCTGCGCACCACCACCAGGCAGTCGGCCTGGCGCAGGCAGAGTTCTGTCCAGGGGGTGAGCGTTGCATCGGCGCGGTAGAGGACGAAGGAGCAGTCCATCTCGCAGCGCGCGAACCAGTCGGGCTCCTCGTTCTGGGATTCCGCGCCCAGCATCTGCACCTGATCGCCGATCCTGCCTAGCGCCGCCGACAGCATGACCGCGAAGCGCGCCGACGGTACGTCGCGGCCGGCCGGCAGCAACGCGAAGGTGCGGGGCTGGCGGCGGCGCTTCACCGGTCCCATGGCGTTGCGCACCGCCACGTTGCGCATCAATGCCGGCAGCACCTCGGGATGATGGCCGGTCAGGGCGTCGAAGCTCGAGCTCGCCAGCCGCCACACCTCGCTGTCGCGCAGCGCCGCGACGCTGCGTGTGCGCCTGGTGTGCGACAGCAGCGACATCTCGCCCACGATGTTGCCCGGCGTGATCTCGGCGATCAGGCCCGGCTCATCGTTGGGCGCACCCTCGTCGTGGCGGAACACGCCGAGGCAGCCGCTGGCCACGACATAGACGGCGTCGGCCGGATCGCCGTGATGGAACAGTGGCGCACCACCCGGCAGCTCGAGAAGGGTGAGCTCGCGCTCGATCGCCGACATGCTGGCGGCGTCGAGCTCGGCGAACAGCGGCGCCTTCTGCAGCGCCCGCCACAGCCGCAGCCGCGCATGGTCGGCGACAGGCGCGACAGCGTCGGCGACGGGCGGAGTCTCATCCGGCACGACGATTCACCCCACGAGCCCCTTCAGGGCCCAGCCGATCGTCTGGTCGGCGCGCGCCCACACCATCTCCCGCCATCTGTCGCCGGCGGGGAAGAAGCTCTCCTTCATGTCGGCCTTGAGCTCGTGGCCGAGCGGCGAGGCGAGATCGCCGCGCTGGTGCAGCCAGTTGTCGGCCCGCACCGCGCCCAGCACCTCCGGCACGGAGTGGGTGCCGTACTCGATGGCGATCGAGGTGACCTCGGCGTCGGGCAGCTCCTGGGCAAAGGCGTCGGTCATGACGCCGACCACAACGGCCGAGGTCGAGGTGCCGCTCTCGGGCGAGGTCATCTCCTCGCCATACCAGGCGCGGGCGCGCGCGAACGACCTGGCGCTGGGCGGCACGGTGCAGATCAGCTCGCCATGGCCGAAGGGTCCGAGGCCGGTATGGAAGTCGATGACGCCCACGCGCGCCGCCCGCCCCAGCTCCTCGCGGGCAATGGCACGGATGGTGCGGTTGCTCCACACCGGCTTGGCGCCGCCGTAGAAGACGCCGTCGGGATGGGTGTACTGGCCGCCGGTGATGGCGCTTTGCAGGGCGAAGGCGCCATGCTTCTGCGCATAGGAATCGAACACGCGCTGGCTCTCGGCCTTGCTCGCCGCATCCCAGTCGTGCGGCAGGATGGCGTCGGCGACGGCGAGGTAGCCATCGTTGCGCGGATAGGGCTTGTCGTGGTCGACGAAGTTGCGGTTGAGGTCGACGTTGTCCTCGTTGACGCGCCGCGTCCAGGCGAAGCCATGGGGATTGATCGCGTGGACGAGGAGGGCGCCGGTGTCCTTCGGCAGCGTGGCCGGACCGCCGGTCCGGAGCCAGGCGATCTGCCCGCCCGAACCACAATGGCCTTCGACGCCATGCGTGCCCGCGATCAGCACCAGCATGCGGCTGGCGTCGGCGGGACCGAACCGCGCCGTGTCGAGATACAGCGCCTCGCCATTCGGCCCCTTGCCATGTGGGTTGGCCCACGACCGTATGGCGCCGCCCGCATCGGCCGCGGCGCTGCAGAACTTGCCGCGCGCCTCGGCGTAGCTTTCGGAAAAACACTGCGGAATGGAGACCATCGACCTCTCGCGCGAACCCGTCAGGCGCCATGCTAGCATGGCGGTGACACGGGATTCCTCACGTTAGTCGGGGGCGGACATTCTCAGGCCCGGTCACCTTCGCAGCAAGACTGCACGAAGCCCGTCAATTCGTCGTTGAAGCGTGCGGCATGCTCGCTGAAGGGCGAATGGCCGCAATCGTCGAACCACGACAGCCGCGCGTGCGGCATGGCGGCAAGGCTCATGTCCGCGGCGGCGGGTAGCACGACGGCATCCTGGCGCCCGTGCGTGATCAGCACCGGGACGCGCACCTTCCGCAGGGCGGCGATCGTCTCGGCCGCATCGGTCGACCAGCCTGAAATGGCCCGGCGCACCGCGGCTGGCACCCGCATGTTGTAGGCGAGCCCCCGGCGGAACTCCGCTTCGCCCGGCTTCCGGCCGTAGCACCCGTCGAGGAAGGCGATCGCGGCCTCGATCTCCTGGGCGAGGGTCTGGTCGTCCGGCACCGGCTTTGGCGCCGCCGGCCCGCGGCAGCTTGGATCCTCGATCACCTGCGAGGCGACGAAGTTGATGCCTGCGATGCGCGCATCGCCGTGGACCATCAGATACTGCCGGATCACCCGGCCACCCATCGACCAGCCGGCGAGGACGGGACGCTCGAGCCGCTTTGCCGCAAGCACGGCCGCGAGATCGTCGGCCCACACCCTGTTGCCGCGATAGGCCGCCGGATCGGGAGGCTGATCCGACGCCCCATGGCCGCGCAGGTCGTAGGCCACGAGGCGATAGTGCCGTGTCAGCTCGCTCCGGAACTGCGGCGTGAAGCAGAGGTGAGCCTGCGCGAAGCCGTGCACGAGCACGAGTTCCGGACCGGCGGGATTGCCCCATTCGTAGACGGCAAGGCGGGTGCCGTCGGGGGCACGGACGTCGCTCCGCGCCCCCTCTTTCGCCAAATCGGTCGTCACTTCTTCTCGATGTTCCAGAGGACGGTGACCGGCGCCTTCAGCCAGCCGACCACGTTGCTCCGCGCGGCGCCCGGCCCGTACCACATGCCGAGCCAGACATATTGCGCCGTCTCGAGCGCGCGGTTCTGCACCGCCACGGCCAGCGCCTTGCTCTTCACCGGGTCGGTCTCCTTGGCGTAGGCGTCGCGCAGCTTCTCCATCTCCGGATCGGTCGGCCAGCCGAACCACGACTTGTCGCCGTCGGCGATCATCCAGTTGGCCGAGATCGGATTCAGGATGTCGACCGCGATGGCGTAGGTGTGGAAGGCGCTCCAGCCGCCCTTGTCGGCGGGGTCCTTCTTGGCGCGGCGCGACACCACCGTCTGCCAATCCATCGCCTGCATGTCGACCTTGAAGCCGCCCTGCTCGAGCAGCGACTTGGTGACGGGCGCCATGTTGGTCAGCACCGGCAAGGTGGTCGACTGCATCAGCACGACCGGCGTGCCGTCGTAGCCGGCTTCCTTGAGAAGCGCCTTGGACTTCTCGAAGTCGGGCTTCTTCAGCAGGTCGCCCTGGATCTCCACGCCGTTGGGCGCGCCGCAGACGAAGGCTGCGGAGCAGACCTTGTAGTATTCCGGTTCGCCCACCGTCGCCTTGAGGTAGTCCTCCTGGCGCATCGAGTAGAGGGCGGCCTGGCGGATCTTGGGGTTGTCGAACGGCTTGGTCAGGTGGTTGAAGCGCAGGGTGAACTGCTGGCCCAGCGGGTTCCAGTTGACGGTCTGCACGTTCTTGTCGCGCTTCAGGAGCGGCAGCAGATCGTGCGGCACGTTCTCGATCATGTCGATCTCGCCCGCGATCAGCGCGTTCACCTGCTGCGTCGGGTCGGACATGTCGACGAACTCGACCCGGTCGACCTTGGCGACCTTGCCGCCGGCCAGACCGGAGGCCGGTTCGGCGCGCGGCTTGTACTTGGGGTTCTTGATGTAGACGTGCTTCTCGCCGGGCTTGGACTCGGCGTTGACGTAGATGAACGGGCCCGAGCCGATCTGGCTGTCGATCTGCTTGAACGGATCGGTGCTGGCGATCCGCTTGGGCATGATGAAGGGCACATTGGACGACGGCTTGCCGAGCGAGTCGAGCACGAGGCCGTAAGGCTGCTTGAGCTTCAGGGTGAAGGTCTTGGCGTCCACCGGTGACATGTCGGCGATGAAGTCCGACAGCTTCTGGCCCATCGAGTCGCGCGCGACCCAGCGCTTGAGCGAGACGACGCAATCCTCGGCGGTCACCGGTTGGCCGTCGTGCCACTCCAGCCCGTCGCGCAGCGTGAAGGTCCAGGTGAGCTTGTCGGCCGAGACCTCGTATTTGTCGACCATCTGCGGCTTCACGACATTGTTCTCGTCGCTCGAGAACAGCGTGTCGTAGACCATGTAGCCGTGGTCGCGCGTGACGTAGGCCGTCGTCCAGATCGGATCGAGGATCGTCAGGTTGCCGTTCTGCACGAAGCGCAGCGTCTTCTTGTCCTGCGCCGACGCGACGCCGGGAAAGAGGACCGGGGCGAGGGCGACCGCGAGCGCGGCGCTTCCCGCCGCAACGGCGCGGCGATTGATCTTCAGCATGTTTCCTCCAGATGGGCCGGTTGTTGGCCGCTTGTTGAAATCGTTTCCATAATCCTTGTCATCTCAACCGTCAGAGTCAATAGTTACGCAATTCCATATGGGAAAACGTTGCCAGAATGAACGTCATCACCATCCGCGACGTGGCGCAGGCGGCCGGCCTCTCGCTAAGCTCGGTGTCGCGGGCGCTGAACGGCGGAAAGAATGTCAGCGCCCGCGTCGCGCGCGATGTCGTGGCCGCGGCCGACAGGCTGGGCTACCAGCCGGACTTCCTGGCGCGGAGCCTGCGGACGCGGACCAGCGGCATGGTGGGGTGCCTGGTTTCCGACATCTCCAACCCGCTCAACGCCACGATCGTCCAAGCCGCAGAGGCACGCCTGCGTGAGGCGGGCTACATGCTGGTCGTCGTCAGCACCGGAAACGACCCGGCACGCGAACGCGCCGCCGCGCTCGAGTTCAGAGGCAGGCGGCTGGACGGCATGCTGGTGTCGCCCGGCAGCGACGCCAACGAAAAGACCTGGCGCGAGCTCGTCGCGGGCGGCACGGCGGTGGTGATCCTCGATCGCGATCCCCTGGAAGGAGATGGTGACAACCGCTGGCCGGCCGTTCTGGTCGATCATCGTGCGGGCGCAAAGGCAGCGACCCGGTATCTGATCGGCCTGGGCCATCGGCGCATCGCGCTGCTGACGGCGGACGAGCGGATGCGGCCCAGTCGCGAGCGGATCGCGGGCTTCCGGGAAGTGTTCGCGGAGATGGGCATCGATCCGGCCGGCGCGCGGCTCTGCATCCAGGCCTCGCCCATGGATTTCGCGCACGGCCATACGCTGGCGATTCTCCGCGCCGACGGGGCGCCGACGGCGATCGTCGCCCTCGGCACGCGCATCCTGGCGGGTGTCCTGCGTGCGGCGCGTGATCTCGGCCTTTCCGTGCCACGCGACCTGTCAGTGCTGTCGGTGGGCGACACCGATCTTGCCGCCGTGCACACGCCGGCCATCACGGCACTACGCTGGAGCCTAGAGGATATCGGGCGCGCCGCCGCCGAGCTGCTGCTCCAGCGCCTGCGCGGAGACGTCGGCCAGGCGCAGCACCGCGCCTTGTTGCCCGTCGACCTGGTGCTGCGCGACTCTTGCGCGCCGCCGGCTCGGAGTTAGAGCACACTCCCAAACGATGAAACCGTCCCACCTCACCCTGAGGAGGCCGCGAAGCGGCCGTCTCGAAGGGTGGGAGCGAGCACCACGTTTGCTGCCCATCCTTCGAGACGCATCGCAGCGCGATGCTACTATGAAACCACCTCACCCTGAGGAGGGCGCGGAGCGCCCGTCTCGATCCGCGCGGGGTAACCCCCGCGCTAGTGGTGGGCCCCAGTCTTGGTGTGGCCCATCCTTCG
>CANIRG010000164.1 GCA_947469635.1 Rhodospirillales bacterium | reverse complement strand
CCACTGGAGTGGCGCGCTCCCAGCCATGAAACGCCCCGCACAAAAGCCCTTCACCCCCGCCGCATCCGGCCCCCTGAACGGGGTCCGCGTCGTCGACCTGTCGCGCCTCGTCGCCGGCAACATCCTCACCCTGCAGCTCGCCGACTTCGGCGCCGAGGTGATCAAGATCGAGCCGCCCGAGGGCGACACGCTGCGCTCGTGGAAGGTCAAGGGCATCGAGACGGCGTGGAAGGTCTACGGCCGCAACAAGAAGAGCGTGGGACTGGAGCTGCGCTCCGACGCCGGCCGCGCCATCGTGCGCGAGCTCGCCAAGTCGGCCGCCATCCTCGTCGAGAGTTTCAGGCCGGGCGTGCTGGAGGACATGGGCCTCTCGCCCACGGAGCTGCACGAGATCAACCCCAGGCTGGTGATCGTCCGCATCTCCGGCTGGGGTCAGGACGGGCGCTATCGCCACAAGCCGGGCTTCGGCACACTGATCGAAGGCTATAGCGGCTTCGCCTCGATGAACGGCTTCGAGGATCGCGAGCCGGTGCTGCCACCGATGTATCTCGCCGACGCCATGGCCGCGCTCTACGGCTACGGCGCCGTCATGGTGGCCCTGCGCGAGGTCGAGGTGAACGGCGGCAAAGGGCAAACGCTCGACCTGCCGCTGTTCGATCCGCTGTTCTCTGTGCTGGGCCCGCAGGCCGCCAACCACAAGCTCACCGGCGACGTGAAGATCAGGAGCGGCAGCCGCTCCACCAATGCCGCGCCGCGCAACGTCTACCAGACCAGCGACGGCCATTGGGTCTGCCTCTCGGCTTCGACGCAGGGCATGGCCGAGCGCGTGCTGGTCAAGATCGGCCGCCCCGAGCTCGCCAAGGATCCCAGGTTCGCCACCAACATCGAGCGGGTGAGGAACGGAATCGAGCTCGACGGCATCATCGGCGGCTTCATCAAGGCGCGCGATCTCGCCACCAATTTGAAATTCTTCGACGAAGCCGGAGTCACCATCGGCCCGGTCTACGACATCTCGCAGATCGTGCAGGACGATTACGTGCTGGAGCGTGAGGCGCTGATCGAGACCCCCGACGACGAGATGGGGACGCTGCCCACGCATCCCGTGGTGCCGCGGCTCTCCGGCACGCCGGGCGCGCTCAAGATGGCGGCACCCAGGGTCGGCGAGCACAACGAAGCGCTGCTGAAGCCGCTGCTGGGGGCCGACGAGTACGAGAAGCTCGCGGCCAACGGCACGATCTCGAAGGGAAAGAAGAAGTGAACCGTCCCGTCCCGCCCGTCTGGCGCTCGATCCTCTATGTGCCGGGCAATGTGCCGAAGTTCATCGACAAGGCGCACGAGCGTGGCGCCGATTGCGTGCTGGTCGATCTCGAGGACAGCGTCACCGTGGCCGAGAAGCCGACGGCGCGGAAGATGCTGGCCGAGACGATGGCGAAGGTCGTGCGCGGCGGCGCCGACGTGTCGGTGCGCATCAACCGGCCGCTGCGGCTCGCGATCCCCGACATCGAGGCGGCGGTGCGGCCGGGCCTCACCGCGCTGTTCGTCACCAAGACCGAGGGCGTGCAGCATCTGCGCCTGCTCGACGAGGCCGTGAGCGAGCTCGAGCGCGAACGTGGGATGAAGGTCGGCAGCGTCGGCTTCGCCGCCATGATCGAGCATCCGCGCGCCTTAGCCGAGATCCACGCCATCGCCGAGCATGCGCCGCGGCTGATCGGCATGATGCTGGGCGGCGAGGATTTTGCGCTGGAGACCGGGTCGCTGCCGACGTCCGACGCGCTCGAATTGCCCAAGCGCATGGTGGCCTTCGCGGCCCAAGCGCATGACGTGCCGATGATCGGCATCCTGGGCACCGTCGCCGACTATTCCGATCCGGCGGCCTATCGCAAGAGCGCCGAGCGAGCGCGCCAGTTCGGCTTCTCCGGCGGCACCTGCGTGCATCCGGGACTGGTGCAGACGCTGAACGACGCCTTCACGCCGCCGGCCGAGGACGTTGCCCATGCCAGGCGCCTGATCGAGGCCGACGTGAAGGCAGCCGCCGAGGGCCGCGGTTCCTTCACGGTCGACGGCAAGATGATCGACATCCCGGTGATCGAGCGCGCCCGCCGCCTGATCGCGCGGCACGAAGCCATCGCCAGAAGGCGCGCCGCCTGAGAGCGCCGCAAGGGACGCTGTAGAGGCCTATGGGCAGGTCGTCCCGTCGGTGAAGCCGACCGAGCCGGTGTTGCCGCCGCCGTTGTTGCAAATACCTGCGGCCTTCACGTTGCCCGTCGAGTTCATGAGCGTGTCGCCGGCGAGGCTGATGGCCCGGTTGGTGGTGCCGCCGGACGCGCTCAGCGTGTTTCCGCTGATCGTGTAGGTTCCGCCATTGTTGGCGCCCAACGCCGTCATCGTTTGACCAGTCGGGCCCGTCACGGTGACGGTGTTGCCACTCACTGTCGCGGTGTTGTTGCTGCCGAGCAACAGTCCGACGGCACCATTGGCGCCGGTCTGCATGACGGTGATCGTGTTGTTGGTGATCGTGGCACCGGTGGAGGTGTCGTTCATCCTCACGCCGAAGACACCGGCGCCGCTGCTCGACGCGCCGATGATCGTCATTCCGGAGAGCGTCGTATTGTCGGTCACCTGAACGACGCCGGCCGGGCCGGTCCCCGTGCCGCTGATCGTGGCCCCCGGTAGCGTCGCCGTCACGAGTCGACCCGATGCCGTCCTGAGGGAAACCGAGCCGCCGCCCATGAGCGTCTGGCCGCCCTGCATGACGACCGTCGTGGTCCCGGTGCCGAATGTTCCCTGCAGCACGACGAAGGAATTGCTGCCGGCAGCGGCCACGGCACCGGGCAAGGCGGCGCCGGTGGTCGTGGCGCTGCTGATGCCGGTGATCGTCTCCCCGGTCGCGGTGAAAGCCTGCTCGCTGACGGCAGGTGCCACCTGCACGGTCTGCGCGTTGGCCACGATGTCGACGTCGCGCACGATCGTATCGGTCATGCGCCGCTCCTGCAGCGTGCGCGTGGCCCGGTTGGGCTCGGCCTGCAGCGGCACGCGCAGGCGCAGGCCCGCGAAGAACGGGCTGCCGCGCACCTCGTCGGTCTGCCACTCCGCGCCGACGGTGAAGCGCGTGCCGTTCCACAGGCCGGGCACGTCGTAGTCGGTGAACTCCAGCCGCAGGCGCGGGCCGGCGACGACTGCGGCCACGCCCGTGGGCTCGTCGAAGCGGAAGCCGCCAGCATAGAAGCGGAGCTGGTAGGGACTCTCGCTCGGCAGGATCGGAACTCGGACGCCAGCCTCGGCGTCGAAGCCGCGCAGCGCATATTCGAAGCGTTGCAGCATCGCCGGCGTCGTCACCTGCAAGGTGCCGCCCGACACCGCCGCCGTCGTCGGGCCTTGGGTGGGCTGGCCCACCGCCTGCACCGTGTTGCCCACCGGCCAGTAGGTATTGGCGCGGAAGTCGAAGTTCGTCCCCAGGACCTCGGCGCCGAAGGTGAGCTGGTTGAACATGTTGTCGTTCGGGCTGTGGCGGCGATCGAAGAAGCCGTAGAGGCCGGCGTTCCAGCCGTCGGCCATCATGCGGCGGACGCCGAGGCCGAAGTTGCCCTCATGGCCGTTCTGATCGTCCATCTTGAAGCGGACATCGCCGAACAGCATCGTGGCCTCGTCCTGCCACAGCGGCACGAACAGCGTCGCCTCGCCGAGATTGCGCTTGGTGCCGACCTTGCCCTCGATGTCGAGGAAGGCTCCCCATTTGCGCGCCGGCTCCTCCGCCAGCGCCGCCGTGGAGATCGTGAGAAGGACGCTCGCCAGGACGCCCGCAACCCACCGGGTACGCAACATCGAGGCCTCCCACCTCTTGAGACGTATCGAAAATTAAAGGGCGCCAAGACCAGCTGCAACGGCTCTGCAGTTGTAGCCCGGCGGCTTACTGGAGCTCGCGACTGCACTGCAGAAAGTCGTCGCCGGCCGCGCCGGAGCCCGTGAGGCTCGCCGCCCAACCCGTCGGCGGCGCAGCGCGCACCAGCACTGAGAAAGTGTTGCTGTCGCGGAACTCGGTGACGAAGCGTCCCAGCGACTCGACGGGCAGCGTGAAAGATCCCTTGGCGAGCGTGACGGTCCACGGCGCATGGCCGTCGAAGCGCAGCATCGCCTCGTGGGTGACGCCCTTGATGTGCCAGTCGGCACGGCCGATCTCGACGGTGAAGCTCTGGGCGCCGGAGACGTAGCGCAGCTCGAAGCGCTTGCCTTCGACGGTCGAGGAGAGGCCGCAGACGGCGTGGCCTTTCGCAATGCTGCCCACGGCTTTCCAGTCGCCGGCGACGGCAGATGTGCTCACGAGGCAGAGGATCGACACCAGGACACGCATGGGGCGCAGCTTAAGGCCCGGACTGCTTTCACTGCAAAAAGACTTGGGGAGCCTCGCCCGGGGAGGTATAAAAATGAGGGAGTGCAGAAAGTTTGCCGGAGTTTCGGGCGGGCAAGCCCTATCGGCGGCTGCACAAGGGCGGGGAATGCGTCATCTGTTCGTAGCGGCGGCCCTGGTCGGGGTAGCGCTCATCATCACCTTCGGTGTGGCGACCATGCTTCAGGGTCTGGCCACGTCGCGCCGCGAGCCCATGCCCGAGCCGATCGCCGAACCGCCGCCCGCGACGGCCCCTGCTCCCCGGGCGCGGCCGGAGAGCGGACGCGCGCTGATCGTCTCGCGCCGGACCAGCACCAGCACCGAGGAATAGGCGCCGCGGCCCGAAGGCCGCGGCTAACGTCTCTAGTGCTTGTCGGCCCAGACCTGGCGCTTCACCGCGTACATCATGCCCGCGAGCACGAGCAGGAACAGGATCACGCGCACGCCGGTGCGGTTGCGGTCCTCGAGGTGCGGCTCCGAGGCCCAGGCGAGGAACTCGGTCACGTCCGATGACATCTGCTCGACGGTGGTCTTGGTGCCGTCGACATAGGTCACCTTGCCGTCGACCAGGGGCGCCGGCATGGCGATCTTATGGCCGGGGAAGTAGGTGTTGTAGTTGTCGTCCTTGGTGACCTCGAACTCCTTGATCTGGGCCGGGGTCAGCTTCTCGAAGGGGACGTAGCCCGTCAGCAGGGCGTGGATGTAGTCGGCGCCGCCTTCGCGGGCCTTCACGATCACGCTGAGGTCGGGCGGCGCCTTGCCGCCATTGGCCGCCGCCGCCGCCGCGTCGTTGGCGTAGGGCCGCTTGAAGGGATCCGAGAGCTTGCCCGGACGGTCGACGGGCGCGCCGTCGTCGTTGAGGTCGGCGATCTGCGCTTCGGCGGCGATGCCCTTGACCTGGGCCTCGGTGAGGCCGAGGTCGACCAGGTTGCGGTAGGACAGCATGCGCAGCGAGTGGCAGGCGGCGCAGACCTCCTTGTAGACCTGGAAGCCGCGCTGGGCGGCGGCGCGGTCGTAGGTGCCGAACGGGCCCTGGAAATGCCAGTGCTTGTGCGGCGGATGGACTTCCTTCTCGGCGGCGATGGCGACGGCGCCGGCGGCCAGGACGGAGAGGGCGAGCGCGCCCGAAACCAGGAGCTTACGCATGGCCCTTATCCCACCTTCTTCTTGAGCACGGCGTCGGCGATGCTGGACGGCAACGGCAGCGGCCGTTCGATCTTGCCCAGGATCGGCAGCAGGATGATGAAGTGGAAGAAGTAGTAGAGCGTGGCGACGCGGCTGAGCGGCACCCAGAAGCCCTCGGGCGGGTTGGCGCCGCAGAAGCCGAGGATGACCACGTCGGCCACCAGCACCAGCATGAACCACTTGTAGATCGGCCGGAACGTGCAGGAGCGCACGCGCGAGGTGTCGAGCCAGGGCAGCAGGAACAGCACCGCGATGGCGCCGAACATGCCGAGCACGCCGCCCAGCTTGTCGGGCACCGCGCGCAGGATCGCGTAGAACGGCAGGAAGTACCATTCCGGCACGATGTGCGCGGGCGTCACCAGCGGGTTGGCCGGGATGTAGTTGTCGGGATGGCCCATGTAGTCGGGCAGGAAGAACACGAACACCGCGAACACGACCATGAAGGCGATGACGCCGAAGCCGTCCTTCATCGTGTAGTAGGGATGGAACGGCACCGTGTCCTGCGGCCCCTTGGGATCGATGCCCAGCGGATTGTTCGACCCGTGGACATGCAGCGCCACGACGTGCAGGCCGACGACGCCCACGATGACGAACGGCAGCAGGTAATGCAGCGCGAAGAAGCGGTTGAGCGTCGGATTGTCGACCGAGAACCCACCCCACAGCCAATCCACGACCGACTGCCCCACCACCGGAATGGCCGAGAACAGGTTCGTGATAACCGTGGCCCCCCAGAACGACATCTGGCCCCAGGGCAGGACGTAGCCCATGAAGGCGGTGGCCATCATGAGGAGGAAGATGACGACGCCCAGGATCCACAGCAGCTCGCGCGGGGCCTTGTAGGAGCCGTAGTACATGCCGCGGAAGATGTGGACGTAGACGGCGATGAAGAAGAACGAGGCGCCGTTCATGTGCAGGTCGCGGATCAGCCAGCCCTGCGGCACGTCGCGGTCGATGCGCTCGACCGAGTCGAAGGCCATCAGCACATGCGGCGTGTAGTTGGTCGCCAGCACGATGCCGGTGGCGATCATCAGCACCAGCATGACGGTGGCGATGGCGCCGAAATTCCAGAAGTAGTTGAAATTCCGCGGCGTCGGGAAGGTGTGATATTCCTTCTCGATATACGAGAAGATCGGCAGGCGGTGATCGATCCAGGCGATCACCTTGTTGTTGAAGACCGGCGGAGCGCCGTGCGGAGAAGCCATTTCTCGAAAACTCCTGAGGGCGATCAGCCGATGCGGACGAGAGTGTCGGTCGCGAACACGAACTGCGGCACTTCGAGGTTCTTGGGCGCCGGGCCTTTGCGGATGCGGCCCGAGGTGTCGTAGGCCGAGCCGTGGCACGGGCAGAACCAGCCGCCAAACTCGCCGCGCTGGTCGCCGGACTTGTTGCCCAGCGGCACGCAGCCGAGATGGGTGCAGACGCCAACCAGCACCAGCCACTCCGGCCGCACCTTCTTGTTGGCGTCGGTGACGCGCGCCGCGTCGGTCTCCGGGTCGGGCAGCTCCGAGAGCTTCACCGCCTTGGCCTTGGCGATCTCGTCGGGCGTGCGGTGGCGGATGAAGACCGGCTTGCCGCGCCACTTCACCGTGACCGCCTGGCCGACCGCGATCGGCGCCACGTTCACCTCGATGGTGCTGAGCGCCAGCGTATCGGCCGCCGGATTGAGGTTGTTGATGAACGGCCACGCCGTCGCGACGGCCCCGATCGCCGCAAGAGAGCCGGTCGCGACCATGAGAAAGTCGCGCCGCGTCGGATCGCCGTGCGCGCCTGCCGGAATGCTGGAAGAAGCCATCGCTGTCGTTGTCCCCCCGAGGAGCCGGCCGCCATATAGCCGAGAAAGCGCCTTATGTTTCAAGGCTCTGTTGGTCGCAGGCAGAATCATGGCCATTCTGTGACCACGTGCCGCACGACCAGCCCTTTCGCGACGCGGCTCAAAGCCGACAAGGAAACATGCGCCTCGCCCTGTTCGAGCCCGATATTCCTCAGAATCTCGGCGCCTTCATCCGATTGAGCGCCTGCACCGGCGCCCCGCTGGACATCATCGAGCCCTGCGGCTTCCCGCTCGACGACCGCCGCATGCGCCGCGCCGCCATGGACTATTACGACCGCGCCTCCCTCACCCGCCACGCCTCCTGGGCCGCCTTCCAGCGAGATCGCGCCCCCGGCCGCCTGATCCTGCTCACCACCCAGGGCCCCGCCCGCTTCCCCGACATAGAGTTCCGCCCCGACGATATCCTCCTGCTCGGCCGCGAAAGCGCCGGCGTCCCGCCCCAAGTCCACGCCGCGGCCGACCTCGGCCTGCGCATTCCCCTCCGCCCCGCCTTGCGCTCGCTCAATGTCGCCCTGGCCGCGACGATGGTATTGACCGAGGCAATGCGACAAACCTCGGGATTCGACAGCCTCACATGACCGATACGGAAACGCGCAAGACCGAAGCCCGCGCCTGGTTCGAAACCCTGCGCGACCGCATCTGCGCCGAGTTCGAGCGCATCGAGGACGAACTGGAGGGCACCCACCGCGACCTGCCCCCCGGCCGCTTCGAGCGCTCCCCCTGGCGCCGCGCCACCGATACAGACGGCCAGGACCGCGGCGGCGGTACGATGGCGATCATGCGCGGCCGCGTGTTCGAGAAGGTCGGTGTCAACGTCTCGACTGTCTTCGGCGAGTTCAGCCCCGAGTTCCGGAAGCAGATCCCGGGAGCGGCCGACGACCCGCGCTTCTACGCCTCGGGCATCTCGCTGGTGGCGCATCTGCGCTCGCCCAAGGTGCCGGCGGTGCATATGAACACCCGCTTCATCGTCACCACCAAGGCGTGGTTCGGCGGCGGCGCCGACCTCACGCCGATGGTGCCCGACGACGACGACACGCGCGACTTCCACGAAGCGCTGAAGGCCGCCTGCGACCGCCACGACCCGGAGTACCACCCGAAATTCAAGAAATGGTGCGACGAGTATTTCTTCCTGCCGCACCGAAACGAGCCGCGCGGCGTCGGCGGCATCTTCTTCGACTATCTCGATTCAGACGAGACCGCGAAGAACTTCGCCTTCACCCGCGACGTGGGCGAGACCTTCCTCGCCACCTATCCGAGGCTGGTGCGCCGCCACATGAACGAGCCCTGGACGCCGGCCGAACGCGAGCACCAGCTCGTGCGCCGCGGCCGCTATGTCGAGTTCAACCTGCTGCACGACCGCGGGACGAAGTTCGGCCTGATGACCGGCGGCAATGTCGAGGCGATCCTGATGTCCCTGCCGCCCGAGGCGCGGTGGCCGTAGCGCGGGAGCGTCTCACGAGTCTCAAAGGGCCTCAGACGGCTTCGATGCCGATGGCATAAGGCTTTAGCCGTTTTGTCTCAAATCTCACGACTCACACACACGAAAACACTCACGCGAGCGTTCGCCGCGGGGCGCGCCATTCCGTGGCGTGATCATTGCTGGGGGCGCGCCACTCCAGTGGCGCTCATGGTCGCTTCTACAGACTGATCAGTGTTGGCAGGACGGCAACACCTGCCAACGGATGAACGCCAAGCCGAAGGTAGATTTCGTTTTTCAACGCATCTTCGTAGCCGGTCCCAAAAGCGGATTCTGTGATCGCGGCTTCGATGTCCTTCTCCGTTTGCTCAACCCAAATTAGGAAGTCGTTCAGTGCTTCGTCCATCGCCTTGCGGTCTGTCGAAACTGAAAACGTGGAGCGACCCATAAGCAATGCGCGAATTATCGCTTCTGCAACAGGCCGAGGATGCGAATGTGAATAGACGGTCGCACCTCCCTTAGCCCGGATATCTATGCCGTAACTATCGAGCAGGCGTTCTATGACGATCTCCCTCAGGCTGGACCGGTCGAACACCAGCGGAAGGTCGAGCTTCGCGCTCTTAGTAAAGTCATCGGGGAAATTCCTCATCTTGAGCCTTGGCTCGACCGACTGGACGATCGAGTCGGCCACGCTACCAATGCTGTCTAATTGCTGCTTTTTGGTTTTCTTTTTCTTGTCATCGGCTATCGCAATTCGCGCCTGGCACGTAGCCCGGATGTCCTCATACATTTGGTCAACCGTAACCTTGCGGGCCGCCGCTTTCAAAATCCATTCGTCTAGCGCACGGAGCTTTTTCTTTGGTTTCCAATCATCGGATGCCCAGTCATTCGGCTCCTCCTCTCGCCAAACCGCCTGTGCGAGAGAAGTGAGTTTCTCCCGCCTTGCAGAGCTAAGCTTACGAATATCCAGAACAGGATAGTCGCGAAGTTTTTTTGTCGGCGCCTCCAGAGCACCAGCTCCCATGCTGGCCGCGCCATTGATCTCCAAGCTGTAGGCGAAGATGGAGGTCGTTAGTGCTGCCGCTACCTCTCTCCATGTGATGCCTTTGATTGGGCTCACGCTATTAAGGCGTTGATCGACCAACGCAGCAGTCTCAAAGACGAAAGGTGCGTAGACGGAATTAAATGCCTTGCGCAGCCAGATGTTGCGAAATGCAGGTCGGGCCTTGGGTGCGTACCATAAACCTCCGCTCTGCGCTTCCAACGCTTGCCGGATCGTCATGCTCTTACCGGTCTGCTTCTTCTCTGCAGCACTCCGATCCGCCATTGCCTCAACGTACCGCCACGCGCCCGTGCCGCGAAGATCGGCGCGTTTTTCGCGACATGCGAATAGCCATAGCTCGGGCGTCGGCGCTTGCTCGAACACCTTGGGTCCCAAGTCTTTGAGCATTAGCATGGGGACCAGGAATCTCTTCTCGATTCCGTATGTATCGATGGTCGCCCTGTTCACATAGAAGAAATTGTTCTGAAGTGATTTATAGCCGAGGCTCACGTTTGCGATATTTCGGAGATGCGTAAACATCAGGCCACGTCATCAAAGATCGAGTAGTAACTGAGAGGAGCTCGCAAGAATTTCGACCAGTTCCGAGGCTTAGTGCGATCGGCATTGAGCGCCGCCCGCTCAATCGCTGGATCAACGAGCTTGATTCGGTAGCGGTCGTTTTCTTCGGACTTGTCGGAATCGATTTCTTCGGCCAACGAAGATACGCGCTCCCAATATTCACCCTTGCCTTCTGTCAACACGGAGATGGGCTTCTTTAATGTCACAAATTTGATGGGCTGATCTGGGGCATTGCTGGGCCCCTTCTCTGCGATCAAAAGTACAGCGTTAATGTCGACTTGTGGAAAGAATGCCTCTGCATTCGACGCGATGACTGACTGTATGCGGATCGTGTCAAGTAGCGCCCGCTGTAGGGGTATGGCGTAGTCAGACGTAAGCCAGCTCGCAGGGGTAACGAAGCCAAGCCGCGATCCTTGCTTCATTAGCTTCGTCGAATGGTAAATAAAGAACGCGAAGAGATCCGTCTTAGCACCCGCGTCGAAGCCGGCAGCAACAGCAGACTGAAAGAGTCTCCTGCGATAACTTGGATCGAGATCATCTTGGTTTTGCGAACGCAGATATGGCGGATTGCCAACGATACAGTCGAATACAGGGATCGGCACCGGCACCTTCTTCATGCTCGATGCCTGTTGTGGTGCTGGAAAGTCGATAGTGTCATTTTGATTGCGACTGAAAAAATTCGACACATTTATGCGTGGGAAATTTTCATATTCAGCCATGTCCTGCCGATAGAGATTGATCACAGCGAGCTCGGCAGCGAACGGGCTGACATCGAAACCCCAAATGATCGACAACAGCTCCTTGTGAGAGAGATTTGCCGCATACGCTAGATAACTGTACGCACTCATTAGGAAAGTGCCACTTCCGCATCCGGGGTCTAATACAAACGGGCGGGCACCATCGATTGTGCTCGCCACGAGGAGATCGGCAACCGGCCGCGGTGTATAGAATTGACCAAGAAGGATTTGCTGCCCGCGCGGGATCAGATGCTCGAAGATCGAGCCGAGCACGTCGTCGGTTAGCGATGCCCAATCGTATACGGCGAGCTGCGCTATCAGTCGTCGGATGATCGCTTGTCCTTGGTGCGCGATCGGTACAAGGGCTTCAATCGCTTCCGGCTTGAACAAAGCCTCATAGTCATAGCGGCGCACGTCATCAAAGAATGGCTTCAACGCCGCTGGTAGGACGTCCTGAGTTCCGATCTTCAGTTCCCTAAGCGCAGGTATTTTTCGACGAAGGGCAAAATAGAAGAGGATCTGGCCAATGTAGCGATACCCTATTTGACCTGCGATGGCGTAATCGATGTCATCAACAAAACCCTCGAAGCCCTGCTCAGTAGCAATCTCTCTCAGCTTCTTGCGCAGCTTACGGTCAGTGGCCGATGCTTTCTTGAGGTCTCTATAGAAGATCGTTCGCAACTGCCCGATATCTTCGGTAAGGCGTGTAACGAAAATATCGGGATCGATGGCCCGATGGTTGCTCAGCCCTGAAATATTGTGATTAACGGCGGCATCCATGATTTCAACTGCTTGTTCATGCAGGTCCTTCTTGAAGCTCGTCTTCAGCCAGTCATCAACACGCGTAAGCGCTAGGGGACGCGACGACTTCTTGACCACATCGGCGGGTGTAGGCGTGCGCGAAGCTGGAGGCGTCTCATAGAGTTCAAAGTCCTTCATGTTCCAGAGGGCGAAATACTTCGACTTCCAGTAACGTCCCTTGGCGAGGGCATCCCCAAAAAAGACGGGGTCATTGATAGGGGTAGTGGGTGTCTTCAGCTCGATCGCGAGAAATGGAAGAACAGCTAAGCGGTCGATCCAGACGATCATGTCGCTGCGATGCCCAGACGTCTTTCGCGGCTTCTCTTGGGTTGCCGTATCTAGGCCTAGTGAACGTTTTGAGATTTCCATTGCGCGGCGACAATCAAGGTGAGAACCCAGCGTCAATCAGGATGAGAAAGCGCTGGCGGGGGCCGGTCGAAGGGAGGGCGTAGCCCGACCGGAGAGCGGCCCCCGCCAGCGGCGCGTTTGAAGACGCGTGTGGCGGTCGGCCGGGGTT
>CANIRG010000163.1 GCA_947469635.1 Rhodospirillales bacterium | reverse complement strand
GTTCAGGCGGTGGCTTCTCGGCTTCCTCGTTCTAGGCGTAGCCGCCGTGCTGGGCTTCATGGCCTTTGCCTGGCGGCCGGCCATTGCGCCGATCGAGCCGCCGGCGCCGAACGCGTTCACGCCCGACCTGGTGGCGAAGGGCAAGGTTCTGGCGCAAGCGGGGAATTGCGCGAGCTGCCACACTGCCGAGGGTCAGCTTCTCTTTGCCGGCGGCCACGTGTTCCATACGCCGTTCGGCACGCTTCATTCGACGAACATCACGCCCGATCCCGAAACCGGCATCGGCCGCTGGTCGGAAGCAGCCTTCACGCGCGCGATGCGCGAGGGCGTGGCGCGCGACGGCTCCCACCTGTTCCCGGCCTTTCCGTTCGACCATTTCACCAAGCTCAATGATGCCGACATCAAGGCTTTGTATGCCTATCTGATGACCCTGCCCTCGGCGAGTGCGCAGCGTGTGCCCAACGATCTGCTGTTTCCTTTCAATATTCGCGCGCTGCAGGCAGCCTGGAAGACGCTTTATCTCGACCAGGGCGCATTCCGGGCCAATCCGGCGCGGAGCGAGGAATGGAATCGCGGCGCCTATCTGGTCGAAGGCCTCACCCATTGCGGCGCCTGCCACACGCCGCGCAACGTGCTGGGCGCCGAGCAGACCGGTCACCCCTATGCCGGAAGCCTGGTCGATGGCTGGGTCCCCCCGGCCCTCGATCTCAGCGCCTCGCCCGTGCGCTGGACCAAGGAGGAGCTGGTGACCTTCCTGCGCGGCGGCACCACCGTGCGGGGTCGCGCCGTCGGATCGATGGGGCCGGTGGTGAAGGCCCTGGCCGCGCTGCCCGATGCGGACATCCAGGCAATCGCCGCCTACTTCATCGACTTCAACCGGCCGCTCAACCCGACGCCGGACGACGCCGCGGCGAAGGCGCTGCGGGCGGCGGCGGGCAAGGGCGTGCCGACGGTCGTTTGGAAGACCAATCCCCGGCGCTATCGCGGAGAGCAGCTCTATGTCACCGCGTGCGGTTCGTGCCACGACAATGGCGGCTCCACGCCGGTCGCGACGCGCTCGGACCTGGCGCTCAGCACTGCACTATGGCAGCGCTCGCCGCACAATTTCATCAACATCGTCCTCGACGGCGTCGGCAGCCCCAACGATGCGCCGGGTCCGCTGATGCCGCCTTTCCGCAACGCCTTGAGCGATCGCGATATTGCGGAGATCGCCGACTATCTCAGGCGCACGCGCGTCGGCGAGCCGCTCTGGCCGTTTTTCGGCCAAGCCGTCCAGACGATGCGCAGCCAACCCCGGTCCTGGCCGGTTCTCCGATAAGGTGCTGGTGATATGATTTCATTACGCGTTTTCGTTGCCCTGCTGCTCGCCACGACCGCCGGCGGGGCTGCCGCCCAGACCATGGCCTTCAGCTGTCCCGCTGCGGGCACGACCTTTGTCTTCGACAACGACACCGAGGTCGTGGCGCGCGGCCAGGACGGCATGGACTGCAAGATGGAAACGATCGGCGGAGGGCCCTTCAAGATGCGCGCCCTGCTGGTTCCCAATCCCGGTCCCGACGGCAGCGATACCTCCGCCTACCTTGCCGCTCTGAAGCCCGAGCGCCTGTGGCCGCTCAGCGTCGGCAAGAAGGTCGAGGCCCGCCACACCACGCCGCAAGGAAGCTGGAATTACATCCTGCAGGTGGCGGCGTACGAGCAGCGCAGCGGACCGCGCGGCGCGCTGGTCGACACTTTCGTGATCGAGCTGAACGAGCAGGGACCCGACGACTTTCGGTCGGTGTCGCGCTGGTGGATCTCGCCGGTGGAGAAATACATGATCCGTTTCGACGCCACCAACAGCAAGCAGGTGGCGAATCGCGCCGTGGTGACGGAGATCAAACGCTAGGGATGGTGTTGGCGCCGCACACCAGCGTCGCCACCCGTTCGCCGGGCGCCGGCCGATAGGCGCCCGACATCAGCGCCGCCAGGCCGGTGGCGCCTGCGGGCTCGGCGATCAGCCGCAGCTCTTCCCACAAGGCCCGCTGCGCGTCGCGCACCGCATCGTCGGTCACCAGCACCGAGTCTCGCACCAGTTGCTGGGCGATCTCGAAGTTGGGCGTGCCGATGCGGCTGGCGCCCAGCGCGTCGGCGGCAATCCCGGAGATGGCGACGTCGACCGGCCGGCCGGCGCGGCGCGCTTCGAACAGGGTCGGCGTGCCCTCGGTCTCCACCGCGACGACCTTCACCGTCTCGCCTAGGGCCGCCGCGCAGCCCGCGATCAGCCCGCCGCCGACCACGGCAATCAGGAGCGTGTCGAAGCCCGCCTGCTCGGCGAATTCCAGCGCAACGCTGCCCGCACCGACGAACACCTGCGGATCGTCGTAGGCCGCGACGACCAGCGCGCCCGTCTCTGCGGCGCGCTTGGCGGCAGCGGCGCGCGCCTCTTCATAGACGGCGCCGATCTGATGCACGACGGCGCCGTAGCTCTTGAGTCGCGCGACCTTGGCGGGCGCGGCGATGGTCGGCACGAAGATCTCGGCCGTATGGCCAAGCGCGCGGGCGGCGTAGGCCGCGGCTGCACCATGATTGCCACCCGACGCCGCGACGATACCGGCCGCCGGCACGGTCGACGCCAGCAGCTTGTGAAAGGCGCCGCGGCCCTTGAACGAACCGCTGACTTGCAGCGATTCGAGCTTCAGCGCCAACGGCCAGGGAAAACCCGCGAGCTCGATCGCCGGCGTGCGGCGAACATGCGGACGAATGCGCGCCCACGCCGCTTCGACGTCGCCCCTGGAGATCATCGACGACAGGCTTCGACGTGGCGCAGGAAATGATCGAAGTCGGGAGTGGAGGCGCGCGGGTCCTTGGCCTCCTCGTCGTAGCGGCGCAGGCGCACCGCCTCGGCATGGAGCGGATGGGCGCGGAAGTCAGCGAGTTCATCGGCCGACATCAGCCCGCCCTGGAGCTCGAGGCTGCGCACCGAGTCGGGCGCGAGCTTGCCGAAGTAATCGGACTCCGTCGTGCAGAGGTAGCGCTTGGCCGCGACATGCAGGCGAACCGGCTCGCTCACCTCGGGACCGAAGCGTTCGGCCAACCATTTGGCGCCCAGCTCCTCGTGAACGTCGTCGACGCCGCGCGCGGCGGGATCTTCGCCGAGCTGATGGATCATGTGGCCGACGTCGTGCAGCAGCGACGCCAGCACTGTCGCGGGCGGCGCACCGTCGGCCTCGGCATGGGCCGCGGCCTGCAAGGCATGCTGCAGCTGGTTGATCTCGCTCAGGCCATAGCGGCGCGTGGCGCGGCCGACGAAGATGTCCAGAAGTTCCTGGCGCAGAGGTGTGCTGAGGGCCGTGCTCATGCGCTCTTTTTACCACGAACGCCCCGCGGGTAACCCGGAATCGTCGCCAGCGCATGGCGCAACGGATCGGCGGTCCAGGCCTGGGTGACGAAATTGCCGTGCATCTCCCAGTGGCCGCAGTCGACCATCGCCACCGTGCCGGGAGTGAGGGCCGCCGGCACCTTGGTCGCCACCGCGATGCGCCGTTTGGCGAGCAGGCCCTTCAGCGTGCCGTTCTCCTCGCGGGTCGATTCTGTGAAGGCGCTGAACAGGAAGGCCTGCTTGCGACGGAGCGCGAACCAGGCCGCGAACTTGTCCTCGTCGCCATAGAGCGAGTCCATGAGGATCACGCCCTTGAGGCGATGGCCGGCGCCGCCACGCGCCAGCGCGTAGGCGGCCGAGACATAGCCGCCGCTGTAGGACACGATCAGCACCGGTGCCGCATTGAGGCGCGGCCCGACGCGGCGGTCGCCGTGCAGCCGCATCAGCCGCTCTGCCGCTTCGTCGATGTAGGCGGCGAAGTGGCCGAGCTTCCAGAAATTGCCGGCGCTCGAATCGCCGGCATCGAAGGCGAGCTGCGGCGCGACGAGGGCCGCATTGAGGCCCGATTCGGCAAGTTGCTGCGGCACCGCCTGGCGCACCATCACGTCGCGCTCGAGCGTCGCCCCCTGGCCATGCAGGTAGAGCACGAGCAGCGAGGGCAGCGTCGGATCGAAGCCCGCGGGGAGGTACAGCAACGAGCGGCGATCGCTATAGGCCGCGTCTTCCCAATACACGTTGCCACGCAACGAGGTGTGCCCGCGCCGCTTGCCGTCGCGCACGTCGAGGAAGGGCTTGTTGGTCTTCGGCATGAGGCCGCGATAGGGGAAGGCCGAGGTGTTGAAGGCGACGAGCTGGCTCTTCGCCTCCTTCACGGGCTGCAGCGGCGGGGCCGCAGCAGCAACCTTCCGGGTCGCAGCCTTCGTCGGCTGTTTCGTCGTTCGCGCGTGCGCAGCCGTCGGCATCAGGAGCAGCCCCGCCAACAGCGCGCGACGCTTCACGCGGCCGCTGGCCGCTCTTTGGTGAGCGGCATCAGCACGGAGTAGAAGGCCGGCAGCGCGATCAGGTAGGCGAAGGCGCCCATCAGCACGACGGCGGGCAGGCCGAAGCTGGTGGCCACGATCGGCACCAGGGCGGCGCCGATCACCGAGAAGCAGCCGTTGATGCCCCAGGCCCACAGGAACATGTGGTCCTTGCCCAGTCGTCCCAGCGTGGTCATCGCCGTCGGCATGGGGAAGCCCATCAGGAACGCCGGCGGCAGGATCAGCAGCAGGCAGATCGCGATGCGCAGCGCGTAGGGCAAGGTGCCGGCCCAATCGAGCGCGTAGTCGATGGTGAAGGCGTAGAAGGCCAGGATCAGGAAGATCGCGGCGAAGATGCGCGGCATGATGGTGCGGGCGCGGTCGAGATAGCGCTCCGACACGAAGCTGCCGATGCCGGAGAAGACCAGCATCCCGGTGATCAGCACCGAGGCCGAGACCGTGGCGTTGGAGAGCGCCAGGATGAAGTGGGAGATCATGCCCACCTCGACGATGATGTAGCCGAGGCCGAGGCAGAGGAAGTACACCATCGTCCCGGCCTTGCCCGGATAGCGGCTGAAGATGGTGCGCCAGCCGAAGACCACCGGCAGCAGCACGAGCGTCAGCGCGAAGATCGTGGCAATGCCCAGCGTCGCCCACAGCAGCAGGTAGCCCCACTCGTCCTGCACCGTCTCTAGACGGTCGGTGAACTTCAGCAGGTCCTTCACCTTGATGTAGGCGGCGAAGTACGGCTGGTGGTTGGTGAGGATGCGGGTGTCGAAGACGTATTCGTCCGCCACCTTCTGCCAGCCGCCGTTGATGTGATAGTGCCAGGCCAGACGTCCGAGCACGGTCGCCGGCACGCGCGGCACCGGCGGGGCACCGTCCTTGGCCTCGGTCGCGCCGGGTGCGCCCGGCGGCGGCTTGTCGTTGGGCTCCTTCTCCGACGGCGCGGTCGGGTCGGCCGGCTCGCCCTGGAAGAAGAACTGGTCGCGATAGTCCTGCAGGATCTGCGCGAGCTCGGTCGTGTCGACCTTGAGGCCCGGCGCATAAATCTCGTCGAACGACATGGCCTTGGTGTGGGCCGCGAGCTTGGCGATGTCCTCGGGCGTGAAGCCGCCGCGCTTGTAGAGCACGGTCGCCGTCGAGAGGTAGGACGACACGACGTAGAACTTGTTGGCGATATTGCCGCCATCCACGTCCCGCGCGGCGGCGGCCATGGTGGCGTAGAGCTTCAGCACCGACTTGGGCGGCTCTTCCTTGTTCCACAGCGTCACCGAGAGGATGCCGCCGTCCTTCAGCGCGCGCATGTAGGCGCTCATCGCCTCTCGCGTGTAGGAGTATTTCTCGACGATCGAGAAGCCGCCGGGGCTCGACAGGCCAGCCGAATCGGCCAGCGACAGGTCGACGATGTCGTAGCGCTTCTTGGTGTGCGCGACGAAGAGTCGGCCGTCGTAATCGATGACGGTGATCTTGGGATTGCGCAGAACGTCACCGGTGAAGGTGCGCAGGCCCGGATCCTCGCGGAACGCCGTCAGCACCGCCGGATTGCCCTCGGCCACGGTGACGTGGCTCGAGCCCGACTTCAGCGCCACCGCCGTCGAGATGCCGCCGCCGAACTGCACGACGAAGGTCTCGGGCGCCTGCTTCAGCACGTAGGGGTAGAACATCGGCAGGTAGCGGAAGTACGGCGTCTCCTCGGCCGGCAGGTCCTTGATGATGCCCGACGGACCCTCGGAATCGAGGTAGAAGCCGAGATAGGCGTTGGCCGGCATGTTCTTGAGGTTGAAGGCGGCGTTGTCCGACTGGCCCGGCGCGAAGTGCAGGTAGGAGCTGGAGTAGACCTCCATGTAGCCGAACGGCGAAGCGCGCTCGTAGGTGCGCTGGGCGTCGGGGAACTTGCGGGCGTAGGAGACGCCCTTGTAATCCGACACCGCGAGCTTGGGGATGCCGAGCAGCGGCGGCGCAACGTGATGGACGAGCGCGGAGAGCACGGCCACGCCCACGATGGTCGCGATGCCGCGCCGGTCGTTGAACGCCACGAACCACAGGACGCCGCCGGCCAGCCACAGCAGCAGCGGCGCCATGATGAGATCGTCGGGCGCGAAGACGTACATGGCCAGCAGCACGGACAGGCCGCACAGGCCCGACCCCACGAGGTCGGCGAAATAGACGCGGCTGAAGGTCTTCTGCGCCTTCAGGAAGACGACCCCGAGATAGAGCGCGCCCGCCAGGAACGGCAGGAAGTAGAGCACGAAGTTGGCGAACAGGCGCCACTTCTGCATCGGGTCGGAGATCAGGAAGATGGCGTTGAACGGCACCTGCTGGGCGGCGAGGTTGCACACCACCATCAGCGGCCCGAAGGCCAGCAGCGCGCCCTTCACGGCGCCCTCCCAATGGCGCTCGAACCAGCCCTTGGCCACGCACATCACCGCCGAGGTGAGGCCGAAGCCGAACATGGCGAGGCTCACCACCAGCGAGCCGAAGTGCGCCCAGCTGCCGACCGAGAAGACCCGCATGATGCCGATCTGGAGCGCGATGATGCTGCCCGCGACCAGTCCGACGGACAGGTAAAACGCGAGCGGCGGGCGATTGTCGAGATCGACCGTGACGTTCAAGGAAGGACTCCGTGCCGGGTGCGCGTCACTCCAGTGACGCGTTCAAGACCGAGGGAAGGCGCGCCACTGGAGTGGCGCGCCCCAGCAACCCTAGCGGTTGTGCGTGCCGACGATCTTGTCACCGTCGAGCTTGGTGAAGGGCACGAACGGCACGATCTTGCCGCCGTAGATGTCCTCGCGGCTGGTGGTGATGGAGCCGTCGGCGCCCTGCGTCTTGGCGACCTTGAGCACGCGTTGCGCGCCGGGCGGTCCGACCGGGATGACCATCACGCCGCCGGCCTTGAGCTGCTGCAGGAGCGGCGGCGGCACATGGTCGATGCCGCAGGTGACGATGATCTTGTCGAAGGGGCCGGCTTCTTCCCAGCCGTAGTAGCCGTCGGCCACCTTGCTCTTGATGTGCTTGAACTCGGTGTAGCCCTTCTCGATCAGCTTGTCGTAGAGCGCGCGCGTGCGGTCGCCCAGCGGCTTGATGATCTCGATCGTGTAGGCGTTCTCGGTCAGGTTGGCGATGTAGGCCGACTGCACGCCGGAACCGGTGCCGATCTCCAGCACCTTCTCGCCGCGCTTGACGTCGATGACGTTGGTCATGCGGCCCTGCAGATGCGGGCCCGACATGGTGACGCCATAGCCAATGTCGAGGAAGTTGTGCTCGTAGGCCCGCTTGTAGATCGCGGGATTGACCGAGGCGAACTCCTCGCGCGGCGTCAGCAGGAACGCGCGGATCGTGGTCGCGCCCCAGATGTCCTTGTTCTTGAGCAGGGCCTGGAACCGGTCCCAGCGCTGGCCGAGGAACATCGGATCCTCGCCACGCGACTTGCCCCAGGCGATGAAGTTTTCGCGGGTGTCGGTGGGCGGGTTGAGATCCCAGCTGTAGGGTTTGATGGTGGCGGCGAAGGCCGGGGAAACCAGGCTGGGGCCGGCGAGGGCCAACGAGCTGGCAGCAAGCGTGCCGGAGACGAAACTGCGCCTCTTCAAGATAATCCTCCATGGGCAGCGGGCCCGTTCGACGGGGGGAGTCTCGGGCAACCGCAATTCGAGTAGATACGGGAAATATGGCGGATTTGCCAGTGCGGCACGGTCGCGTTACCCCTTATGCAATGAGAAGTGAACAAACCGGAGGAAACATGACTCGCCGTCTCACCCGCCGCACCGCCCTGGCCAGTGCCGCCGCCCTGCCCGCCGTGACCTTCCTGCCACAGGGCCTGCGCGCCCAGGCTGCCTGGAAGCCGACCCAGGCCATGAAAGTCGTCGTGCCGGCCGCCCCCGGCGGCACCACCGACGTCGTAGGGCGCCTGCTGGCCAACCACCTCCAGACCGCCTGGAGCCAGACCTGCGTCGTCGACAACAAATCCGGCGCCGGCGGCGTCATCGGCTCGGCCGAGGTCGCCAAATCCACCCCCGACGGCCACACCATCCTGATGGGCAATATCGGCCCGCAGGCGATCGCCTATTCGCTTTACCGCAACATGCCCTACAAGCGGGAAAGCCTGATCCCGATCTCCAACGTCATCACCGCCCCCAACGTGCTGGTGGTGCACCCCTCGGTGCCGGCCAAGACCGTCCCGGAGTTCGTGGCCTGGCTGAAGACGCAGGACGGCAAGGTCTCCTATGCTTCCTCCGGCACCGGCCAGTCGCCGCATCTGTCGGGCGCCTGGTTCCAGCAGCTCACCGGCACCAAGATGACCCATGTGCCCTACCGCGGCGCAGGCCCGGCGCTGACCGATCTGCTGGCCGGCGTCACCCACTGCTTCTTCGACAATCTCACCAGCAGCGTCGAGTTCATACGTGCGGGCAAGCTGCGGGCGCTCGGCCTCACCTCCGCGCAACGCAACCCGCTCACGCCCGAGCTGGTGCCGATCTGCGAGACCATGCCGGAGCTGAAGCCCTTCGACGTCTCGACCTGGTTCGGCGTCTTCCTGCCCGCCGGCACACCCAGGCCGATCGTCGACTCGCTGAACGCCGAGATGAAGACCTGGCTCACCGACGCCAAGACCAAGGAGCGCTTCAGCGGCATGGCGGGCTTCCCCGCCTACGGCACGCCGGCCGAGTTCGACGGTTTCGTGGGGAGCCAGATCGCCCTGTGGAAGGGCGTGATCGACAAGGAAGGGCTGCAGCTCGACGCGAACTGAGGACGGGGAGCTTCCCCTCCCCTACCCCGCCGGGCGCGGCGACCTTAAGCTCGCCCGACCGACGGGGTCTTGAAAGGGGCGGCAATGCCATTGCGCTGGGAAATCCTTCATCCGCAGAAGCTCGTTCACATCGTGGCCGAGGGGCCGGTCACGTTGAAGGAGATGGAAGATCATTTCGACGCGATCCTGGTGGCGGATGCGATGCCCTATGCAAAGCTGTTCGATGCGAGCCGAATAGAGCCGATATACGACGATCACGACGTGCTGATGATGGGCGCGCGGCTCAGCGCCTATACCGCCACCGTCGCGAGCGGGCCGCTGGCCGTCGTGGGGCAGAGCGACGAGCTGCAGCTGGCCTTCCGGCGCTTCGTCAACGTCTCGCCGTCGAAGCGGCCCGCCGCCCTGTTCGGCTCCGAGCCCGAGGCCCGCGCCTGGCTTGCCGCGAGGGCCAGGGAGCCGCAGCTCGACGCCAATTGAGCGGCCGGGGCCGAAGTCTCAACCGTCTCAAACCGTCTCACCGGGGGTGAGACGGCTCCGATGCCCATGGCATAAGGGTTTTAGGGCATTTTGTCTCACGTCTCACGACTCTGCCCCTCGGAAAATGCACAACATCTCTCAGTAACGACCGTATTCGTCGGTTGCAGGGAGGCAGGCTTATCAAGAGCTTCGACAAGGAGCTTTCCATGGGTGTCTTTTCCTCGCCACAGCAGCGTAACCCTACGTGCCATCGTTCGACCGGACTGATGGCGCTTCGACCTTCCTGGGCGGCGCAGCGCCGGATTGGCCGATACCCTCTTTTGAACGCGATCCCAATCTCGTTCGCGTGCGGGAAGGCGATCTCCAGTTGGCCCAGCAGCCACCGGCGGATCGAACTGGCAGGCCGGCGCCGATCGATAGTCGTGATTCGTCAAATCACTATCTCAAATTCGATGGCCGGTACCTGAAGCTCTACGATGGCGACAAAGTCATCTGGGAGTGGCCGACCGTATCCGGCAAGGAGAATTTTGGAAGCCCGCTGAATCAGGACAAGCGCAACTATGGGCCGATGCCGGAGGGCACATACGATATCAAGCAGGAGCGATATCAAACCATGAGTGGCTGGCGGAAGCGTCCCAGGCTCCGCGGGATGCATCGACCTGACCGGCAGCATGGGAGATTTCGCCAAGGCATTTCGCGGGTTGGGGCGCGATATCAAGTTGTATGTCGACTATTCTCCACCCGTCCCATAGCGTCGCTTGCCGTGAACAATGAGCGCGAAAGCGAACCCTGTCAGGGGGCAGACTATTTCCACTCCCGACCGGAAAGTTCGCGCAGGCGAGCGGCTCGCCTTGAAGGGGCTTTCCCAGGCACGATGGCTGACCGTTGTTCGGATCCTCTGCTATCACTCTTGGCTTGGCTGGCTTTGCTTTCGTGGCTGCTGGTCAATAATCTTCGATTACCATGCGGACTGAGTCCGCGGGATGGCCGACAGCCCGAACTTCATGGGTCGCCATTGCAGTTGTCGGCGCGTTCGTCTGCTTTCAGATCGTCGGGTCGACCTTTGGGCTGATCACTATCTGTTGCGGGTAGGGAAGACGCGCCCGCGGGGCCTACATGATCTGATTCACGACGCCGCCGTCGACGCGCATCGCCGCGCCCGACGTGCCCGAGGCGGCCTCGCTGCAGAGATAGACGCCCAGCGCCGCCACCTCGTCGGACGAGGTGAAGCGGCGGATCAGCGAGGTCGGGCGGAAGTCACGGAAGAAGGCGGCCTCGATCTCGGCCACCGTGACGCCCTGCGACTCGGCGCGCTCGGCGCGGAGCTTGTCCGTGTTCTCGGTGTGGGTCGGGCCGGGCAGCAGCGCATTCACCGTGACGCCGGTGCCGGCCAGCTCCATCGCCATGCCGCGCGAGATCGCGAGCTGGGCGGTCTTGGTCATGCCGTAGTGGATCATCTCCTTGGGGATGTTGAGCGCCGATTCGCTCGACACGAACAGCACGCGGCCCCAGCCGCGCCGGGCCATGCCGGGCGCATAGTGGCGGGCGAAGCGGATGCCGCTCATGACGTTGGTCTCGAAGAACAGCCGCCATTCCTCGTCGGTGATCTCGAAGGCGGGCTTGCGGCCGTAGATGCCGAGGTTGTTCACCAGCACGTCGAGCTCCGGCACACGCTCGAACACCGTCTCGGCGCCCTCGGCCGTGGCGCAGTTGGCGGCGATGCCGGTCACCTTGCCGTCGGGCACGGCCTCGGCGAGCCGCTTCAACGTGGCATCGACGCTCTCCTGCGTGCGGCCGGCGATGACGACGCTGGCGCCTTCGGCGGCCAGCCCCTTGGCGATGGAATAGCCGATGCCGCCGGTCGAGCCGGTCACCAGCGCGTGCTTGCCTGCGAGTCCCAGTTCCATGATGGTCCCTTCAAAGGCACCTGGTGCCTGTTCCCACCCTTCGAGACGCATCGCTGCGCGATGCTCCTCAGGGTGAGGTTATGGCCGGTTAGTAAGCCGAAAGAACAAAGAAAACCTCATGCTGAGGAGCCACGCGAAGCGTGGCGTCTCGAAGCATGGGCCGCATGCACGGTGCCTGCTCGCTTCCTCACGTGTACTTGCGAACGTCGTCGATCACCTTGCCGTCGTTCGGCAAGGAGCCGGGCGACGCGAACTCGACCTTGCCGCCGACCTTGCAGACGGTGCGGATGGTGCCTCCCAGCGCCTTCTCGAGGTCGGGCGAAGGCGATGGCGCCTCGACCTTGAGCGTCATCACGTCGGCCTGGCTAACCCAATCGATGACCAGCCGCAGGCGGCCGAGGCCGGGATGCTTCTTGGAAATCTCGGCGATCTGCTCGGGATCGACGAACATGCCGCGCACCTTGGTGCGCTGGTCGGCGCGGCCCATCCAGCCCTTGATGCGCATGTTGGTGCGCCCGCACGGGCTCGGCCCCGCCAGCACCGCCGACATGTCGCCGGTGCCGAAGCGGATCAGCGGATAGGCGCGGTTGAAGCTCGTCACCACGACCTCGCCAACGTCGCCCTCGGGCACCGGGTCGCCGGTGCCGGGCCGCACGATCTCGACGATCACGCCCTCGTCGACAGTCATGCCCTGGATGGCTTCCGACTCGTAGGCGATGGTGCCGAGGTCGGCCGTGCCGTAGCTCTGCAGGCAGGTCATGCCCTTGTCGATGAACATCTGCCGCAGCGACGGCGGCAGCGCCTCGGCGCCGACGAAGGCGTGCTTGATCGAGGAGATGTCCTTGCCCAGCTCCGCCGCCTTCTCGATCAGGATCTTCAGGAACGAGGGCGTGATCGTCGAGATCGTGCGGCCCGGCACCGGCGACCCGGTGCCCGAGGGCGACGTTGGCGAGGTCGTGGTGACGAGCTTCAACCGCGCCTATCCGCTGAT
>CANIRG010000162.1 GCA_947469635.1 Rhodospirillales bacterium | reverse complement strand
GCCGGAAATGTAGTACTTCTCGCCGTTGATCACCTATTCGTCGCCGTCGAGCTCGGCGCGCGTGGCGATGTTCTTGGCGTCGGAGGAGGCCACGCCCGGCTCGGTCATGGCATAGGCCGAGCGGATCTCGCCGTTGAGCAGCGGCTTCAGCCACTTCTCCTTCTGCGCCGGCGTGCCGACGCGCTCCAGCACCTCCATGTTGCCGGTGTCGGGCGCGGAGCAGTTGAGCGATTCAGACGCCAACGGATACTTGCCGAGCTCGGCCGCGATGTACGCGTAGTCGAGATTGGTGAGCCCGCGGCCGACCTCGGAGTGCGGCAGGAAGAAGTTCCACAGGCCGGACGCCTTGGCCTTGTCCTTGGCCTTCTCCAGCAATTCGAGCTGCCCCGGCGCCCAGCTCCAGCGCTCCTTGCGGCCTTCGCCGAGCTTGAAGAACTCGTCGATGATCGGCGCCACGTTTTCCTCGATGTGCGCCTTCACCGCGTCGAACAGCGGCTGGGACTCCTTCGACATGGCGAGGTTGTTCAGCTCGGCGTCGAGGTCGGGGCGGGGCGGTTTCGCTTTGGGCTTGGCGGCGGCGGGCGCGTTCATGGGTCTCTCCTCCTGAATTTGGAGCGACCTTAACGGAGTTTTGGTGGCTGGCCACCGCAACCGTGCGAGCCAAGAACATCCACAGGCCGAAGGTTCGCCCTGCGATCTTTATGGTAATGTTGTCCTACGTTACCACGGAAATGAAAGTCCCTTCCATGGCTATGGAAATCAAGCCGAATCCTAACAGGATCAGCGTTTTGGCTCCCAAAGGGGGCTCCAAGGAAATCACCCCCTTCCAGGAAATCCTGCCGCTCGGCATCGAGAAGGAAGAAGACTTCGGCGGCATCGGCATGGGCGTCCTTTCCGACGGTACGCCTTATCTAAACCAGCGTGGTCTGGCCGCCCTCTGTGGTGTGCAGAACGCCCATATCGGAACAATCAGCGCCCAATGGAGTGAAGCCGAACAGAAGCCACGTATTGCAGCGATCAGGGCGATTCTCGCTAAGTCAGGCGCCACGATTCCGAGGAATACCCATATTGAGGTGATGCACAGCGGCAAGGTGCATTACTGCTACCCTTCGGAAGTATGCCTCGCCATTCTTGAGTATTACGCCTTTGATGCTGGCACGAACGTACAGGCGACAGCGCGAGATAACTTCCGACTGCTAGCGGGGACCCAGCTCCGCGACATGATCTACAGCAACGTCGGATATGACCCCAGCGGTCAGAACAAGTTTCATAAGTGGCATGAACGGATTGCGCTCAACCATCAGTCGGCGCCCAAGGGTTTCTTTCACGTTTTTAACGAGGCAAGCACCATAATCTATGAATTGATTCTCGCTGGCGCAAGAATCGACGAGCACTTCGTTGTCGATATCTCGATCGGTCAGCATTGGGGAAAGTATTGGGCGGAGAACGACCTACAATTTGCCTTTGGCGATCGAGCAAAATACCCACACAAGTACCCCGACGACCACCCACAAGCGGCCTCTAATCCGCAGGAGTCGTGGTGCTATCCGATTGAGGCATTAGGCGAATTCCGAAAGTGGCTTCAGGACATTTACCTTGAAGGAGGTAAGTTCAAGAATTACTTACAGAAGAAGGTTGCGAGGGGTGTGCTTCCGCCTTCGATCGCTCAACTTGCAGTGGAGGCTCTTGTACCACCCACTCTTCCGAGTCCTTCAGCCTAACTCTGAGCTCGAAGTGATTCGGAATACGCGAGCCAATTGAGACTGGCTCAATTCGTATTGCCGCTAAAACCACGGCCGAGCCTTACTTGCGCGTTGAGCAGCTCCTCAAGGAGACCCGGAAACTGCTCCGCTTGACGCTGCCCCAGGTGACGTTGCAACTTGAACCGGCGGGGCGGCTGTCGATCTGGTTGCGTAGTCAGCAATACACTCGGCTATTCGCTGTAAAAGCTCCTCAAAACCAGAAAAGTCGATTGATTTTGCATTCGCGCGCACAATCCGCTCTGCGAAGACTACCTTGCCGTAGGCCGTGTGATCTCCGTGGTCTTTCTTCTTATCGAACGGCTTTTGATCAATCAATTGACTGAGCCATTGTGTAGGAAACAGATCTTCAGCGTCTCGACTCGTCGGTGGCTGTCCTTCCGGTATCTTAACTAGATAGAGATTGTACCCAAGATGATAAAACGAGTCTGTGGTCAACTTTGATACGTTCTTAATGACTTTCGAACCAATTTTGGTGACCTGCGATAGGCCATCATCATTATCGCAGAGAATTATAACTGGTTTTATTAGAGGCAAATGGCGATAGTGCTTCAGCCTTCGCGCATACTGCTCAATGAGCGAGCCCTGACCCGAAGCACCATGACCTAGATTCAGTACTGCGCGAGATACTCCCGAAGGATTGAGAAAACACAGAGATCGTTTTCCATCAGCACTGACGAGTGTTGGAAATTTAGCCGCGAGGGAATTGATGGCGCATTTGAGGTACACCACATCGGACACTCCCTCCGTTACAATTATTGGAAGTTCGTTGGCCACGAAGTGCTTGTAGAACAGTAGTCGGCGATAGAGTTCGATGGGCGCCTTTGGTGCAGCGAACTCGATCAATTTGTTTTTCTTCGGAGTTCGATCGTGACGGCCTTTCACAAAGTAGATGTGCGTCAGCATTCCTTCTAGTGGCCGAAGGCCGGTCATCCTGTCTGGTGTGCTGGCTTCTTCCCCAGGCTTAATGTCGTTGTTTGCTAGAGGTCTATGCCATGTTCCGGTTTTAAAGACCGAGTCACACATTGCGCGGACAAATCGATAGTATTCTTGGCGAATATTCACCTTCGCATTTACCACTAGACCCGTAACGGATTGCCGAGAACGCCGTAGCGACATTCTGGTCTTGTCCGGATTCAGCTTGAACCCATTGCTTTCGATGATGTCTTGGAGTTGCCTTCCTACCATCCATTCGGCTCCGGCCAGCGGCTCGGCAATTTCCAACGGAAAAAGTCTCTCGTTCGTCGAGAAAGTTAAGTCGTCCGCATACCGCGTATACGTACAGTGCGCGCGCTTGCAAAGGCGCAACAATTTCACGTCGAGAATGTTTGCCACAAAGTTTGATATAAAAGGGGACGACGGACTGCCTTGGGGCAATGCATTATCGTGGCAGGCGATCTGTGCGATTATCGTCGCAACGGTCGGGTGGAGGTGAAAAAACTTGTCTTTCATAAACAAGCCTCGAACGCGACCAAAATTAATAGTTCCAAAAAAATCGGCGATATCAACGTTAAAAACGTAGCGTCGTTTGCGATGCATGCGAGCGTTCGAGATTATCGTGCGCCCCGTTCGAAAGCCGTGTGACGCTATCCAAAAGCTAGGGTTTCTTTTCGAAAGCTCGATGAGACAGGCTGATAGCAGTTCATTTAGCCGAGCCTGAGCCAAAGCAAGCTGAGCTGTCGGCGCTTTAATAGTCCGGATCCCTCCGTTCTTCTTCGGAATCTCGAAGACCCGATATCGTTGCGCGGCGGGCAGGTGGTACAGCACATACGCTAAGCCCTTGGGTGTAAACCCAAGTAACTTTGCAATATCTGAGAGGCTCTTGGCCTGATTTAATTCGCTTAACTTCGACATCCGGGTGGGCTTGCGGGCACTCTTATGCGATGCGTGGGGCTATACGTTACCGAATAGCCCGCAAAGTTGTATTTGGTACGTGTAAGCAGCGTGCCTACCGTTCAATCATATGTCGCGAAGCGCGGCATGACATCTGCCCGCAAGCCCATTTCTCATTAGCACAACTCCAGAGAGTATTGCAATATACGCAGCACCAATCTACGAACTGGCTGGTGGAAAGCTGTACTGCGTCTTGGCGATGCAGTAGGCACCTTGCCGAAGCCCATGGCCTCGAACGAGGCGAGCTGGTTGCGCACCGACTTGGCGGCGGCGATGTTCTTGGCGCGATCGATCTTTGGCGATGGTGCGGATCTTCTCCAGGAGCGGCATCTCGTCGGGATAAGCAGCTTCATCTTGCTGTTGCCGCCCTCGACCACGTTGACTACGGCGCGCGCCACGGCGGCCGCAACCTTGCCGCCCTCGGTCCAATGGCCGGCCATTACCGCCTCGACACCGAAGCGGCCCGCCTTCACCTGCGCGATCTCGGCATTAGGGCCGCAGTTAGGATTGCAAGAGGTGACGCTTGGCTCGACAAATTCCGATCACAGAGAGGATCGAGAGAATCGGCTGGAAACGCACTCCGAAGAAGCCGAGGCTTCCGCCATGTCTGCCGCCGCGCCTCTTTCCCATAGCCAAGCCGGGCGCCTGTGGGCGGCGCTGCTGGCGGCGACGCTGCTCAACCTGCCGCTGGGATCGGTCTACTCCTTCAGCGTGCTCCTGCGCCCGCTCGAGCAGGAGCTAGGCGTCTCCCGCTCGGCGCTGTCGCTCGTCTTCGGCCTGGCGACGGCGGGCTTCACGGTGGGCTCGGTCGCCGCCGCCTTCCTCTACCGCGTCGCGCCCGCGCCGGTCCTGATCCTGGCGAGCGCGCTGGTGGCCGCGGGCGGCGTCGCGGTCGCCGCAACGGCGAGCGGGCTCGCGCAGCTGCTCCTGGGCTACAGCACCGTGTTCGGCACGGGCGGCGGCGTGGCCTACATCCTGACGCAGCAGGGCGTGAACATGCTGGTGCAGCGCCGCCGCGGGCTGGTGAACGGCTATATCGTGAGCCTCTATCCCATGGGCGCCATGATCGCGACGCCCCTCTTCCATGCCTGCAACGAAGCCTTCGGCTGGCGCACCACGCTGGGCGGGCTGGCAGCGGTGCTGCTGACCTTCGGGACCGCCGCCGCGCTGCTCGCCTGGTACAGTGGGGCACGGCTGGTCGCGCCGCTGGAGACGACGTCGGACAAGGGGGCGGGCCGCGTGCCGGAGCGGCCGGCGGTGCTCGGCCTCACCTTCTACAAGCTCTCGGCGACGTTCTTCCTCGCGGCCTCGGCGGGGCTGATGGTGCTGAGCCAGGCGCGCGAGATCGTGGCGACCTACGGCGGGGCGACGGCGCTGGCGGTGGCCGCCACGACCGTCCTCACCGGGGCGATCGCGGCCGCGCGCATCGCTGGCGGCTGGCTTGTGGACCGGTTCAGCGTGCCGCGCGTCATGTGCGCGGCGCATGCGCTGGCGCTCTGTGGCGTCGCGCTGTTGACGCTGTTCCCCGCGCCGGTCACGGCGGTGCTGGGGCTGGGGATGATCGGCGTGGGCTACGGCTTCGTCTCGGGATCGACGGCCGGCGGGATCGGCATCTACTGGCCGCCGACCGACTACGGCCGCATCGCCGGCCGCACCTATATCGCCTGGTGCCTGGCGGCGATCAGCCTGCCGGTTCTGGCCGGCCACCTGTTCGACCTCACGCACAGCTACGTCACGGCCGTGCTGATCGCGGGCTGCGCCAACGTCCTGGGCATGGCGACGGCTCTGACGATCCCGAAGCGAGGACGGCGGTAGGGCGCGCCGCTCTTAGCGAGCGATGCCTAGAAAGACCGCGAGAAGGCGGCTCACTTCCAACATGAGTCGGTCGTCGGCCTCGCCGAAGGCCGGACCTATTCTTTCGCGGCGCAGCGTCATCGCTTTGTCGATCATGACCTGCGAAGGCAGTCTCAGCCCATTGCGGGGATCGGGCGCGACATTGACGCGGATCAACGGCGCATCGATCAGCGTGCTGGACATCAGCAGCACCGTTACGGTGGCATGCTCGTCGAAGCGGTCGGACTGAATGACGAGGGCAGGTCTTGGCTTGCCGAAGTCTCCAGGCGCGACGACGGGCGCAAAAGTCCCTCTCTTCACGACGCGTCAGGCCAGAGATCTTCCAGTGCCGCATCCATGAAGCCCAGAAGCGCGTCGTCGCGCCGGTCGGCCTCGGCGGCAAGCCGCGACTGGCGGCGACACTTCGCCCCAAAGCCGCGCTTGCGAGTGTCTGGCACCCAGAGCTGCACGGGACGCAGCCCGGCCTTGCGCAATGCCGTGCGCCGCTTTTGCACCCGAGCTGATGACGATACCGGCATGATCAAGCCCTCATCCTGGTTCGCTACATGTAGCGACTCCGAACGTTACATGCAACGCCTCGGCGATTGATCGAGCTCTCAGTCGCGCCCTCGGTCCGATGACGCCCGAGCGTCGTCGATCCGGGGTCGATATGATATTTTCCGGCACGACGGGGAGGGGATCATGACGAGCGGACGGAAAATTCTTGGGGCATCGCGGCGCGGCCTTTTGCGGGGCGGTCTGGCGATCGGTGGGCTGGCGCTTGGGCCGCGCGCGGCGTTCGCTCAGGCGGGGGCGCACGTCCATGGGCACATGCCCGAAACCGGCCTGACCAGCCTGCCCGTGGTGCCGGCGATGGACCAGCCGCTGGTCGAGCCCGAGACGCGCCGCTCGGCGAACGGCGTGCTCAGCACCAGCCTGCGCTGCGCCTACGCCTATCGGAACATCGGTGGCGAGCGGCTCTACCTGAGGTCCTACGAAGGCGGGCTGGCGCCGACGCTGCGCATGAAGCCGGGCGAGACGCTGAAGATCCGGCTGGTCAACGACCTGCCGCCCAACCGCGACCGGGCGCCCGCCAATCCGTCGCTGCCGCATCAGTTCAACAACACGAACTTCCATTTTCACGGCGCGCACTGCAGCCCGAGCGGCATCGCCGACAACGTCATGCGCTCGATGGCGCCCGGCCGGACCTACGACATCGAGATCACGCTGCCCGAGGACCATACGCGCGGCACCTACTGGTACCATCCGCATCATCACGGCGCGGCCGACGTGCAGGTGGCCAGCGGCATGGTGGGCGCCATCGTCGTCGAAGGCGACTTCGCCGATGTGCCGGAGATCGTCCGGGCGCGCGAGCGGATCATGCTGCTGACCCAGGTCGTCCATGATCCGTTCCGCATGATCGAGGATTTCGGCACGCTGTTCTCGGAAACCGCGACGCGCTTCCTCGCCATCAACGGCCAGCGGCGGCCGGTCATCGACATGCGGCCGGGCGAGGTGCAGCGCTGGCGGCTGGTCGGCTCGCAATACCAGGACAACATGTTCCTGGAGCTCGACCGCCATCAGCTGAACGTCATCGCCTATGACGGCATCCAGCTCGGCGCGATGCAGTCGATGAAGCAGCTCCTGATGTCGCCGGGACAGCGCGCCGACGTGCTGGTCCAGGCGGGCGGGCCCGGCACCTACGAGCTCAACGCCCTGCCGTACGACCAGGGCCATGCGTCACCCACCGGCCCGCTGGCGCGCGTGGTCGTGGCGGGCGAGCCGATGCCGATGAAGCTGCCGGCGGCGCTGCCCAAGCCGCCGCTCGAGACGATCGGCGACAGCGAGATCACGGGGCGGCGCACGCTGGTCTTCGGCGCCACGTCGCCCGCGGTCGACGCCTCGGGGCAGTGGCAGGAATTCACCTTCACCGTGGACGGCAAGACTTTCGACCCCGCGCGCATCGATCAGCGGGTGCGGCTGGGCGCTGTGGAGGAATGGACGATCCGCAACACCCACGCGCATGACGACCACATCTTCCACATCCACACCAACCCGTTCCAGGTGATGGAGATCGGCGGACGGCCGGTGGCCGACCGGACGTGGCGCGACAGCGTGGTCGTGCCGCGGCCGGCCGCGGGCGGCAGCACCGTCATCCGCACGCGCTTCCTCGACTACACCGGCGTGTTCATGATGCACTGCCACATGATGAACCACGAGGAGCTCGGCATGATGCAGGCCGTCGAAGTCTACAAGGACTGACGTCCTGTGGGTAAGGGAGACGCGCTTCCGCTTGATTTGTAGCGGCGTGGACGCAAGTTTTGGCGATGGCAAAGGCGGATTCTCTTTCAGGCGTGAGGAAGTGGCTCGACCGCGAGGAGTGGCAGGAGCGGTTCGACGAATTGATCGGGCGTCACCTCCTGAAACCGTGCGAGGAGGCCGGGATCGAGCTCGATGAGCTGCGCGACATCATCGGCGGGAACAACGAGGCCAACCTGTATGGCTGTGTTTTCGAGGACATGCTGGCGGCCGAATTCGAGGACGGCCGCAACGTCGTTGACGATTATCTGAAGCGCCGCGGCTGGAAGGAAAGCGTTCCCAACAAGCGATACATGACGGCGCTGCGCTCCTCCGTCATGAGCCTCTACGAGGTGAGCGACATCGTGCGCGACCAGTCGTTTCTGGCGCGCGACCTGCTGCGTGGCGGTGAGCCGATCCGCGTCAGCGAGAAGCTCGGCACGCGCAGCCTGAGGCCTTGGGACTGGATCGCCTTACGCCTCGTGAAGATGGGAGCGAGAACCGAGATGGCGGGCGGCTTCCTGCCGATGGGACGCGAGGCGGGCGAGGGCCTCCGCGACGGTTTCCTCGCGCTGCGGCAGGAGTTGCCGGCGGAGTTCCGTGAGCTCGTCCTGGACGGACGGGATGAGGCCGAGCTCGGTGCGTATGAGTTCGACACCGAGATCCTGCGCAGCGGCGCTTTCCTGTTCACCAATGTCTGGCTGGATGACGCCCTGCAGCGGGTGCTCGATCCCGAGCCGCCCCGCATGGTGAATGCCGACGGTGACGAAATCGCCTACACGGTCGTGCGCTATCCGCTGAAGGAAGGCGCCGACCCTGCGGCGCTCGAAGCCGGGCTGACGGCGACGCCGGAGCTTCGCCGCACGAGCGAGGATCATTGGACCTGGGTCGGGACGGCCGCACAGGGGATAGGCAGAGCGTCCGGAAACATTCTCAGCCTCAACACGACGTTGGATGACGGGACGGTTTCCCTGGGCGACATCCGCCTGAGGGCTGACACGCTCGAGCTGGAGGTGAACTCGCCGCAGCGTGCTCAAAAGGGGCAGGAACTGCTCGAACCTGTCATCGGTCCCTTCGTCGGTGAGCCCACGGTGGACACCAGGGCGATTGCGGAAAGCATGGCCTCGCGGCCGATGGATGAAAGTGAGCTCCCGGCGTCGGGCCTGTCGCCGGAGGAGGAAGGTGCGATCGTTCACCAAGCGCTCGACCGTCACTATCGCGGGATTCTGTCCAAACCCATCCCGGCGCTGGGCGACATGAGTCCGCGCGAGGCTGCCAAGACGAAGGAGGGCCGGGAGCTCTTGGCTGACTGGCTCAAGTATATCGAGAATTCGAATGCCGGGCAGAAGCCGGGCTCCGCGATCCGCAGCTACGACACGAGCTGGCTGTGGGAGGAACTCGGCGTCGCCGACCTCAGGCGCTGACCCCGGAGGGCCAGCGCCCTGGCAGCGCCTAGAACAGCCCGACGATCTTGCCGTCGGCGGCGATGTCGATGGTGTTGGCGGCGGGCACCCGGGGCAGGCCGGGCATTGTCATGATGTCGCCGCAGACCGCGACGACGAACTCCGCGCCCGCCGAGAGCCGCACTTCGCGCACGGTCACGATGTGGTCCGTGGGCGCGCCCTTGGCGTCGGGGTTGGTGGAGAAGCTGTACTGCGTCTTGGCGATGCAAACCGGCACCTTGCCGAAGCCCATGGCCTCGAAGGAGGCGAGCTGGTCGCGCACCGACTTGTCCACGGCGATGTCCTTGGCGCGGTAGATCTCCTTGGCGATGGTGCGGATCTTCTCCAGGAGCGGCATCTCGTCGGGATAGAGCAGCTTCATCTTGCTGTTGCCCGCGTCGATCACCTTGACCACGGCGCGCGCCACGTCGGCGGCGCCCTTGCCGCCCTCGGCCCAATGGTCGGCCATCACCGCCTCGACGCCGAGCTTGGCGCAGGACGACTTGACCAGGGCGATCTCGGCATCGGTGTCGGCGCTGAAGCGGTTGATCGAGATCACCGGGGTCAGGCCGAACTTCTGCATGTTCTCGACATGGCGCTGCAGGTTGGACATGCCGGCTTCGAGCGCCTGCAGGTTCTCGTTCTTGAGGTCTTCCTTCTTCACGCCGCCGTGCATCTTGAGCGCGCGGATCGTGGCCACCAGCACCACGGCGTCGGGCATGAGGCCTGTCTTGCGGCACTTGATGTCGATGAACTTCTCGCCGCCCAGGTCGGCGCCGAAGCCTGCTTCGGTCACGACATAGTCGGCGAGCTTCAGGGCCGTCGTCGTGGCCAGCACCGAGTTGCAGCCGTGCGCGATGTTGGCGAAGGGGCCGCCGTGGATGAAGGCGGGCGTGCCTTCGAGCGTCTGCACCAGGTTGGGCGAGAGCGCGTCCTTCAGCAGCACCGTCATCGGCCCGTGCGCCTTGAGCTCCGACGCGCGCACCGGCTTACGCTCGCGCGTGTAGGCCACGATGATGTTGCCCAGCCGCGTCTTGAGGTCGTCGAGGTCCTTGGCGAGGCAGAAGATCGCCATCACCTCGGAGGCGACGGTGATGTCGAACCCGTCTTCCCGCGCAAAGCCGTTGGCGACGCCGCCCAGCGAGGAGACGATCTGGCGCAGGCTGCGGTCGTTCATGTCGATGGCACGTCGCCAGGCCACGCGCCGGCTGTCGATGCCCAGCGCATTGCCCCAGTAGATGTGGTTGTCGATCAGCGCCGACAGGAGGTTGTGGGCAGCGCCGATGGCGTGGAAGTCGCCGGTGAAGTGGAGGTTGATGTCCTCCATCGGCACGACCTGGGCGAAGCCGCCGCCTGCCGCGCCGCCCTTCATGCCGAAGCTGGGGCCGAGCGAGGGCTCGCGCAGGCAGAGCATGGCCTTCTTGCCGATATGGCAGAGCGCGTCGGTCAGGCCCACCGTCGTGGTGGTCTTGCCTTCGCCGGCCGGGGTCGGCGAGATCGCCGACACGAGGATCAGCTTGCCGTTGGGCTTGGACTGCAGCGACTTGATGTAGTCCATGGAGATCTTGGCCTTGAAGTGGCCATAGGGATCGAGATTCTCCGGCTCGATGCCGAGCTTCTCCTTCGCCAATTCCATGATCGGCCGCTTCTTGGCTTCCTGCGCGATCTGGATATCCGTTTTCGGATTGCTGTGCTGCGTGCCGGCCATCGAACTGTTTCCCTTTTCCCTACGGTAGCACCACCTCACCCTGAGGAGCGTCCGCAGGACGCGTCTCGAAGGGTGGGCCAAACCAAGATTGTCGCCCACCCTTCGAGACGCCGCGCGCCGCGCGGCTCCTCAGGGTGAGGTTGTGTGTGTTGCCCGTGCTCAAGCGAAGCGCATGCCTACAGCAAGATTCGCTGCGGCGGCCCATTCGCCGGCGCCGACCTTCGGCCCGTCGGCGGGCTTCACCCGCAGCACCTTGATGCGGCCGTCGGGGCAGACGACGGTGAAGCCGTCGGCCTCGACCGCGACGACCTCGCCGTACTTGCCGCCGATGCCCTTGGGATCCTTGGCCGGCAGGGCCTGGACGTCGAAGACCTGCAGCGTCTTGCCGTCGAGGGTCGTCCAGGCGCCGGGCGCGGGATTGCAGCCGCGCACCAGCGGATCGATCTGGCGCCACGACTTGCCCCAGTCGATGCGCGCGATGTCGGCGGTGGCGCGGCCTTCATAGGTCGCCTTCGATTCGTCCTGCTTGAGGCGCGGCGCCTTGCCGGCCTTCACCAGGTCGACCGACTCGAGCATCGCATCGACGCCCATCGGGAACAGGCGCTTGAAGTAGACCTCGCCCATCGTGTCGGTAGCGCTGAGCGGCGTCTTCTTCTGCAGCAGCACGTCGCCGGTATCGAGGCCGTTGTCGGGCCAGAAGATCGAGAGACCGGTCTCCTTCTCGCCCAGGATGATCGGCCAGTTGATGGCCGACGCCCCGCGATAGGCAGGAAGAAGCGACGGGTGGTACTGGATCGAGCCGTGCGTCGGTGCGTTAAGGAATTCCTCGGGCACGAACAGCGTCACGAACGCCATCACCTGGAGGTCGGGCTTCAGCGCCTTGAACTCCTCCACGACCTCCGGCTTGCGATAGGAGGCCGGCTGGTAGACCGGCAGCCCTGCCGCGACGGCCGCTTCCTTCAGCGGATCGGGCTTCGCGCCGGGTTTTTCCGGCGCCACATAGACGGCGACGACATTGTCGCCGCGCTTGAGCAGGGCCTCGAGCACGGCCTTGCCGAAGGCCTGCTGACCGTGAACCACGATGCGCATGTTCGTCTACTCCGCTGCCTGGGCTTTGGGCGCGTGACCCGTGGCGCCCGACGCCTTGATGTCGGCGATCTCGCGCGAGGTGAACTTCAGCACCTTGGAGAGGATCTCGTCGGTGTGCTCACCGAGCAGCGGCGAGCGCTCGACCTCGGTGATGCTGTCGGAGAGCTTGATCGGGTTGCCGACGGTCAGGTACTTGCCGCGCGTCGGATGATCGACCTCGACCACGGTGCCGGTCGCGCGCAGCGACGGATCCTCGGCGATCTCCTTCATCGACAGGATGGGGCCGACGGGGATGTCGAGCGCGTTGCACTCGTTCATGACCTCGAACTTGGTGAGGGTCATCGTCCACTGCTCGATGGCCCCGAAGATCTCCGTCAGACGCGGCAGGCGGGCCGGCGGCTTGGCGTAGTCGGGATGGGTCTTCCACTCGGGCTTGCCGATCAGGTCGCAGATCTTCTCCCACACCGGCGCCTGGGTGATG
>CANIRG010000161.1 GCA_947469635.1 Rhodospirillales bacterium | reverse complement strand
TGGAGCATCTGCTGCTTGCCGGCGAAGATCGGCGCCACATAGCCCACGGTGAAGCTCGCCATCACGATGGTGTAGCCGTCGGCCGGCGCCGCGACCGCGTTCTCCAACCCGACCACGCCACCCGCGCCGGGCTTGTTGTCGATCAGCACACCCTGCCCGAGCTGGCGGCTCATCGGATCGGAAACGATGCGCGAGGTGACGTCGTAATTGCCGCCCGGCGCGAAAGGAATGACCCAGCGCACCTGCTTGGAGGGATAGGCCTGCGCCTGGGCGGTGGTGCCGAGCCCGGCCAGCGCGAAGGCGCTGCCGCCGAGAAGGGCGCGTCGTTGAATGCTCATGGTCGTTTCCCTTGTCCGTTCTATTCGGGCTTCAAGAGACCCGATGTCACCAGCGGCACGACGTTCGCTTCGTCCGCCTTCAGAAGCTCGGCATATTGCTCGGGCGTCGTGGGCCGCGTGACCGCACCCAGCTCGGCCATGCGCTTCACGACCGCCTCGTCGCGCAGCGCGAAGGTCACGCCCTCGTTCAGCCTGGCGATCAGCGGCGCAGGCGTGCCTGCCTTGACGAAGAGGCCCGCCGTGGTGCCGCCGTCGAAGGCAGTGCCGCCGATGTCCTTCAGCGTCGGCACGTCGGGCAGCGACGGCAGCCGCTCGGGGCTGAGCGCCACCAGGGCCTTGAGCTTGCCCGAAGCGATCTGCGGCAGCGAGGTCGTGAGCTGATCGGTGTAGAGATCGAGGCTGCCGCCCAACAGGTCGTTGAGCCCCGGTCCCGAGCCCTTGTAGGGCACGATGTTGAACTGAACCTTCTCGCTCACCTGGATGCGCAGGATGTCGACGTGGTTGGAGGTGCCGTTGCCGGCATGGCCGATGCTCACGGTGCCCGGCTTGGCCTTGGCTTCGGCCATCACCGCGCGCATGTCGGCGAAGCGTCCGCCCGGCCGCGCCACGATCACCATGGGCACGGTGGTGAGCACGCTGAGCGGCGCGACGGTGGAGATCATCGACGGCCGCTTGGCCATCAGCGGGGCGATGAACAGCACGCTGAAGCTCGCCATCACCACGGTGTAGCCGTCGGCCGGCGCGTTGATCGCGGCGTCGAGGCCGACAATGCCGCCGGCGCCCGGCTTGTTGTCCATGACGATGGTCTGGTTGAGGCGGCGGCCCATCGCCTCGCCCACGATGCGCGAGGTGACGTCGTAGTTGCCGGCCGCGGGGAACGGAATCACCCAGCGGATCGGCTTGGAGGGAAACTCGTCGGCACGGACCTGGCCCGAGGCCAGCAGCGCCGCGAGGCTCGTTCCCAGAAGGCGGCGTCGTTCGATCGTCATGGCATCACTCCGTGGGACAGTGCGCGCCATTATCGATCCAGGCGCGGATCAGCGCACCGAATTCCTCCTGCGTGCCAGGCGCCGGCGTGCGGCCGGCACCGGGTGCCCAGGCCCAGCCGACCAGGCTGTCCTCGCTCATGTGGCGCAGCAGGCCCGGCAGGTCGCGCCCGCCGTTGCGCTCCTTGTCCTTGAGCTGGACGCAGATGGCGCCGAGCGACTTGCCCTGCCACGCCATCGACCGCGGCGCGAGATGCCATTCGGGATGACCGGGCACGCGCGCCGGATCGAAATTCGCCTTGTGATGGCAGGTGCTGCAGGGCAGGCCCGCCGGACCATGTCCATCCTCGCCGCGCACGATGCGTGGCTGGTGCGGGCGCATGGTGTCGGTCTGGGTCGGGCGGTCGGTGGCGGGATGGCAGTTGAGGCAGCGCGGATGCTGCAGCACCTTGCCCGCCTCACGGAAGATCGCGATGGCAACGGCCTCGTCGGTCTGGGCTGCCGCCCCGCCTGCCAGCAGGCAGGCCAGCAAGGCGAGCCCAAGCGCCCTCACAGATAGACCGCCTTCATCTGCGCCTCGGCATAGCGCGTCCCGGCGGCGGCGCCGGGTGGGATGGCCGACGACAGCTGCGCCACCTCGTCGGCCGACAGCGACACATCGAGGGCGCCGATGTTCTGGTCGATCCGGTCGCTGCGCTTGGTGCCGGGGATCGGCACGATGTCGGTGCCCTGCGCCACCAGCCAGGCCAGCGCGATCTGCCCCGCCGTGCAGCCCTTGGCCTTGGCCATCGCTTCGATATTGGCCACGAGCCCGAGATTGCGCGTGAGATTGTCTGCGGCGAAGCGCGGATGGCGGCCACGCCCGTCACCTTCGGGAATGTCCGACGCCTGCTTCACCGCACCGGTGAGCAGGCTGCGGCCCAGGGGAGAATAGGCGACGTAGGAGATGCCCAGCGCCCGCGTGGTCGCCAGCGTCTCCTCGGCATCGCGGCGATAGAGCAGCGAATATTCGCTCTGCACGGCGGCGAGCGGATGGGTCTTGTGGGCGCGGCGGATGGTTTCGGGCTTGGCTTCGCTCAAGCCCAGCGCCCGAACCTTGCCCGCTTTCACGAGCTCACCCATCGCGCCGACCGTGTCCTCGATCGGCACCGTGGGATCGACGCGATGCTGGTAGTAGAGGTCGATGACATCGACGCCCAGCCGCTTGAGGCTGGCATCACAGGCCACCTTCACGTAGGCGGGGCTGCCGTCGACGCCGTTGGCGCCGCCGGGCTTCTGCGTCTGGCCGAACTTGGTGGCGAGGATGACCTTGTCGCGCCGGCTTCCGGCGAGCGCCTTGCCGAGCAGGGTCTCGTTGTGGCCCCAGCCGTACATGTCGGAGCTGTCGACGAAGTCGACGCCGCGATCGAGCGCGTGATGGATGACGCGGATCGCCTCGGCATCGTCGCTCTTGCCGTAGGCGCCGGAGAAGGACATGCAGCCGAGCCCGATCGGGAAGACGCTGAGGCCGCTGGCGCCGAGCTTGCGCGGCGCGTTGCTGACGGTGACGGTCATGGGGTTCCTCCGTTTGGCTGAGGCTACCATGGATCGCCGGTGAGGAGACGTCATTGGACCGCGGGCCTCCAGGCCCGCTCAAGAGCTCGAGCGGGCCTGGAGGCCCGCGGTCCGCATGAGGCAGAACACACTCTAAGCCGCGTTCCAGCCGCCTTCCACCATCAGGACCGAGCCCGTCGTGAAGGACGAGTCGTCGCTCGCCAGGAACAGGGCGGCCTTGGCGATTTCCTCGACGGTGCCGAACCTGCCCATCGGATGGCGGTCGAGCGAGCGTTGGCGGGCGGCTTCAGGATCGGGCTGGCGAACGAAGGAGCGGCGCAGGAAGGGCGTGTCGATGGCGCCGGGCACGATCGCGTTGGCGCGTACCTTGTCGGCGGCATAGTCGAGCGCGACCGAGCGGGTCATGCTGAGGACCGCGCCCTTGGAAGCGCCGTAGCTCGCGCTGCCGCGCCCGCCGCTGAGCGCGATCTGCGAGGCCACGGTGATTATCGATCCGCCGCCGCCCGCGACCATCCCCGGCAGGACGGCACGCAGCCACAGGAACGTGCCCTTGGCATTGACCGCGAAGACGCGGTCCCATTCCTCCTCGGTCGTGTCGCCGAGCTTCTTGCCCACCGACATGCCGGCGGCCGTCAGCACGATGTCGATACGCGGGAGCTGAGCCACGGTGGCGGTCACGAAGGCCGAATCGGCTACATCGCCTTCAAAGATACGGGGGGCCTTCAACTCCGCCGTCAAGGCGTGCAGCCCCTCACCGTCGCGATCGACAAGCGCCACCACGGCGCCTTCGCGCTCGAAGGTGCGCGCCACTTCGGCGCCGATGCCCGACGCCGCGCCGGTGATGAGGGCCGTCTTGCCTGCAAGCTTCACTGTTCACACCAGGATTCGATCGAGGAATCGTTTCAGCCGCTCGTGCTGGGGATTGCCGAAGATCTGCTCGGCCGTCCCCTGCTCGACGATCTTGCCCTGGTCCATGAACACGACACGGTGGGCGACGCGGCGGGCAAAGCCCATCTCGTGCGTGGCCACGACCATGGTCATGCCTTCGCTCGCGACCTTTTCCATCACCGCCAGCACCTCGCCCACCAGCTCGGGATCGAGCGCCGAGGTCGGCTCGTCGAACAGGATGACCTTGGGGTTCATGGCGAGCGCGCGGGCGATGGCGACACGCTGGCGCTGGCCGCCGGAGAGATGCTCCGGGTAAGCATCCATCTTGTCGCTGAGCTCGACCTTGGCCATCAGCTCGTGGCCGATGCGTGCGGCCTCGGCAGTCGACAGGCCGCGCACCTCGACCAGGCCCAGGATGATGTTCTCCAGCGCCGTCTTGTGCGGCCAGAGATAGAAGAGCTGGAAGACCATGCCGATCTCGGCCCGCTGCGCCGCGATCTCGCGGGCGCCCAGGCGGCGCTCGCGGCCGTTCCTCTCGACGAAGCCGACGCGCTTGCCGGCAACGCGCACGACGCCGCCGGTCGGCTCTTCGAGGAAGTTGATGCTGCGCAGCAGCGTGCTCTTGCCCGAGCCGCTGGGTCCGATCAGGCAGACCACCTCGCCCGGCTGGACCGTGAGGTCGATGCCGTCCAGGGCGAGGATGCTCTCGCTGAACCGTTTGCTGAGGCCGGCAACCTCGATCATCGGCGGCTCAGCCATTGCCGCCCGCCGACAGAAGGAGCTGCCGCCGCCGGCGCTGGCTGAGGCCACGCTCGTCGAAGCGCAGCCACTTCTCGAGCCAGAGCTGCACGAGGGTAAGGGCGCTGGTCAGCATCAGGTAGATAGCACCGGCCGCCGTCAGGATCTCGATGGCGCGGTAGGTGCTGGAATAGATCATCTGCGCCGAGAGCATCAGCTCGGGCACGGTGATGACCGAGGCCAGCGACGAGCCCTTGGTGTGCGAGATGAAGTTGGTCATGTAGGGCACGATGCAGACGCGCAGGGCCTGCGGAATCACGATGGTGCGCAATATGCGTGGCCAGGTCATGCCGACGGCCTGGGCGGCCTCGATCTGGCCGCGATGCACGGCCTGCAGGCCGGTGCGCAGGATCTCGCAATTATAGGCCGTGGTGCTGAGCGACATGGCCACGATCGCCGCCGGAAACGGCTCGAGCGTGAGGCCGAAAGCGGGTGCCGCGTAATAGACGAAGAACAGATGCAGCAGCATCGGCGTGCCGCGGAAGATCAGCACATAGGTCCAGACGACGCCGCGCAACACGGCGAAGCGCGACATGCGGCCGAGCGCCAGGAAGAAGCCGATGAACGTGCCGATCGCCTGGCTCAGCACCGTGATCACGATGGTCATCCCCGCTGCCTTGAAGAGGATCGGCAGGTAGGGGATGACCATGCTGAAGTCGATGTTCATCAGGGATCGCGGTCGACCAGGTCGGCGCTGTACTTCTCGATGCCGAAGAACTGCGAACCCCACTTGTCGAGCAGGCCTTCCTTCTTCATGTCGCGGATCGCCTGGTCGAAGAAGGCCTTCAGCTCCTTCGAATCCTTCTGCATCGGAATGCCGACGAAGCGCACGACATAGGGCTCACCGGTGATCTTGCCGACGCCGGGACGCGACTTCAGGAAGGCCGCCGCCGCCGTATCCGGCGAGATCGCCACGTCGATGCGGCCGACGGCCAGGTCGGCGAACAGCTCGGCATTGCCGGGATAGCCCTTGAAGGACTTGAACTCGCCGAACTGCTTCTCGATCTCACGCGCCGGCAGCTCGCCGTCCGCGCCGCCCGAGATGCCGCCCACGGCCTTGCCCTTGAGGTCCTTGTAGCTCTTCACGTCGTTCACGCCGGTGCGCACCACCGCCACGATGGCCGAGCGCGAATAGGGGATCGAATAGTCGAAGATCAGCTTGCGCTCGGCGGTGATGTTCACGTTGGAGAACACCGCATCGAAACGGCCGGTCTGCAGGCCGGGCATGATGCCCTTGAAGTCGAGCTTGGCGATGTCGATCGGCAGGCCGAGCTTCTTCTCCATGTAGTGCGCGACCTCGATGTCGTAGCCGACCAGCTCGTTCTTCTCGTTGACGTACGAGACAGGCAGCAGATTGCCGCTGGTCGCACCCAGCAGCTTGCCGCGCTTGCGGATCTCCGGCAGGTCGGCCGCCAGCGCCCCGCTTGCGAGCGCCCCAAGCGCCGCCAGCGTCCCCACGATCGTGACTACTCTACGCATGATCAGTCCCTTTCTTCCCAAGCCCCAAGTTCTCTCGAACCCACGGCCCACCTTACTCCGACTTCATTGACACCGCCCATGCCGGTCGGCACCTTTGACTGAATAAACGCTCATTGACGAGGAAACGCCATGGCCCAGATCAAGCTCGGACGTCGCCATTTCACATTCGCGGCGACAGCCGGCGCCGCCGGCCTCGCCATGCCGGCCCTCGCACAAGACGGGCCAATCAAGGTCGGCGTGATCATCCCGATGTCCGGCCCGGCCGGCCCCAACGGGGCGGCGGTGTTCCACGCCGTACAGGTCGCGGCGGAGATGGTCAATGCCAAGGGCGGCGTGCTCGGCCGCAAGCTGGTGGTCATCGCCAAGGACGACGAGAGCACGCCGGCCGTCGGCGTCACCCGCGCCAACGAGATGGTGGCCGAGAAGGTCGCCGTCGTGATCGAGGGCTGGAACAGCCCGGTGACGCTGGCCATGCAGCCGGTGCTGGCCCGCGCCGATATCCTCGACATCACCGCGGTGTCGAAGGCCGATCCGATCCTGGCCGGCACGGCCAACCCTTATGCCGCACGCATGAACAGCTCCAACGGCCAGGACGGTGGCGTCATTGCCGATATCCTGGTGAACAAGATCGGCGCCAAGCGCGTCGGCTTCCTGTCGCAGAACGATGCCTACGGCAACGGCGCGCAGGCGGTGATCGAGGCGGAGCTCACCAAGCTCGGCAAGCCCTGGGAGAAGGTGGTCGTCGAGCAATTCCCCTTCAAGCAGACCGACTTCCGCGTCAGCCTCGTGAACGTGAAGCAGGCCAAGCCCGATGCGGTCGTCGCCATCAACGCCGCCGAGTCCTCGGGCATGCCGGCGCTGATCCAGCAATATCGCCAGGCCGGCATCGACGGCGTGTTCGTGGGCGCCGTCGGCACCATCCTCCCCACCGTGTTCCGGATCGCGGGCGAGGCCATGACGGGCGTGATCTCCGCCGACATCTACTTCCCCGACCTGCCGCCGTTCGACGGCATCAAGGAGAACCTCGACTTCATCGCGGCCTTCAAGAAGGCGCACAACGAGATCCCCGACAAGGGCGCCGCACTGGGCGGCCAGGCGCTGATGGTCTGGGCGAGTGCCGCCAACGCCACCAAGAGCCTCGACCGCAAGACGGTGGCGGGTGCCATCCGCGGCAAGAAGATCCCCGGCACGCTCTTCGGCGAGATGGGTTTCGAGGCCAACGGCCAGGCCCAGCACAAGCACACGATCTTCAAGGTCCTCGACGGCAAGACCTCGAAGATGGAGGTCATGAAGTAGCTTGGCGGAGACACAATCGCCGCTGCTGCGCGTGGCGGGCCTGACGGTCCGCTACGGCGCCTTGACGGCGCTCGCCGACATGTCGTGGCAGGTGGCCTCTGGCGAAATTCTAGGCATCATCGGTCCGAATGGCGCGGGGAAGAGCTCGTGCTTCGCCGCCGTCACCCATGCGGTGACGCGGGCCGGAGATGTCTGGCTGGGCGGCGAGCGCGTGACCGGTCTGCCGACCTACGAGCTGGCGCGACGCGGCCTGCGCCGCACCTTCCAGCAGAACGCCTTCTTCGGCGAGCTGACCCTTCTGGAGAATGCCATGGCCTCGATGCTGCGCGAGCATTCGACCTCGCTGCCGCGCTCGATCGCCATGCCGTGGCAGGAGGCTGCTACGCGCCGGCGCGCGGAGAGCGCGGCGGCCGAGCTGCTGACGAGCTTCGGCATCGGGCCGGCCGACCACGGCAAGCGGCCGGGCGACATCGCCTATGGCACGCAGCGGCTGCTGTCGGTGGTGCTGGCCTATGGCGCCGGCGCGCGGGCGCTCCTGATCGACGAGCCGGCTGCCGGCACCGGCGGCGCCGACATGCAGCGGCTCGCCGACCTGCTGGTCGAGATCCGCCGCCGCGGCGTCGCCGTTGTCGTGATCGAGCATCACATGGACCTCATCATGGCCATCGCCGACCGCATCGTGGTGATCGACCAGGGCCGCAAGCTGGCCGAAGGCACGCCGGCCGAGATCCAGCGCAACGAGGCGGTGCTCGAAGCCTATCTGGGCCGCGCGGCATGAACCTCGAACTGGAAGCCTCAGGCATCTCGGTGCGCTACGGCGGCAACCTCGCCGTCGACGGCATCGACGTCGCCGTGCCGGCAGGCAGCATGGTGGGCGTGGTCGGCGCCAACGGCGCGGGCAAGAGCACGCTGATCAATGCTCTGGCCGGCTGGTCGCGCGGCACGCCCATGGTGCGCGGCAGCGTGAGGCTGGGCGGGGAGTCCTTGGACGGCCTCGCGCCGCATCGCCGCGCCGGGCGCGGGCTGGTGCTGGTGCCGGAGGGCAAGGGCATCTTCGCCGACCTCACCGTGATGGAGAATCTTGCCCTCGTGCGGCCGCCCACCGACACGACAGGACGCCACGTCTTCTCGATGGAGGAGATCTTTGGCCTGTTCCCGCGACTGGCCGAACGACGCGGCCACAAGGGCGGCATGCTGTCGGGCGGCGAGCGTCAGATGGTGGCCGTCAGCCGCGCGCTGCGGGCCGCGCCGCGCGTGCTGTTGCTCGACGAGCCGTCGGCTGGCCTGGCGCCACGCCTGGTCTACGAGCTGCTCGCCACCATGCGCACGCTGGTCGATCGCGGCCTGTCGCTGTTGCTGGTGGAGCAGAACGTGCGCGCCACGCTGGAGCTGGTCGACGAGCTGTACCTGCTGGAGCGCGGCAAGGTCGTGGCGCGCGGGCCCGCCGCCTCGATGAAGAACGATCCGCGCATCCTCGAGGCCTATCTCGGGAGCCTCACGACATGAACCTCGCGCAACAGCTCATCAACGGGTTGGTGCTGGGCTCCGGCTATGCGCTGATCGCCATCGGCTGGACGGTGCTGCTGGGCGCGGCGCGGCTGGTGAACTTTGCCCATGGCCAGCTCTATATGCTCGGCGCCTTCATCGCTTGGTTCATCATGTTCAAGCTGGGCTTGAGCTACTTCCTGTCGGTGCCACTCGCCATGCTGGCGCTCGGCCTGATGGGCGTGCTGCTGCAGGCCATGATGCTGCGGCTGGTGATGCAGCAGAACCTCACCAGCCTGATGATCGTGACGCTGGGCTTCGGCTATGTGATGCAGGGTGGCGCCGCCAAGATCTTCGGCGGCGACCCCGAGCGCTTCATCAGCCCGCTGCAGAACGCGACCATCCGCTTCGGCGAGATCTGGTTCACTTGGCAGGACGTGCTGACCCTTGTCGGCACGCTGCTGCTGTTCGGCGTCCTGTGGCTGGTGCTGAACCGCACGCGCATCGGCGCGGTGGTGCGCTCCGTCGCCGAAGACCCCAAGCTGGCGCAGCTCTTCGGCATCAACGCCGCCCTGGTCTATATCGGCGTCTTCGTCTTCGAATGCGCCGCCGTTGGGCTGGGCGCGGGGCTGGTGGCGCCGCGCACCCCGATCCTCGCCAGCATGGGCTTCGACGAGGTGATCCTCACCTTCGTGGTCGTGGTGCTGGGCGGCATCGGAAGCGTCGGCGGCAGCCTGCTCGCGGGCTTCGGCCTCGGCATGTTCACCGCCCTGTTCGGCGCCCTGGTCTCGCCCGCCTATACGACGGCGGCGGCGTTCCTGGTGTTGCTCACCGTCCTGGTGTTGCGGCCGCGCGGGCTGGGGGCCAAATGAAGAACCTCGCCACGCCGGCCGCCCTGATCCTGGCCGCCCTCGCCTACTTCGTGCCGACGGTCGCGGGCGGCGCGCCGGTCGCCTATGCGGCCTGCACCACCATCGCCATCCTGGCGGTGATGGCCTACGGCGCCGATCTCATCCTGTCCTATCTCGGCGAGGTGAGCCTCGGCCACACGATCTTCTGGGCCACCGGCGGCTATGCCGCCTCGCGGCTGGCGGTGAATGCCGGCTGGAACGGCTGGGCGACGGCGGGCGCCGCCATCGTCCTGTCGATGATCCTGGCCGCGGCTCTGGGCGCCGCCACGCTGCGCACCCGCGAGTTCGTCTTCTCGCTGGTCACCTATGCCGCCGCCGTGGTCGCCATGGAGGTGGCCTTCAACTGGTCCTTCCTGGGCGGCTCCGATGGCATCGTGGGCGTGCCGCCGCTCGAGCTCACGATCCTGGGCCACGGCATCACGGGCTCGAGCAATGCCGAGCTGTGGCCGATCGCCTGGGGCCTGCTGATGCTGACCCTGCTGTTCATCCATCGCTTCCGCCGCTCCAGGCTCGGCACCAGCGCGCTGATGGTGCAGATGAATCCCGACCTCGCGCTGGCGCTGGGCGTCGATGCCCGCGCCGTCCGCTTCCTGGTCTTCGTGGCCTCGGCGCCGATCTCGGCGCTGGCCGGCTGGCTCTACGCCTACCAGCGCGCCTATGTCGGGCCCGACATGTTCGAGAGCTATTTCCTGGTGCTGATGCTGACGGCGATCGTGATCGTGGGCCGGCGCCTGCTGCTGGGACCGCTGATCGGCACGGCGCTGATCATCGTGCAGCAGACCTTCTTCTCGATCGGCGGCGACGGCGACAAGATCATCCTGGGCGCGGTGCTGGCCGCTATCCTGCTGCTGTGGCCGCGCGGCCTGATCGGTGTGTGGGACGTGCTGAGAAGGCCGCGAACGACCGCTCGATAGATGCGCGCTCCAGCCCGTCGACGATGAAGACCAGCCGCGAGCGTCGGTCGTCGTCGGGCCACGCCGCCATGTGGACCGGGGGATGCACGAGATGCTGCACACCATGCACCGCGACCGGCGTCGCCGAGCCCTCGACATTGAGGATACCCTTCACCCGCAGCACCTTCTCGCCGTGGCGATGCAGCAGCATGGTCAGCCAGATGCCGAACATGGTCCAATCGAGCGCGCCGTCGACGGTGAGCGCGAAGGAATGCACCGAGCCGTGGGAGGACTCCTGCGTGGCGGGGACGACACCGAGCGCCGACCGGAAGCGGTCGCCGATGAGCGCGGCGGCATCGATCTTCTCCTCGGCGGCGATCAGCAACGGCGCATCGGGATTGAGGGCCCGCAGCTCCGCAATCAATGCCTCGACCGTGGTGGCGTCCGCGATATCGGTCTTGGTGAGGACGAGGCGGTCGGCTACCGCGACCTGCTTGATGCTCTCGGGGCGGCCGAGGCCGTTCACGGCGTCGACCGTGGTGATGACGTTGCCGAGGCGGAAATGATGGCGCAGCACCGGGTCGGCCTGCACGGTCGACAGGATCGGGAAGGGATCGGCGAGGCCGGTGCTCTCGACGACCAGCCGGCGGAAGGCAGGGACGAGACCGCGCTCGCGTTTTGAATGAAGGTCCTTGATGGCGTCGCTCAGCTCGCCGCGGATGGTGCAGCAGAGGCAGCCCGACTTCAGCAGCACCATCGTGTCGTCGATGCGCTCCAGCAGGTGATGATCGAGGCCGACCTCGCCGAACTCGTTGATCAGCACGGCGGTGTCCGACAGCGCCGGATCGGCGAGCAGGCGTTGCAGCAGCGTGGTCTTGCCCGACCCCAAAAAGCCCGTGATCAAATTGACGGGGATGAACTCAGGCATCCACCGTCTCCAGCCGCGCCATCAGCGCCGGATCGAGCGGATCGCAGGGCCGGCGGATGAGCTTCTCGGCCGCGGCCCAAAGGTGCGCGAGATTGTCGACCAGCTCGGTCTTGCCGGTCATCGTCGACAGCACGAACGAGGTGCCCTGCCAGTCCGACAGGGTGAGTCCGTAGAAGGCCAGCACCCTCTGCGCCGCCGAGACGCGGTTCAGGCGCTCGCGGCGGCGCTGCAGCGAATCGACGTTGCGCGTGAAGACGCCGGGCCGCGCGGCTGTATCGGTCCAGTGGTCGCTGCCGCCCAGCACGCCGCAGAGGGCGCACATGATGCTACTTCTTGCGTGGCGAGCGGCGGGCGAAGTCGTCGGCCATCTCGTTCATGGTGACGAACCTGACGCCGGGATGGCCGATCATGTGGTGGTAGAGCCGCTCCAGCATCATCAGCACGTGCGGCCGGCCCGAGACGTCGGGATGGATGGTCATGGGGAAGACCGCGTAGTCGTATTCGCGATAGACCCAGTCGAACTGATCCCGCCACATCTGCTCGATGTCGCGCGGGTTGACGAAGCCGTGGCTGTTGGGCGACTTCTTGATGAACATCATCGGCGGCAGGTCGTCGAGGTACCAGCTCGCCGGGATCTCGATCAGGTCGGTCTCCTGCCCGCGCTTGAGCGGCGTCATCCAGGTCGAGGGCTTCGCGGCATAGTCGATCTTGGTCCAGCTGTCGCCCACCCTCACATAGTAGGGCTGGTGGTCGTGGTGCATCAGCGAATGGTCGTACTTGATGCCGCGCTCGAGCAGCAGCTCGTTGGTGACGGGCGAGAATTCCCACCACGGCGCCACGTAGCCGGTCGGGCGCTTGCCGGAGAGCCGGGTCACGAGCTCGATGCACTTGTCGAGGATCTCGGTCTCCTGCTCGCGCGTCATGGCGATCGGATTCTCGTGGCTGTAGCCATGGATGCCGATCTCGTGGCCGGCGTCGGCCACCGCCTTCATCTCCTTGGGGAAGGT
>CANIRG010000160.1 GCA_947469635.1 Rhodospirillales bacterium | reverse complement strand
TTCCGGACCGCGGGCCTCCAGGCCCGCTCATGCGCGTGAGGCGGGCCTGGAGGCCCGCGGTCCAATGAGCATGATCCGCACCACCTGTCCCTATTGCGGTGTCGGCTGCGGGGTCGTGGCGAGTCCCGATGGGCGCGGCGGGGCGGAGATGGCGGGGGATCTCGAGCATCCCGCCAATCGCGGGCGACTCTGCTCCAAGGGCGCGGCGCTGGGCGAGACGCTGTCGCTCGAGGATCGGCTGCTGCATCCCGAGGTCGATGGGCGGCGCGTGTCGTGGGAGACGGCACTCGATACGGTTGCCGACGGGTTTCGCGCTGCCGTCGCCAGGCATGGGCCAGACTCGGTGGCCTTCTATGTGTCGGGCCAGCTCCTCACCGAGGACTATTACGCCGCCAACAAGCTGATCAAAGGCTTCCTCGGCACCGCCAACATCGACACCAACTCGCGGCTCTGCATGGCCTCGTCGGTGGCGGGCCACAAGCGCGCCTTCGGCAGCGACACGGTGCCCGGCCTCTACGAGGATTTCGAGCTCGCCGATCTCGTCGTGCTGGTCGGCAGCAACCTCGCCTAGTGCCATCCCGTGCTGTTCCAGCGCCTCGAAGCGGCCAAGCGCGCGCGGCCGTCGATGAAGGTGGTGGTGATCGACCCGCGCCGCACCGAGACCTGCGATATCGCCGACCTGCATCTGGCGCTCGCGCCAGGCAGCGACGTGGCGCTGTTCAACGCGCTGTTGGCGAGCCTGCCCGTGGCCGACTTCGTCGCGCGCCATACGTCGGGCGTCGAGGCGGCACTCGATGCAGCACGCGCGAGCGACCTTGCCGTGTGCGACCTTCCGCCGGCCGACGTCGCCACCTTCTTCGACTGGTTCGGGCGCACCGAGAAGACCGTCACGCTCTATTCGCAGGGCGTGAACCAGTCGAGCGCGGGCGTCGACAAGGTGAACGCGATCATCAACTGCCATCTCATGACGGGCCGTATCGGGCGGCCGGGCATGGGCCCCTTCTCGATCACCGGCCAGCCCAATGCGATGGGTGGCCGCGAAGTCGGCGCGCTGTCGAACACGCTGGCCGCGCACATGGATTTCGCGCCGGCCGACGTCGATCGCGTCCGCCGTTTCTGGAATGCGCCGCGCATGGCGACGAAGCCCGGCCTCAAGGCGGTCGACCTGTTCGAGGCAGTGGGGCGCGGCGAGATCAAGGCGCTCTGGATCATGGCGACCAATCCGGTGGCGAGCCTGCCCAATGCCGATGCCGTGCGCGCGGCGCTGAAGACGTGCGCGCTGTCCGTCGTCTCCGAGCCGATACGCGCTTCCGACACGGTCGATGCCTGCCGCGTGCGGCTCCCGGCGCTTGCCTGGGGCGAGAAGGACGGCACGGTCACGAGCTCCGAACGATGCATCTCGCGGCAACGGCCTTTCCTCTCGCCGCCCGGCGAGGCGCGGCAGGATTGGTGGATCGTCTCCCAGGTCGCGCGGCGGATGGGCTTCGGCGAGGCCTTCGCCTGGAAGGGCGTCGCCGACATTTTCCGCGAGCACGCCGCGCTCTCCTCCTTCGAGAACGGCGGCGCGCGCGACTTCGATATCGGCGATCAGGCCCGCATCGACGACGAAGCTTACGAGCAGCTTACGCCGTTCGTGTGGGGCGCGTCGCCGGATGGACGTTTCTTCGCCAACGGCGGCTTCTTCCATGCCGATCGCCGCGCGCGCTTCCTGCCGACGGTAGCGCGCGCACCGACCCATGCACCCGATTCAGAGCGTCCTTTGCGGCTCAACACTGGCCGCGTGCGCGACCAGTGGCACACCATGACGCGCACCGGAAAATCGCCGCGCCTCGCCGGCCACCGGCCCGAGCCCACGGTCGATCTTCATCCGCTCGATGCCGCCGAGCGCGGTCTTGGCGAGGGCGATATTGCCGAGCTCGCGAGCTCATGGGGCGCGGCGACACTGCGAGTCCATCTGTCCGATTCAGTGCGGGTAGGCGAGGCCTTTGCACCGATGCACTGGACGGCGCAGACCTCGCGCGCCTCTCGCGTCAATGCAGTGGTCAATCCCGCCGTCGATCCGATCTCGGGCCAGCCCGAGCTCAAGCACACTCCTGTGCAAATCAGTCGTCTTCATATGCGCTGGCATGGCACGATTCTCGCTCGCCGCCCGATCATGTTGCCAGACGTTTCCTATGGGGCGCGCATCAAGGGCACCGGTCTCCATGCCTATGTGCTGGCGGGCGGTCAGTCGATTGCTGCAGCGCAGCGTGTGCTCTCCGCTGCGGTGCGCGCGACCAATCCGGGGCCGTGGCTCACGGGCGAGTCCGGTGTCGGCGCCGTGATCGGCGACGGCCGACTTGAAGCCGTTCTTGCCGTGAGCGAGATGCGCGACGACACGAGGCGCGATCGGCTCACGCCCTTCATGGCGATCGATCGGCTGAGCGTCGAGCAGCGCAACGCTTTGCTGCATGGCGGCGATGGCGCGGACCGTGGCGGCGAGATCTGCGCCTGCTTCGGCGTGTCGTGTGCCGCCGTCGAGACTTCCATCGCCGGTGGCGCCGTGTCGCTTGATGCGGTCGGCGCCGTCACGCGCGCCGGGACCAACTGCGGTTCCTGCCGTCCGGAGATCCGCACCTTGCTGCGCGGCGCTCGCGCGAAGAAGGCCGCGTGATGCAGAGCTTCCCGCTCTTCCTCACCTTGCAGGGCCGTCGGGCCCTGGTCGTCGGCGGCTGCGAGCCGGCGGCGCGCAAGATCGAGCTGCTGCTGGCGTCCGGCGCGCAGGTGACGTTGGTCGCCGAAACCGTCGTGGGCGAGATCGCGCAGCTGATCGCCGACGGTCGCATCGTCTGGGGCGGGCACACGTTCGACGACGGCGATCTCGAAGGCGTCTCGCTCGCCATCGTGGCCGGCAACGACGATCTTCTGGCGGCGCGGGTCGCCCATGCCGCCGAGCGGCGCGGCCTGCCGGTCAATGTCGTCGACCGGCCGGCGCTGTCGAGCTTCATCATGCCGGCGATCGTCGATCGCGGGCCGATCACCATCGCCATCTCCACCGGCGGCGCGGCGCCGGCGCTGGCGCGCAAGCTCAAGGCCGAGATCGAGCGCGTGCTGCCGGCGGCCATCGGGCGGCTGGCGCGCTTCGCCGAGATCTTCCGTTCCCAGGTCCGCCGCACCCTGGTCGAGCCCCGCCTGCGCCGCCGCTTTTGGGATCGCGTGTTCGAGGGGCGCGTCGGGGAGCTGGCGCTGGCGGGAGACGAGATCGGCGCGCGGCGCGAGCTGATCCGCCTGCTCGATTCGGCACGCAGCCCGGCGGCGCCGGTCGCCGGCATGGTTCATGTCGTGGGGGCGGGGCCGGGCGATCCCGACCTGCTGACGCTGAAGGCCCATCGCCTGCTCCAGCATGCCGACGTCGTGGTTCATGATCGGCTGGTGCCGGCCGAGATCCTGGCGATGGCGCGTCGCGATGCCGAGCGCGTCCCGGTCGGTGACGAAGCGGGGATCGAGGACCGGCTGGTGGCGCTCGCCCGCGCCGGCAAGAGCGTGGTGCGGCTGATGGGTGGAGATCCCTTCGTGTTCGGCCGCGGCGGCGAGGAGGTCGAGGCCCTCCTGGCGGCAGGTGTCGCCGTCGAGGTCGTGCCGGGCATCACGGCGGCGCTGGGCTGCGCGGCCAGCACCGGGATTCCCCTCACCCATCACGATCATGCCCAGGCTTGTGTGTTCGTTACCGGACATGAAAGAGACGGGCGGCTCGACCTCGACTGGCCGGCGCTCGCTCGTCCGCGGCAAACTGTCGTCATTTACGCGGGAACCGAAGCCCTGCCGGGCATCGCCCGCCAGCTCCTGCAGCATGGAATGTCGGCCGCCACGCCGATCGCCCTCATCGAAAATGGCACGACAGACGGGGAACGAAGGGTCGTCGGCACGCTCGGCACGATCGAACGGCAGGCGCTGCGCGCCCAAATGCGCGGCCCGACAGTTTGTGTGATAGGTGACGTTGTCCGCCTAGCTGCCGCACGGTCGCCAGAATTTCGCTTTGAGTCACGTATGGGTCTCTGATAGAAAAGCTCGTGGCAAAAATGCAACAGTCGGGGCGGGGATGCGGACCTTAATGCTAGCAATGGCGGCCACATTGGCGTTTGCCGGTGTGTGCTCAGCCCAGCCTGCGGTGTTGCGAGGCACCGCGGCTGAAGATGGCAAGAAAGCGGCAGCGAAGCCGGTTCTGCGCAAAGCGGCTGCAGTGGCGCCGCATAATAACAAGGCGGCTCCAAAGGCGAATGCGAGCGCCCAGGTGAACAGCCACGCCAAGCGTCCGACGACCCCGCAGGCTCTGCGTGGCTCGCGCTACGGCGGCTTCGCCCCGTCGGCGGCGCCTCCGCCGCCTCCGCCGCAGCTCGATCTCACGAGCCCGCGCAGCCTCAGTCTGGTGAACGTCAATTCGGGCGAGTCGCTCAGCGTCACCTACTGGTCCGACGGCACCTACCGCCGTGACGCACTCGACAAGCTCAACAGCTTCCTGCGCGACAACCACGACGGCGCCCGCACGGAGATGGATCCGCTGCTGTTCGACGTGCTGTGGCACACGCTGCAGGTCACGGGCTTCCAAGGCACCGTCGAGGTCCTGTCGGCCTACCGCTCGCCCACCACCAATGCCTGGCTGGCCAGCGTCAGCCGTGGCGTGGCGCGCGACAGCCAGCACATGAACGGCAACGCCATGGATGTCCGCTTCGTCGGCATGCCGGTGTTCAAGATGCGCCAGGCCGCTCGTTCGCTCGGCATGGGCGGCGTCGGCTACTATCCGCGCTCGGGCTTCGTCCACCTCGACACCGGCCCGATCAGATACTGGTAGGCCGCTACTGGTAGGCAGGTGCCGCTACGCATCGAGATCGTCGAGGGGGACATCACCCGCCTCGACGTCGATGCCATCGTAAATGCCGCCAATTCGAGCCTGCTGGGCGGCGGTGGTGTCGATGGCGCCATCCATCGGGCCGCAGGCCTGGAATTGCTCGCCGAATGCCGCACCCTGGGCGGCTGCCCCACCGGCGAAGCCAGGATCACCAAAGGCTAACGATTGAAGGCGCGTCACGTCATCCATACGGTCGGACCGATATGGAGCGGCGGTACGTCCAACGAGCCCGCGCTCCTCGCCAATTGCTATCGCAACAGCCTGATGCTGGCAAAGAAGCACGGTCTCGGGAGCATCGCCTTCCCGGCGATCTCGACCGGCGTCTATGGCTATCCCAAGCAACCGGCGACGGAGATCGCCGTGCGCGAGGTACGGGCGCATGCCGGCCCGAGTGCCGAGCGCGTGATCTTCTGCTGCTTCGGCGCCGAGATGACGTTGCTCTATCGCGCGGTCATTGCCCGAAACGGTTCGCCGTCTTGAGATAGTCGATCTCGTCCGCCGTTGCATCGCGCGCCAGCACCTCGTTGCGATGCGGGAAGCGGCCGAAGCGGGCGACGATGTCGCGATGCTCGATGGCGTATTTCACGGTCTCCTCGCCGCCCAGGGCTGCGAACAGCGCGCAGGCCAGCTCCTGGTCGGCGAGCGACTCGCTGTGCTCGAACGGCATATAGAAGAAGAGCCGGACATCGCGGCTGAAGGACACGGGATAGAAGCGGGCGAGCGCCTGCCGTGCCGCCCATCGCGCCTTCTCGTCGCCGCAGAAGGCGCGGGCGGAACGGCGGAAGCAGTTGCGCGGGAACTGGTCGCACAGAAGGATCAGCGCCAGCGCGCCTTCGGGCGATTCCACCCATGAGTCGAGATCGCCCGCGACTGCCCGGTCGATGGTCGCACCGAAGCGCGACAAGGTTTCGGTGTCGAACTCGGGCGTGCTCTGCCACCAGATGTCGCGGCGCTGGCCATGGCCGGGATCGCCAAGGGGCAGGAACCAGAAGTCGATGATGTCGCGGATGGACGGGGCGTCGCTCATGCGGCTTAGATAAGCGCAATCGACGGGGGAGGAAAGAAGACGTGGGCAAGGTCCGCAATGTTCTGTTCATCATGTGCGATCAGCTGCGTGCCGATCACCTCTCCTGCGCCGGCCATCCGCATCTGAAGACGCCCGCCATCGACGCGCTCGCCAGGCGCGGCGTGCTGTTCCCGCGTGCCTATGTGCAGTCGGGCGTCTGCGGCCCCTCGCGCATGAGCTACTACACCGGCCGCTACGTGTTCAGCCACGGCGCCACCTGGAACCGCGTGCCGCTGTCGATGCGCGAGAAGACCATCGGCGACTATCTGCTGCCCACCGGCATGCGCGTGGCCCTGGCGGGCAAGACCCATGTGCTGCCCGACACCGACGGGCTCGAGCGCTCCGGCATCGAGGGCGGCTCGGCGCTGGCGGCGCTGATGCGCGCCGGTCGGTTCGAAGAGCTCGACCGCTACGACGGCCATTCGCCGCCCGGCAGCGAGAGCGGCTATGCCGCCTACCTGCGCGCGCACGGCTACCCGTCCGAAGATCCGTGGAGCGATTACGTGATCGCGGCCGACGGTCCCGGTGGCGAGAAGCTCTCGGGCTGGAACATGCGCAATGCCCGACTGCCGGCGCGCGTCGCGGAGGAGCATTCCGAGACCGCCTACATGACGCGCGAGGCGATGCGCTTCATCGACGAGATGGGCGACAAGCCGTGGTTCCTCCATCTCAGCTACGTGAAGCCGCATTGGCCCTACATGGCGCCGGCGCCCTACAACGACATGTACGGGCCGCAGGATTGCCTGCCCCTCAATCGCGACGAAGCGGAGCTGGCCAACCAGCATCCCGTGCTCGCGGCCTACCGCAAGCACGAGGAGTCCGTATCGTTCAGCCGCCCCGAGGCGCCCGACACGGTGCGGCCGACCTACATGGGCCTGATCCGCCAGATCGACGATTGGCTGGGCCGCCTGTTCGCCCAGCTGGAGAAGGCCGGCCGGCTCGACGACACGCTGATCGTCTTCACCGCCGACCATGGCGATTTCCTGGGCGACCATTGGCTGGGCGAGAAGGAGATGTTCTACGAGGAGGCGCTGCGCGTGCCCTTCATCGTCTACGATCCCGATCCCGCCGCCGATGCCTCGCGTGGAACCGTCGACCCGCGTTTCGTCGAAGCTGTCGACGTCGTGCCGACCTGCCTCGCGGCGCTGGGCCAGCCCGCCTACGACCATCTCGTCGAGGGCCGGTCGCTCTTGCCGCTGCTGCGCGGCGGCAAGGTCGAGGCGTGGCGCGACGCTGTGTTCTCCGAGCTCGACTATTCGTTTCGCGAGGCGCGGCACCTGCTGAAGCGCCGCCCGCAGGAGTGCCGCGCCATCATGGTCCGCACCGATCGCTGGAAATACGTGTGGTGGCAGGACTTCCGGCCGATGCTGTTCGATCTCGCCAACGATCCACGGGAGCGCATCGATCTCGGCGCCGACGATGCCCATGCCCCCGTTCGCCGCGAGATGGAGGAGCGGCTCTCCGCCTGGCTCAAGGCCCGCAAGACCCGTGTCACCGTCGATGACGCCTACGTCGAAGCCCGCACCGCCACCCACAAGAAGCACGGCATCTTCTTCGGAGTGTGGTAGTCCGACTCTCGACCGGCGGCGGGGAGGCCGAGGCCATGTACAAGTCGATTCTTGCAATTTCCGAGGGCGGGCCGGATGCGGCAATGTCCTTCGGCCTCGCGGCGAGGATCGCGGCGATGTTCGAGGGGACCGTCGATGCGGTTCACTTCTCCGAGGACCGGGCCGATGACGTCAATATCGCGGCCGAGGCCCTGCCCTTTCTCAAGGGTGTGTCCGACCTCCGGCTGAAGGCGCGCGCGCGGGATACCGAGCTCGCCTTTCGCGACCTGCTCGCCCCGATCGCCGGCGCCACCTTCACCGGCGGCGACGGCGTCACGCGGCAGCGGCTCGTGGCGATGGGGCGCTACGCCGACCTCGTGCTGTTGGGCAGGCCCGGCGCCGATGAGGAGAACATCGACCCGGCGACGGTCAGGGCGGCGATCTTCGACTGCGCGCGTCCCGTGGTCGTCGCGCCGCCGGTTCCGGTGGCGGGACCGATCGCGTCCGTGGTCGTCGCCTGGAACGGCAGCGCCCAGGCCGCGCGCGCCGTCGGTTCGGCGCTGCCCTTTCTCGAGAAGGCACGGACGGTGACGATCCTCGTGGCCGACGCGACGCCCGCCTCGTCCCCGGGGGAGATTGGCACGCCTCTCCTGCTGCGCAACCTGCGCCGCCGCGGCATCGACGCCGCGATGGCGACGATGGAACTCGGCGCCACGTCAGGTCGTGCGCGGGGCCGCGCCCTGATCGGATATGTGAACGAGAAGCGCGCCGACCTGCTGGTGATGGGCGCCTACGGCCATGGCCAGCTCTCGAACTTCCTGGGGCTGGGCGGCGCCACCGCGAAGGTGATCGCCGCCTGCCCGGTGCCGCTCCTGCTGGCGCATTGAGCGACGTTACTGCTTGCCGAGCATGCCGACGCGCTTGAGGTTGTCGCGCTCGATCTGGTCCTGCACCGGCGCCGCCGCTGCATAGGCGGCGGTATCGCGATAGAGCACCGGCATGCTGAACTTCTCCATGACCGCCTGGGTCGCGGGGTCGTAGAGCGCTTCCTTCATGGCGTCGTGGATTTTCTTCACCACGGCCGGGTCCATGCCCTTGGGCCCGCAGATGCCGTAGGGCGAGTTGACCTCGAGGTCGATGCCGGCCTCCTTCAGTGTGCGCACGTCGGGGAACAGCTTCATGCGGCTGGAGCCCCAGACCACGAGCAGGCGGAACTGGCCGCCCTGCACCAGCGGGATCCAGCCGCTGGCATCGGCCACCGCCTCGATCTGGCTGCCGAGCAGGCCCTGGTAGAGCTCGCTGCCGCCGCGATAGGGCACATGCGTGAGCTCGATGCCGAGCCGCTGCTGCAGGTCGACCATGGTGAGGTTCTGCACCGAGGCCGGACCGAAGGTGCCGTAGTTGAGCTTGCCGGGGCTGGCCTTGGCCGCGGCCACGAACTCCTCCAGCGTCTTCCAAGGGCTGTCGGCGCGCACGACGATGCCGTGCACGGAGCCCGAGACCTGGATGATGTAGGTGAAGTCCTTCAGCGTGTCGTAGGCCGGCTTCTCGGCCATCAGCTGGGCGCGAAACGTGCCGGTGTGGATCTGGCCCAGCGTGTAGCCGTCGGGCCTGGCGTCCTTCAGGGCCACGGCGCTCAGCGACCCGTTGGCGCCCGGCTTGTTGTCCGGCACGATCGACTGGCCAAGCCGTTTGCCCGCCTGCTCGGCCATCACGCGCAGGAAGGCGTCGGCGGAGGCGCCCGGCGGCCAGGGGATCACCAGGCGGATCGTTCGATTGGGGTAATCGCTTTGGGCACGAGCAATGGACGGTGCCGCAAGGACGGACGATGCGAGGGCAGAGCGTAGCAGGGTTCGGCGAGCTATGGTGTGCATGCGGCTTGCATGTTCCGCACCCTGATGAGGATGGGTCAAGCGCCAATCGGCGGGACACATCGCTCGGGTTCGCCGATCGCGCGGAAGGAATCGACCCTGGCCATGACTTCGATCTGGACGCCCGGCGCCGTCGTTCACACGACCTTCGCCGGTCCGGCGGTCGCCGCCTTTGCTGCCGCGACTTTTGCGATCGATGGTTCGATCACCGCGCGGCTGGTCAGTCGCGGCTTCAACGATGTCTACGAGATCGCCGGTGCGCGGCGCTTCTTCCTTCGCATCGGCCAGCACGGACGGCGCTCGCTGCGGGATGCCGAGAGCGAGGGCCAGGCGCTTGCCGAGGTGAAAGCGGCCGGCGCTTCGGTCGCCGTCGCCGTCCGTGGCCGCGATGGAAGCTTCGCGCAACCGGTCGCGGCCCCGGAGGGTGAACGGGCCGCCTTGCTGTTCGAGCCCGCGGGCGGCATCGAAGGCCAGACCGGGCAGGCCGCCGCTCAAGGCCGGACGCTGGCGCAGCTCCACGCCGTTCGGCTGAGCGATCCCACGGCTGCGATGCTGCGCCGCCTCGATCTCGACTCGTTGGTACTGCGTCCGGCCAGCTGGGCCGGCGAGGTGCTCGGCGATCGGCCGGACCTTGCCTGTCGTCTGCTCGACGTGGCGACGGAATTCACCGCCCGTTTCTCGCCGCTCACAGCGGTGCTGGGCCTGGGCTTCTGCCACGGCGATTTCCACGGCGGCAACGCGCTGGTCGAGGAAGGTGTCGCGACACTGCTCGACTTCGATGACTGCGGCATGGGCTGGATCGCCTACGACCTCGCCTCGTTCCTCTGGACCTGCCAGGGATTCGAGGACGATCAGCGCGAGGCGATCTGGGCTGACTTCTTGTCAGGCTACCAATCGGTGACGCCGCTCGCCGCAGCGGACAGGAAAGCCGTGGAGCCACTGATCCTGGTCCGCGAGATCTGGGCGCTGGGTGCCTGGGCCACCGGCGCGCCGCATTGGGGCGACAGCTGGTTCCGGTCCGAAGACTTCGCGCTCCGTATCCCGGCCGTGGAGGAGCGCTTCGAGCGCCTGCTCGCGGCGGGCCTCATCTGATTCGCCGCCAGCGCCCCGGTGCTGTATGGTGCGCGATGACAAAAGAACCAGCCTTCGGCAAGCACATGGTGTGGGCGATCGATCCCCGCACCAAATCTGAAATCGGCATCGGCTATTCGAGCCTCGCGGAAGCGCTGGCGGAGGCCGTCAAGCTGGAGCACGTCGGCTACAAGATCCTGAGAACGGTCCCAACGACGCTGCCCAAGCCCAATTCGAGCCTGTAGCCCTCACGCATGAACGCCCGGCGGAGCGATCCGTCGGGCGTTTTTGTTTGTGCTCCGCAGATCGAACCGAGCACCTACAAGGGCAGAGGCCGCAGCTTGCTGCTTCGGCCGATCGGTATCTCGTGCATGGAAGGCGCCGAGACCAACTTGGTGACGGCTTCGATTTCAGGCCACTTCCACACGAGCGTCGCCGCCACCTGATGGATCGGCGTTCGCTGGTATGCCGGAGCCAATACGAAACCGTGAAGGCCGGCCGATCTCAAGGCATCCCTTTCGGGCCGGTTCTTGAGAACACGGCCATCACCAGTGACGAAAATTCAGTCACGCTGGGATTGAAGATGGCGAATCCATTCGAGATCGGTCGAATGGCGCCCGTCAGGCAGCCCGTGCACTTCCTTGATATGCACTGCCGTATGCCCAATGTGACCAATGAATCCGTGCAGCGTCGACGCAAGTACGGGAGCGGTACAATTGTCGAAGAGAACGTTCACACGGCTGCCCGAAGGCCCATTTGGGCTTCGAATTGCATGGCCCGCTGGATCGCCGCCGGCGGCACTTCATATATACGAGCTGCCGTGGCGAGGCTTTCCTGACGACCGGCGGCGGCGAGGACGGCAGTAGGAACGCTGGTAACGCTGTCGATCGGTTGTCCGAAGGATCGAGCCGGATCGACGACGATGTGACCGCGCTTTCCCAGTGGCCACCACTGGAGGGGAGCCCCGCGATCATCGAAATCGATGGTCTTCAACAACGGTTCAATGATCTGCTTGAACTCGTACTGACGCCGGAAAAGGTTCAGCAGGCGCTCGCGCTCCTCTCCCTGTTCATCCTTCTCGACGACGCGCAGGAAGATATCGCGGCCGTCGGTGCGAAAGCGATCTGTCGAAAGCGGACGATCCTCGCGAAGGACCTCTCGGGCCAATCTTATTGCCGCTCGAATCCGCTGAGGCGACACTCCATAGCCGATGAACTTGTCCGCAATCCGTACTTCCATGAGGTCGCGGAAGCCGAGGTAGACCTTTCCGTCGCCAAGCTCGACCTGCGGGGCCCACAGCGAGTCGTAGCGCACGCCTCTCCTGTCATGTCCGCGGAGCCAACGGGAAATCTTGGCAGGAGACACGTGCAAAAGCCGCCCTGCTTCTGCGGGCGTATACAGTCCTACGCCGATCAGCTGCTCCATCCGACCTCCTGGCGCCATAGATTCGGTCCGCTGTAGGGATGTCAATGGTATCGTGAAAGCGCGCTGGGGGCCTGCCGACGCGGCAGTAGGGACCGTATTCGTCGATTCGGTGCCGCCGGGTGCATCATGGTCGGCATGCGTCACCCGGTTACCTTTCGTCACCGTTATTTTCATGTTTCTTTAACGGGACCGGCCTCGAAACTCGCCCTACTCGAGCTCGGCGGACGCGATCAGCCAGGGCTCGTTCTTGGCCGCCGCCACCCATTCCTTCAGGGCGGGGTGCGCCATGACGGCCGTGCAATAGGCCTCGGCATCGGTATCGAGCGGCACGGCGTAGGTGCGGAAACGCGTGACGACCGGCGCGAACATGGCATCGACGGCGCCGAAGGCGCCGAACAGGAAGCCATCGTCGTTCTGGGGGAAAGCCCCGGCGAAGCGCTTGCGGCAGTCGCGCCACAGGCCGGTGATGCGCTCGATGTCGGCGCGCACCGCCGGCGTCATGCCCTTGCCGGGATAGGATGCGCGGATGTTCATCGGCATCTTGCTGCGCAGGTCGACGAAGCCGGCATGCATTTCCGCCGAGATCGAGCGGGCATGGGCGCGCGCGGCGGCCGACGGCGGCCACAGGCCCGACTCGGGCTTGAGGTCGTTCAGGTATTCGGCGATGGCGAGCGATTCCCACACCGCGAGCCCGCGATGCAGCAAC